>DATKYM010000040.1:0-33576 GCA_035528495.1 Nitrosopumilaceae archaeon
GTCAAACAATTGAGAATAATTGTAAATGTGATGAATTTGATTTTCTTGAAATTAAAATGATAACAAATAACTAGTGCATTTTTTGAGTATTACTATGCCTGTAAGAAAAAAAAATAAGCACTTGAGACGTGCAGATCAAACTGCTAATCGACGAAAAATAAAGACGGCAAAACGTGGAAAACCAAAATCTAGATAAATCAACCTCTTTACGGGATATCTTTTGAGTATAAATAATTCCAAAAAATAAATTCTAGACTTTATGTCATTGTTCCACCAAGTGAAATACCGCTTCCTAACTGGACTGTAAGGTCATGTGTTGTAAAATCAATGTTCAAAGTAACACCGTTAGGAATTGTCAATACAGTATTATTCTGAACAATCAAGTCCCCATTAGTTATTGTAGCATCAGCAGTCATTGTACACGTTGAACTAACTGTCCAATCGCCGGAGTGAGGGGGAGAACATGCTCCAATCAAAACGATGTTGTACTCGTAGACTGCATCTCCATCATCCCCAACAACAAACATCTTTGTTCCATCAGTACTAAAGGCAACATCTACTGGACCATTATCCTGCGCTGCAACTGAAAAAGAGTCTACAAAGACTGAAGTGGATACGTCAAATGCTGTACCAAGGGTGTACTCGTAGACTATCTCCAGCAAAACCTACAACAAACATCTTTGTTCCATCAGTACTAATGGCAACACCTTGTGGGCCAGTATCCTGTCCTCCAACTGAAAAAGAATCTACAAAAGTAGTATTAAATAAAGAAAAAGGATTTGCAAAAGGAGGGCTTGTAGTTGCACCATCATAGTTTGTAGGTGATACAGTCATTACAGTTCCGCTATCATCTACAGAGTTTAGACCATCGATTGGAATGTTGCCATTCATAGTTACAATATCTGCACCAATAAAATCAATGGTAGTAGTATTTGCCGTGGACTCAAAAAAATTACTTTGAATTATAAAATCAGGAGCTGGAAACCCAGACAAGGCAGCCAATGCAGGAGTTACCAACAAAAGAGAATGATTGGCAGTGGATACTTGTGAGTTATTCCCAAAGGTAAAAGTTTTGGTATTGCCATCTGATGTTGCATTAATTTCATGACCATCAACAAGGTTTTGGCCATCAAAAGTAGTAGTTAATTCGATGAATTGGTGAGTTCCATTTGCATTTGAATAAATTTCGTTAATCTCCCAAAAGTGAAATGTAGAATACCCATCTGTTGGAAAAAACAGTATAGAGCCAAAACCTGCGATAAGTAAAATTGCTGTACAAATTGATGATTTTGCTGTTTACATCTCAGGATAACAATGGATAAAGGCTTACTTATAGTTGATAGACATTTTAAAAATTTATTCTCTAACTCTAAACTTTACCAGATATACTCCGACACTGACAACTCCTAAAAGTTAATTTTTAGATACACGTTTTAGGTTCTACCCAACCTTTTTACAAACATTATGATCAGGTAGTTACATTGGATCCCCTAATTCGATTTAAAGACGCACATCTTAAAGGGATTATTTCTGATGAAGTATATGATCTGGTTTTAAAACGATTTTCTCTTGTAGTTAAGGGAATTAATCGGATTGAGAAGGCATCTGGAATACAATTTCCTATTGCTTACGTGGAGCCATCTGTGGTTGTCTCATCCCCTAGTCCTAATTCCTACGAATTTGGGATTTTATTTGCTCGCACAATTCCAGTATTTTTAGAAGGAAATTTTCAGGTTGTAATCCAAATTTCTGCCCCCCTGGTAGCTTATGGTCTTAAGGGAACCATTCATGCGATATTGGCCCATGAATTTTTACATTATTTAGAATTAATACGTAAAATTTCAAAAATGGAATTACTTTCTGATGAAATTTCTGGAAATTTATTTGAAAGTGTTTATGCAGATGAAACTCGGCTGTTTGAAGCCCGTGCCGTCTTTAAAGATAAAACTTTGCTGAATCATATTGTCAAAAAATTCCCTTCAGGTTTTCGAGACTATAAGCTAGAAGATAAAGTGATAAAATATTGGATTGATAAGGACTTGCCAAAAACAAATGTCTCCCTTGATACAAACACTGTAAAATTATCTGTGGAATCCATTTCTAAAATTAGGCTGGATCCGGAATTCCTGAAAAGGCTGGAGAATCTAGAACACAAAAGCTCAAAAATTCGTAAAAAGAAACTTTATTAGGTTTTTTCAAAGATTCAAAAACAGTCAAGAGTTTTATGACTAATCCAAAGGTCTTAATTTTACTTAGCCTTTGAAATCCCATGCCCTCTTTTGATATTGATTGGCGTGGAAATTTTCACGGAATTTATTGGGCTTATGAGGGAGGTAGATTGGTAGTATCAACTGTCTTTGAGGATAAAGATGAGGCCAATTTATTGGCAAAAGAGGTTGAAACTTGGAGTGATAAATTTACCCGAATGACAATAATTGAAAAAAATAATGAAGAGTATGCTATTTGTTGTTATCAAGATCCTCAAATTTCAAAAAGTAAAAAAAAAATTGGTCTTTATCGTTCGGGAATGAGACAAGGATCAGGATACATACAAGCAAAACCTTTGATTGAGGAACGATCTCCACTGCTACAAATTGTCTTTGCAGCAGATTTTCGAGTAAAAAACACTTATGAACAAATATCAAGATTTGTTCCCATTAGAAAGTGTAGAATAATCAAAGAATCTGATTTAAAAAAACAAGAGTATTTTTTTGAAAAAACTGCAAATGAAAATGATTTAATGCAAAATTAATGGGTAATTACCATGACGGATAATAACCCTAAATTTCCAATAACCTTTTTTGCAGAAAAAATACATGTTCATCGCTGGCCTATGAATTCTCCTATTTGGAGTAAATTTACAAATGAACAGATAGATCTAAACATAAATAAAAATTTGGAAAAAAAGACAGTTACAATAAATGACAGTCAAATTAACATCGATAATTATTGCTTTGAAAAGATAAAAAAAGTAGGTATCACTGTGCCATTATTTAAAAGACGAACAACGATGGTTTTTGAGGGTAATTTTGGAGATTTGGATGCTCATGTTCATGTTACTACAAACTCACAAAACTATCTTGAAATATTCAACGAGTTAATGTCTTGGAAAAATAATGCTTTTCCAGATTCGTTTTAGATCGAATTTCAATTGTCTCAATTTTTCAATGTTGGATCGATGTTCTTTTTGACAGTCATTTTCAAATCCTTCGAATTCCTAGACATGTCTCTATGGAATGTAAAAAAGGATATATTCATAATTTTGCCTGGTTTGAAATCCAATCAAAAAATATTTGTATAAATTGTGGAATAGAAGAAAAATAATCTAACTCGTCAATTCTACAAAACTCTCCATTAAAAATGGGGTCATTTTTTTATAATTAATTTTGATTATTCCTATTTACAGAAGAATTCAATCTAAATTATTATTTTTTGCCCAACAATCGCATTGCTTCCAAGTACACTTTGGACAATCGTATTGGGTTTCACTATTTTTACAATCTGAAGGGAGACAATTACAACGTGGACATTTATCTTCCATCGTTAATTCTAGAAAATTATTCTTGTCTATTTAAATTTTAAATGTTTTTTTGATGATAATTACACTTTTAATCATCTTTAGGAAAATTTAAATTTATTTTTATGATAATTAAATACAGAACTTTTAATCTAAAATACTATTGAATAAATTCTGTGAGTCCACATTTTCCACAGGTATGTCTGTCCTTATGATCCGACATGTATACGCCCTTTCCACATCTAGAACAATTTTTTTTCAATCTAGATATTTTATCGCCATCTAATTTGAAATACTTGGAAACATTAGGACTGGATCCTTTTTTTCCTGCCATTATTCTGATTTCTCCTCTTTGGGTTCTTTAGGAGTTGCTTCTGCTTGTTTGGTATCTGTTCCTTCAACAGGGGTTTCTTCAGCTTTTTCTGCTTCTGCAATCTTTGCCTTTAATTTTTCTAGCCTAGAAAATATTGTTGGATTGATATGTTTTTTTGCTAATCCTTCATCATCATAAACAAAGAATGTGCCTGTCACTATTGATTTTCCAGCATGACTCTTTAATCCCATTGGGATGATAACTTTACCTCCTAAATTAAATTCCTTATTAATCATGTCTATTGCCTCAAGTTTTTTTAGTTTCCCCCCTAATCCTGTAAAATCACAAGTAAGCTCCCTTCTGGATAGAAATGTATTATTTACATCACTAACGGTCTGGATTAAAGACATGTATCGGAAATCCTCTTCACATTTCATATAAATCTTGAGTGAAATTCGTGACTGTTTCTGGTTATTTTGAAATTATTTTAGGAAAAGACCTGTCAGTGCTGGAGTATATTTGGTAAAGTTTAGAGCAAAATAGAGATTAATTTTGAAATTATTTTTTATTTATTCTGAGTTTAGCGTTCACAAATGACCTGACTGGTTTTCCCACCTGTGTAAAGATGCATCAAAGCTTTGGCATCACATAAAGAGATCCATGGAACAGGGGTTTGAATTGTTGGATACATCAAGTCTTCAGGTGATGTGGAATGAGCAAGACCTGTCACATGTCCAAATTCAAGATACTAATGGAAATTTCATCGGAGTGTTGAATGCTGCAACACCTGTAAGATAAAACCTTCAAAGGTAGGAATGAATTAACGAAGCAATGAATTTCAAATATTATTATTTCCCAATAGTTATTGTCACAGTTTTCTTAGGATTGATGATTTCAATATCCACCCCACACCAGCAGGCTTTAGGGATGACATATTATGATCTAGATTTGATCGACCTGAAAGTAGTAGATACTCAAAAACTTTTGATGAACGACACTCCAGGGTACTATCTTGATGATTCTGATCTCCTAAAGGTAACAGTCAATGTAACAAATAACAATCTAGATTACTTTGTTGTACAGGACAAAATGTTCAAAATTTTAGTAATGGAGCCTGACTTTCTGAAGAGCACTCCAGAGAAGGAGGCTTTTGAATTGGTCGATAATTACGAGACGTCTTATGATGCAGAACTCGAAGTAAGATATGATGATTTGCCCTTTCGTGAATTGTTTGAAGAATGCGACTATACAAATGATAGAATCATGATTGGTCAATCAAAGGTGTTTACCTTATGTTTTGATGTTTTTAGAATTTGGCAAAATGAGATTCTGAATCTAGATGGTAAGAAAAAATATTTTTTGACAATGATGGATAATAGCCAATCCACATCTTGCCCAAACTGCAAGAAGATATTATTGTCTGTTTCCAACAGCAATTTAGAAAAAGAAGAAATTATTCCCAAATGGATTCAAAAGACTTTTGATTGGCATGAAAAAGGCCTTATCTCAACTAGAGAATTGCAAAATTCAATTAATTATCTTGAAAGCAAGGGAATTATCTCAGAAAATTTTTCAAGCAATTCTAGTTTTCCGATAAATTCCCTTGAAGAGAAAAATCGCCAACTAAAGGTTCATCAAGCTCAGCTTTCAAGGTTGGATAACAACAATCTACAAGTAAGCCATCAGCAATTTTATGAATCCAAATATCTCTCTGATGATTTTACAGGACTATTTTGCAAGAAACAAAATAACATTGTAACACTTGATGGAGATTACACCAACAATGAAGACATATTTTATGATACAATTTTTTTCAAACTGTATATTTTTAATGATTCTGGAAACGTAATAACAACAGGAATTTCAAAAGCTGTTGATGTTGCCTCAAAAGAATTTAGACACTTTTCAGTCTCAGCATTGCACCAAGGTGATCTTAATCACTGTTTAGTATTAGTTGACTCTAAATTTTCCAAAGCATCAATCGAATCTTGATTTTTCAAAACGGATTAATTATGGATTTTGATTAATTCTCAAAATTATGGTGGCAACTCTATTCTATCTGATCTAAGTTTTTATCCAATAATACACAGCCAAAAATGTGAGAGTCGGGGGATTAAAATTTTCCGTGATATTTTTACTTCCACTTATTTTGTCAATAGGAATTGCTCCCGTTTTACCCATTTCATATTCTGAAGAATTAGTATGTCCAGCGGGAGAAGTTGAGACAGTTAGAATAAATACTTCAAAGTCAGTTTGCATAGACCAATCTACAGCCATTAGATGGCAACAACTGGGAATTGCTGAGATTATTGGTGAGCCAACCCAACAACCAATAGAAACGATAGAAAAATCAGAGAAAGAATCAATTCCACCAATATCACAACAAGAAGACTCTTCAATAGAAAAATCAACAGTGGATAAGTTACCGCTAGGTATAGAAACAATTGAAACTAGAAGTGGAACTATTACCATAGATCATGATTATCTAACACCCGAGTCCGCCAAACTTCTTAGCGATGAATTATTTTTCCAACGTGCAGTTCAAGTTTACCATCTTGCACTTCCTGCAGTTGCTGGCGCTGGAATTTTTTATGAACAAGATAAAGTAGGTGCCACTACTGGCGATATTATTTATTGGTCAGATTTTATGAATTCTGATATTGAACTGCTTACTGGAAACACTTCTGTATTGTATTATATGACACTTCAAGATCTTTCTGATGGGCCAATTGTAGTTCATGTTCCTGAAGGCAATCTTCAGGGTCATATTGACAATATTTACCAACAAGTCATTACTGATTATGGAATAGTAGGACCTAATGAAGGAAATGAAGCATCATTTTTGATACTTCCTCCAAATTATGATGGAGAAATTCCTTCAGAGTATAATGGAGAAACTGAAAATCATTTTGTTGAACAATCAGATACAATGCGATTTATAGCTATGGGTCGTGCATTTGTTAATTCACCAGACATGGCTGCAGCTGAAGAACTAATAAAAAAAGTAAATGTCTACAATTTATCTGAAATTGATGATTCTCCACAAGTACAATTCTTTGATGTGAGTGGAGAATCATTAAAGTTGTCCCATCCTCAAACTGAAGGTTTTTGGGAATTTTTGCATGAAGTTTATTCTAAAGAGACTGTGATTAGACCTGAAGACAAAAATCTCGTTGGATTGATGCATACAATAGGAATAGTTCCAGGAGAGCCCTTTGAAACTGATGAACACTCCAAAGAGATCTTGGATAAAGCTGCAGTTGTTGCAGATTTGATGGCAAGAAACATTGCATATGATTCTCCTGTCAAAGAACCGTTCCTTTACTGGCCTGACAAGAATTGGGAATTAGCATTTATGACTAAAAATCCACGATATGAAGATGAAAGAGGGGCTACTCAAATTGAACCACGACTGTCTTTTATGTATCAGGCAATTACTACTGCAGATGCAATGGTACTTGAACTTGTAGGAAAGGGTTCAAAATATGTGGGAACTTATCGTGATGCTGATGAAAATTTTCTAATCGGTTCGAACACATATCACTTGAACATACCAGCAGATGTACCCGCTGAAAACTTTTGGTCTATAGTTGTTTATGATGCTGAAACACGTTCTATGATCAAGAATGATGTACAACTATTACCTGCAATTAGATCACTTGATTCTGATAAATTATTACAAAATGAAGATGGTTCTTACGATGTATACTTTGGACCAGAAGCTCCTGAAGGATATGAAAATAATTGGGTAAAAACAAATGAAGGTGAGGGATTTTTTGTATTTATGAGATTCTATTCTCCCACTGAAGCATATTATGATAAGAGCTGGCAATTACCAATGGTTGAATTAGTTGAGAGTGGGTGGCGAACTCTTTTTGATGAAGACCAATTCATAGCGAAATCTCAATCCAATCTGCTTCCTTCATGGAATAATGGAAATTCCAAGCAAAAAATTATTGAATTTGTAGATAAAGTAACAGATCCTTCTTCTACAGCATTTGTTCCAGCTGAGAATAGAATTGCAACTTTTGATAATGATGGTACCTTGTGGATTGAGCAACCTCTCTACATATCATTTGCATTTCACCTAGAGTATCTATATGAACAACTAGAGGATGATCCAAGTTTAGGATCTCAAAGTCCATACAAGGATATTTTAGAAAAAAAAGATTCAATATTAAACCATGATCTAGATGCTATTCCAGGACTGGTTGATATTTTAATTCCAGCATATCCCGGAATAGCCCAAGAAGAATATTTACAAAAATCTAAAAATTATCTTAATGATACAAAACATGTTAGATATAATGTAGCACTAAAAGAATTAACTTACTTGCCAATGGTTGAGCTAGTTTCGTATCTTCAAGAAAATGATTTCAAAGTATACATTGTTTCAGCAGGATTTCAAGGACTAATGAGATCAGTTTCTGAAGAAGCATACAATATTGAGCCTGAAAACGTTATTGGAACTCATCCAGAATTTGTTTACCAACTAACTGAAAATGGTCCTGTGGTTATTCGCCAGCCTGAGATAGCATCATTTGATGATGGGCCTGAAAAGCCTGTGAATATTCAAAAAGTCATAGGCAAGATACCTATTTTTGCTTGTGGTAATTCTGGAGGAGATATCGAAATGCTAATGTTTACTCATTATCACGAGAATCATTTTGGATGTATGCTGAATCATGATGATGAACAACGTGAGTATTATTATCCAAATGCTGAGGCCTTGGAGGCATCAGAACAAAATGAATGGCTAGTAATTAGCATGAAAGATGATTTTAAATTAATTTTTGAAAACCTAGAATAACAAATTAGGAACTTTTCTTTCAATTTCATTGCAATTTGCAAGATAATTATCAATCTGGTGAACATATCCAAAATTGACAGCCTTTCTAACTATCTCCTCATCAATTTCAGGATCTAACAGTGCACTTAGGTAAGCTGCAGTACCCGAACTTGCAATATGGTCCATACCGACTCCTTCTTTACTTATTGCCTGCTTTAATGTAATGTTTGGATCAAAGTAATCCTTACCAAAAGTCTCATCAAAATCACTGTTATAATCAACATCCACCACTTTCCACAAATCTAAATTATTCTTCCAAAATTCTGGTGAACACTCAAACAGTACAGTTTCTTCTAGAGTCGCATAAATTGAAAATGTTGCAATTAAAAATACAATTCCACCTGCAAACATTGCAAATAATATGATTTTACTTTTTGACACTAGCTTTCAAAGGAGATGACTCTTTAAATATTGAATTTAATTACAAGACTTGTGAATAAAAATTGGGCAAACTTTGTTTTAACACTATCATTAATTCCATTAATTTTATCAATTGGTATTGCACCTGCACTGTCTTTTGCAGATGATACTAGTGATTCAGAAATACAATGCAGGGAGGGACTGGTACTAGTTTTGCGGATGAGTTCCAATGACTATGCCTGTTTGTCCCAAGATTCTGCTGAGCGTTGGGAGACACTTGGATTGGGAGAAATTGTTGGAGATAAGATAGATGATATACCAACTGAAAAAATAATTGAAAAACAAGTAACCTCTCAAATAATTTTTGGAGAAATAACTGATCAACCTAACATTATTGTAATAATGCCTGATGATGTTGGTTGGTACAATATTGGTGCATACAATGATGGTATTATGGCTGGAATTACTCCTAACATAGATAAAATTGCCCAAGAAGGAATGCGTTTTACAGATTATTACGCTGACCCTAGCTGTACTGCTGGACGTGCAAGTTTAATCACTGGGCAATTACCAATTCGAACTGGTCTTACAACTGTAGGACAAGCAGGTGCTGAAATTGGGATGCCTGATGAAGCTCCAACACTTGCAACTGTTTTGAAATCTATGGGGTATAACACTGGACAGTTTGGAAAAAATCATTTTGGTGACTTGAACAAATTCTTACCAACTGTACATGGTTTTGATGAATTCTTTGGATATCTTTATCACCTTGATGCGATGGAGGATCCATTCCAAGCTACATATCCTCAAGACCAAAATTTGATAATTGGTCCACGAAATATGATTCATAGCTGGGCAAGTAATGTTGATGATAACACTATAGACAAACGTTGGGGTAAAGTGGGAAAACAAATAGTTGAAGATGCAGGACCTCTTCCACCAAAACGAATGGAAACATTGGATAATGAAATCCTAGATCACACTATTGCATTTATGGATAAATCATTGGATGAGGACAAACCTTTCTTTGTTTGGCTTAATCCATCTCGAATGCATGTTATAACACACTTGAGTGATCATTATGATAGTACAAGAAATTCAGAAAATAACTGGACTGTCTATGAAGCTGGAATGTTAGAACTTGATGACTTGGTAGGTACAGTGAATGATTATCTTGTATCTAATGGAATTAAAGAAAATACAATTGTAATTTTTACTACTGATAATGGGGCTGAAGTTTTTACTTGGCCTGATGGTGGAATGACTCCTTTTAGAGGTGCTAAAGGACAAATTCTAGAAGGCGGTATGCGTGTGCCGATGATTGTACAATGGCCTGGCCATATTCCATCTGGTACAGTTGAAAATGGATTGATGTCTGGCCTTGATTGGATGCAAACTCTCGTTGCAGTTGCTGGCAATCCTGACATTGCTGAGGAACTAAAACGAGGTAAAACCATTGGCGATAAAACATACAAAGTTCACCTAGATGGATATAATCAGATTAACATGCTGACTGGAAATGGCCCATCTGAACGTCACGAGTTATTCTATTTTGCTTCTAGTGAACTTGGGGCAGTTCGTATTGATGATTACAAGTTTAGATTTATTGATCAACCAAATGGATGGTTTGGAGAAACTGTATCTCTTGGATGGCCTGCTCTAACTAATTTGAGATTAGATCCGTTTGAAAGATCTGGACTTCCATCTGGCCCTGATGGTTCACTTGCTTACTTTGATTGGTATGTCTATGAATTTTGGCGCTTTGTTCAAAGCCAAAATGAGGTGAAAGAATTAGCAATGACGTTTAAAGAGTTCCCCCCATTGCAAGATTCTGCATCTTTCAATCTTGATTCGATAGTAAAAAAACTACAAAAATCACAATCACCTGGAAGCTAGAATCGACTAGTTTATTCTATTTTTGAGATTTGTAGTCTTGTAACTTTTGTTACAATGTTCATTGCAATTATGAATGCAGTAAACAGTGGTACAACATTTGATTCTACCATCCCTTAGAAACTATTTTTCCAACAAACAAACTCCCGTTATACCGTTAGTTATGGCGCAGTTTCTAGGCGTGAAGAGGTGGGGGGGGATTTCTATTTTTACTGACAGTCGATAAACACGTTTACACCTCAAAATATCCAAAATTCTGTCTTTATAGGAAGCAGTTTTTCCCTTACATCTTGAGAGAAAACCAAGAACAAATTTATGAAATAGATGACAATTAGTCACATGGCTCGATTTATGCTTCATCTAAAAAATGATAAATTTAAACCATCAAACTCTCGTGAACTCGTTCATAAAGCTAGAGATCTATGCTCCGATATGGATTCATCAATTAGGGTAGCTCGAGTGGCAACAAAGTTTGTAGAATTTGATGTAGAAGTTGAAAAAGAAAAATTAGATTTGCTAATTGGCAAATTAAAACCAATTGGGGAATTAGATAATGCCCGGAATATTGTTGAAGAAAATATGGAAAAAGAAACAGGAATTATTGATGGCATTAATTATTTTAACAATGAACGATTTTGGGAATGTCACGAAGCCTTTGAGGGTGTCTGGAAGCAATGTTATGGACGTGAAAAAGAATTGGTTCAGGGAATTATTTTGTTAGCGGTTGCTTTTGCCCATTCGCAAAAAAATGATTATTTGATTGGTATTGGGATGCTTGGTCGCGCATTAGAAAAACTTGGTAATTCCCCAACAATATATCACAACATAGATGTTGATAGAATTCGAACTAAAATTGCTGAAATGCAAAAATCCAATACACTAGTTATTTTTGAAATTTGATTAAATTTAGAGCAGTTGTAACTACATCAGCACCTTGTAGCAACCCAATACTGCCTTTTTTAGCTTGTTCTTCTGTCATTCTTGTGGTGCCATCTTTTTTTATGAAATCTCCTGACACTAGAACTGGCACAGGATCATCACTATGACCCTTGTTTATACAAGGTGTAGAATGATCTGCAGAAATTACAATTGCAACTTTGGACGAGTCTATATTTTCTAATAGAGTTTTGAAAAATCTTTGATCAATTTCTTCTATGTTTTTCATTTTTCCTATTGCGTCACCATCATGTCCAAATTCATCCGGACCTTTTAGATGCACATAAATCGCATTTTGAGTTTCCATTGCTTTTGCAGCTACTTTGGCTTTTTCTTCATAGTCTGTGAGTCCTCCAGCTTCGAAGGTTTGCATTTTAAGGACATCTGAAATACCCAATTCTACTGGCATATCCACAATGCAAGAAAACTTCATAGAATGTTTCTCGTTTATGGGTATGACCTCCGGATATTTATTCCCCGCATCACGTAACAATATGCAACTTAATTTTTTTTGATTCAATTTTTCTCTTTTTTGGTTAATCGTACTTTCTTTCATTATTTGCAAAGATTGTGCAGTAAATTCATTTACTAAATCGGCTGCGATTTTTGCACTTTCTGATTCTTCTAATGGGAGACATTTTTCAATTCGTAAAAAGTCACCAACGGCTTTTGCAACTCCCATTCCATCTACTCTGGCATATGCTGGGTCTGTATTGGTAATTTCTGATGATAATTTTATTCCCTCTGATCTTATTCTCACAGTAACTCTATGTCCTATAGTCGGTGCAACCACAACAGTTGTGTTTGGCTGAGAAAATTTTACCTTACTTTCAATCTCTTTTGCAATTCCTAAGGCGTCTTCTTTTTCTATTTGTCTTCCTGCCCTTCTGTCGATAATTTTCCCTTCATCATCTAAAGTTGAAAAATTTCCTCTTAAAGCTAAATCACCATTTTTAAAATCGATCCCAACTCCTATGGCCTCGATCACTCCTCTCCCGGCATAATCAGAATGGTAGAATTTGTACCCCAACATGTTGAATACGGCAATATCTGATTCTGGAGCTATTCCCTTTCCAACCGAAATCACTTCTCCGATTGCTCCATTTTTGGCTATTTTATCAAGAATTGGTGTACTTGCAGCCTCGAGTGGTGTTTTTCCATCCAAGTCTGGATGTGGGAGGTCTCCTACACCGTCTAACAGAACGTAGATCATATGAACATCTGAATTACCCATACTCTTTTTCGATTTCTCCGGTGTCCTTTAAAGTTTGCATGAAAAATTCCGATCAACAATTCGAAAAATTTTTGAATTTTTACAAAAAATATTACCCTTTTTTTCCAAAGTAGATAATGGTTAATTCTCTATTCTTACTACTCTAATTTCATTATTTCTTTAGTTTTGCCACAACTAAGATCTACGTAAACATTTTAACATACGTTTTCTGTCATTAAAAACTATGGGAGATATGCGAAAAGACTATGTTTCTGAGCGTTTTATGATTATCTCGAAAAAAAATGACAAAGTAATTGATCCAAAAAAAATGCCCTTTGCTCCTGGCAACGAGTCAATGACCAACCCCTCAGTACTATCCTTGGTTGCAAAAGATGGCATGTTGCAGCGTCTTCAAGATAACGAGGATGAGTTTGTAAAAAATTGGTCTATTAGAGTTTTTGAAAGTAAAAATCCAATAGTTTCAATTGATACTGAAAACTCATACAGTGATAAGCCTCATTACAGTGAACCTGCGTATGGATATCATTATGTGGTTGTAGCTTCACCAAAACAAAAAGATACTTTTGCAACCATAGATCCTGAACAGTGGTCAAATGTTTTAGTGGTTGTACAAGACAGATTAAGATGGCTCTATACTCAAAAAGGAGTCACCTACGTTTCAATTTATGGGGATCAGGGCGAAGATGCTGGAAATAACAATCCTCACCCTCACTTAAATTTAATTACTTTTTCAACAATTCCGCCAATTATAGAATCTGAAGCCGAGGCAGCTCATAATATTTTGAATGAAAAAGGAATATGTGTAATGTGTCAAACAATTAATGCTGAAACTAGCAGCCCAAGACAAGTACTTCAAACAGAGGGATTTATTGCATTTTGTCCGTGGTCTCCATCATACCCATATGAATTTTGGATTGTGCCAAAAAAACACACAACAAGTTTTTCTAAAATCACACAGAAGGAAATTAATGATCTAGCACTTATCTTAAGGGCTACATTAGGAGGATTATCAAAAACAATCAAAAATGTTTCATTTAATTTAGTATTTCATTTATCCCCTGAAAAGAAAAACAGTCGACAAATTCACTGGCATATTGAAATTTACCCCATTACAAAATCTTGGTCTGGTTTGGAACGGGGTTATGGTATTTTCTTAAATGACATATCTCCAGAAAAGGCAGCAGAAAAACTCGGCGCAGCTTGCAGAAAAGAGTTGGCCAATCTTGTTGGCATTACCTAATTTTTGAACAGTTTAATTATCAACCACATTGGGTAAACATGATGGGGATTGAAAAATGGATTGCAGCTGTTGGCTTAGCTTTATTTCTAATGTTTATTGGAGAAATGGTTTCCATTTACATATTCATGACTGACGTTCAGGATGATTTTGCATTTGGTTTGGACTTTGATGCAACTCCTAAAATCCTCCAATTCATTTCCATTGGAGTTGCACCTGCATCAATAATGGCCGGCCTTTCCTTTTTCATGTCGAGGCATTATGGTTCAAAACCGGTTGGATACCTAATAATTGCAGGAGGCATTGTATTGCTTGTTGGAATGGCATATTGCTATACTTTGATAGATAAAATTGAAGATCAATTCATTTCTGATACGGTTACTTACACGCCAGTACTTTTCATGATTTTATCAATTCCTGTAGTTATAGTTGGAGCTTCGTTGCTAAAAATCAAAAAGAAATTCCCAAAAAAAGAATACGTCTAAGTGTGATCAAATCTTAATGCATTTGCATTATGTTTGAAGCCTAATTTCTCATAAAAAGGCTTTACATCATCTGCACAATCAAGAATTGTTTTGTAACAGTGTTTTGTTTTTGCAACCTCTAATAAATGACGAATAATTTTTTCTCCTATTTTTTGACCTTGGTAATTTTTATCGACAACTACATCTTCAATATGCCCAACAGTTCCTCCATCGTGGATAAATTTTGGTTCTAATAAGAGGGTGGCCGCTCCGACTACTTTACTGTCTATCAGAGCTACTACGATAATATGATTGGAATTATTTTTTATTTTATCTAGAACCTTACTTGCCCTATTTTTTTCAATAGCGCTTGTTTGGCTTAGGGAATCTAAAGTGGATAAAAAACCATTCCATAGATCTTCATTTTGGATCTCTCGAATTGTAAAGTTGTTCATTTTTTTTAACTAGATGTTTCCAAGCTTCTGAATAAACTCCTTATTTGCTCTTTCATACGATTCCTTATCGCCAATATCTATGAATTCATTTTTACTAATAAAACTACTAATAACCTTCTTCTTTGACATTGCATTTTTAATTACACTATCCATTCCATATGGTCTGTCTTTGGGAATCAATTTGAAGATTTCCGGTTCCATAACATAGCATCCGATGTTGATATTTGCCTTAATTTCTGGTTTTTCTTTCCATGCCGTGATTCTGTTATTTTTCGTAGTTTCAATTACACCGTAAGGTAATTTTGTTTTGTATTCCTTTAAACTCATTGTTACAAATGATTTTGTTTGATTGTGCTGTTTTATCATGTTGCGTAAATTAAAACCATAAATTGAATCTCCATACATGCAGACAAAAGTATCATCAATAAATTTCTCTGCAGTCTTTAATTGTCCAGCCGTAGCAAGTGGTCTGGTTGACACTGCATACTCGATACTCACTCCAAACTTTTTTCCATCTTCAAAGTAGTTTTCGATGGATTTTCGAAGATAGCTCACACACAAGACAATTGACTTTATCCCATTTTTCTTTGACCACTCGATTAAATGTTCTAAAATGGGTTTTTCACCTAGTGGAAGCATTGGCTTTGGAAGAAAGGTTGTGTATGGTTGAAGTCTTGTTCCCAAACCGCCTGCAATAATAACAGTTTTCACGAAATTTCTCTCATTTCTCGCTATTTATGTTCAAGTGTGTGCGTGACTGTACTCTAACTAGTAAACATCTTTGAAATTTTTTCAATAAGTGTATCCGGTGATGTGCCAAAAATTATTATCATGGGTTCTTTTCCAAAATCACCTTTGTGGAAAATTGCATCAGGAGGTATTTTAGAATTCTTGATTGCTTTGTTTATGCCCCACTCAATTGAAAATCCTTCTTTATTCTTAATGGATTTTGGTTCTTTTGTTCTATCATAGTTTTTAACTATGAAATCATTTTTGTTCAA
The DNA here is from genome assembly GCA_035528495.1 of Nitrosopumilaceae archaeon. Classification (GTDB taxonomy): domain Archaea; phylum Thermoproteota; class Nitrososphaeria; order Nitrososphaerales; family Nitrosopumilaceae; genus Nitrosomaritimum. Next base: position 16,260 of record DATKYM010000040.1, read on the forward strand.
TTTAGTAATAGTATCTTCTTGGAATTTGAGATTTAACGCCGACCGAATAGATGAGAATTTTTTATTCATTATGAGGGCGGCCATTGCCACATGTTTTGATCCTCCATATTCCAAATTTCCTACTTTAGTCACATTGATTCCGTTTTTTACAATTCTTCCTGAAATCCCTAAAACATCTTTTATTGACTTTGGATATTTTTTTGAAAACACAAAATTGGTTTGACATTCTGGTATTCGTAAAGAAATCTTTTTAATTTTAGTAAATCTGTCTATTGCATTAGATAATTCGAAACGTATTGGATCTTGATCTCTATGTGTAATGACAACTCCTTTCCCAAATTTTTGGGCATTTTTGATTGAATCCCATGTGAATTTTTGTGCGAATTTAGCTGATTCTAAAATCGATCTACCTTGAGCCATTGAAAATAACATCGAGGCAGAATAATTGCAACCACTACCGTGAGTAACTGATTTTATCTTTCTTTTTTCAAAAAATTTTTGTTTTTCTGCTATTACGAAATCTGACACAAAATTTTTTTTTAACTCTAATCCTGTTATCACTACATTTTTTGATCCCATTGTTTGAATCATTTCTCCTACCCTTTGAAGAGATTTTTTCGAATTAATCTTACTTCCAGAAATGAATTCAGCTTCAAATTGATTTGGGGTAATGACGGTAGCAATTGGCAATAGATATTTTTTAAAATCTTTCATTGCAGAATTTTTGATTAAGAGTCCCCCTGTAGTTGATTTAATTACTGGATCTAATATTATAGGAATTGAAAGTTTTTTTAATCTATCATAAATTGTTTTAATTATTTCTGAATTGTACACCATTCCAATTTTAATCCCATCAATAATAAAATCTGAAAATAAAGAATCTAATTGATTTTTTAAAATAGTTTTTGAAACTGGCTGTATCATCCCAAATTTTGAAGTATTCTGTCCTGTTATGGCAGTAATTGTAGTCAACCCATATGCATCCAAGTAATCGAATGTTTTTACATCACTTTGAATTCCAGCCCCGGAAGATGGATCAGATCCTCCAATGGAAAGTAAATTCATATTTTTTTCAATAACTTATCCTAATTTATTTTTCTTTATTAGTTAAATAGAATTATTTATCTGGTCAAAAGACTGGAATTTAGTTTTTTTTGCCTATGAGATTTATAGTGAAAGGGTCATGACAATTTTGATTTGAATGAGAAAACTCCGTTAGCACCTTCATCGGAAAATATTCGATGTGGGGCTTGTCTATTACCAATGCAATACCAAACTAAAATCAATGGAAAGTTTCTGTGGCAATGTTTTAAATGTGGAAAAAAATATTTTATCGTTAAAATTTTAGGCAAGTATATGATTGAAGAAACATGGAGTCCTCCTAAATAATATCAAAATAAATTATTGAAAGTAATAATCTAGAAAATTCTCACTTTGTATAATTTCTCAAAATATTGATTCCTAGCAGGCTCAGATTTAGGGTTTTAAGCCGGTATATTTTGGTGATTTTTTTTGGGACAATGCTTTGGACCTTTTTTTAAACTATGATATTTGTTGGATACAATCATCTGAACAATAATTTTCTTTAATGCTTTGGAACTCTCTCCCACAATGTCTACACTCTCTTACAATTCTCATTTACACTTTATGCCTTTTCATACATATAAGATCGATCTTTTTTATTTTTATAATGTCCTAAATTTGTATAAATTTTAAAACCAATCTGATTTTTAATATTGTTTAAATCAGGTTACAATGTAGTATATTCATGGGTACTCAAATGAGTTCAGCTCGCAGAGGTGTCGCTACTGAAGAAATGAATCAAGTCGCAAAGGATGAGGATGTAACACTTGATTGGTTGATTCCAAAGATAGCAAATGGCTCAATAATTATTCCTAGTAATAATGAAAGAAAACAGAAAATCCATAATGTAGGAATCGGAAAAGGATTAAAAACTAAAGTAAATGTAAACATTGGAACATCCACCCTTAATGTAAATCTGGAAGAGGAAATTGAGAAGGCAAAGATTGCAGTAAAGTATCATGCAGATACCATTATGGATTTAAGCGATGGTGGAGATGTAAAAAAGATCCGAAGGATTTTGTTAGAGGAAGCTCCTATCACATTTGGCACGGTTCCAATTTACGAGGCATATAATTATGGTGTTGAGGTTCACAAAAATCCCTTAAATTTAACTGAAGATGATTTTTTAAAAGCTTTTGAAAATAATGTGAAAGATGGTGTTGATTATACCACTATTCACTGCGGGATTACAAAAGATATTGCAAAAAAAATATTAAAAGTTCAAAGATATGGTGGTGTGGTTAGCAAGGGTGGAACGTTAACTGCAGCTTGGATGCTCAAACATGACAAAGAAAATCCATACATTACTCATTATGATTATTTACTGGAATTGGCTAGAAAATATGATGTAACCTTTAGCCTGGGCGATGCACTAAGACCAGGCTCAATTCTTGATTCTCACGATGAATTACAGGTCCAGGAGATGATAAACATGGTTGGTTTGACCAAACGAGCTCATGAAAAAGATGTTCAGGTTATGATAGAAGGCCCAGGACATGTTCCATTAAATGAAGTTGCGGCAAATGTAAGACTTGCAAAATCTCTAATAGGCAATGTTCCGTACTATGTTTTGGGTCCATTGGTTACAGATGTTGCATCTGGACATGATCACATTGCAAGTGCAATTGGTGCTGCTGTTTCTGCGAGTGAAGGTGTTGATCTTTTATGCTATCTTACTCCGTCCGAACATTTAGCACTACCAAACGTTGAGGAGGTAAAAGCTGGCTTAATTGCATATCGAATCGCAGCTCATGCAGGTGATCTTGTAAAGATCCGCGAAAAGGCAATAAAATGGGATGTTGCAATGAGTGAGGCAAGACGAACCCTTGATTGGGAGAAACAATTAGCATTATCAATTGATCCCGAAGAAGCAGCTAAAATCCATAGTAGAACTGGGCAACATCCTGGAAATAATGTGCCATGTACAATGTGTGGAGGAGCTTGTGTTTACATTATGCTCCCTCAACAAAGAGGATATGAAAAAGAAACTCTACAACAAACTGAATAAAACTTTATCAATACTTGGGACCGTTTCATAGTTTTTTATCTCATCAACTGTGATCCAAACGTATTCTGAGTTTTCCCAATTAAGTTTAATCGTGGGGTTTTTCACCTCAAACAAAAATGGAAAGACTCTCCATTCATGATTATCATATTGGGGCGAATTAATACTCATTTCGGTGGCTGATTTTAGAAATTTAATTTGATCTTCTCTAATTCCTAATTCCTCAAATATTTCAATTTTTGCTCTTCTTAATGGTGCTTCGTTGTTCTCAATTATGCCACTTACTCCTGCCCATAATCCTTTCATGGTTTTTACTTTGTTACTTCTTTTTAGAAAAAGAAATTTGTCATTGTCTTTGACAAATGATGTAACTATTCTTGTAGAGTGCATATTTGCTACTTTTCAACTGCATTTACCATCTTTGTTAATTTTTTGTAGGATGCATCCAGATCAGTTTTAGCAGAAAGTCGCTCTTGACATGCCTTGATATAACTAATGACTTCTTCAGTTTTCGATTCTTGAACTGCAGTAAGGAGTCTACCTACATCTTTCCATAGATCTTCTGCCACTCTTCTAATCTCTGGATTGGAAATGATTGTTTCAATTAATTCTGGAGACTCGGTCATTATACTTTCTGCAAGGGTTTTTTGAACTCTATATGTTGTTCCAGACATTTTTTCTGTAAGTGTCATTTTTTCATCCTTTGAAATAATATTTGCAAAAACCAGATTCATTAGATGTGTTAATCCTAATATCACTGCAATTTTTTTATCGTGTTCTGCTGCATCTATGGTTACAAAATTTGCTCCTTCGAATAGTGATTTGGCAACTGTTAGTTCTTTTTTGGCATCTTTTACAGGAACTGATATTATGTTTTGCCCTTTGATATTTTTTATACCTGGACCAAACATCGGATGAATACAAATGGGATTGATTTTTGCAGGCATTTTTGCCAATGATGTTACTGCCTTTGTTTTTTCAGAAGAAATTTCAATTAGATAGGTTCCTCGTTTCATTTCTTTGGCAATTAATCTAATAATTTCTGGGGTTTTTCTTGTAGGTGTGCACAATATTACATAATCTGCTTTTAAGATAGATCCAACCAGTGAATTGCCCTGGATAATGTCTTTCCCTTTTATTTTATTTTCTTCGTCAAATCCAGTTACTTGAAAATCTTTAGCTGAAAAATATTTGGAAAACCATTGACCCATTTGCCCTCCTGCGCCAATAATGGTGATCGGCTTCTTCATTGATTATCTCTCATATACTCGGTTAGTATATTCATTCCGTCTGTTAATATTTCTTCTTTTTGACATGCCGATAATCTAATAAAATTTTTGTAATTGCCAAAGCCTTCTCCAGGCGCAACTGCTAATCCTTTGTCTAAAAGATTATTTGCAAACTTTACTCCGTCAAATCCCTCTTGATTAACTCGAGCAAAAATATACATCGCACCATCTGGTATCGCAAAATCAAGGGACATTTGCTCTGCTTTTCTTGCCAATAACTCTAATCTTCTCTGTATGGTATTAGTATTATCCATAGTATCTGCCTCTAATGCCCTCATAGCGATGTATTGAATTGGTTCAGAAACATTGGTTAGGCACAATGCTCCAAATTTTGACAATTTATCTATAATTTCTTGAGATGCGATGGTGTATCCAATTCTAAATCCTGTCATTGCATGAGATTTTGAAAATGATTGAGTAACTATGCTTTTATTATAATTATAACAAAGTACACTTGTCCAATCTACAAATGCGTACTGAGAATAAATTTCATCACTAAGAATGTATAGATTATTTTTTATTGCAAGATTAACAATCTCATCTTGCAATTTTTTAGGCAGAATTTTTCCCGTAGGGTTGTTAGGATAATTCAACACAATCATTTTTGTATTTGAATTGATTATTTGTTCTAATTGGGATATTGAAGGCTCCCAATTATTTTCTAAAGTTGTATTTATTGTTCTTATTTTCACTCCTGCATACAATGCGCAGTCTTTGTATGCAGGCCAGGCCGGTTCAAAAACAATTAATTCATCACCTGGATTAAGCATGGTGTTAATTACAGTGAAAATCCCAAACCTTGCTCCTGGATTAACCATGATATTTTCTTGTTCTATCTTTACTCCGAAACTTTTTGATACAAATTCAGCAAGTGCTTCTCTGAATTGAGGTAGGCCTTTTGCGTGACCGTATTTAAAAAATCCCTTGTCATAAACTTCTTCAAGGGCTTTTTTAACAATTGGTGGGGGTAAAAAGTCCGGCTCACCAACTTCCATATGGATAATTTTTTTCCCTTCAAGTTCAAGTGATTTTGCTTTAAGAAATATGGATAGATGTGTTTGTTTGTTATTGTATTGAACTTTGATCGATTCATTTAGAAGAAAATTTAAAAACTTTGTAGCAATTGTTTCATCAAAATAAAGTTCTTTACATAAGGAAATAATTTTAATTCGCAAGTTATTCTCACGTGATTCATCTGTAACTCCCATCCCTGTATTTTTTTTAATTTCTCCAATTTTCTTTGCTATCTCTGTTCTGTCTTTTAACATCCTGATCATATCCATTGTGATCTCGTCCATTTTACTGCGAAGTTCGTTAATTTCAGACATTTTTTTACAACACTGGTTTAATTTGTCCGGCTAAAAGAGCGTGATCCGCCAGTGTTAATGCAACCAAAGAATCCACTACTGGTGGTGCTCTTGGCACAACACAAGGATCATGTCTTCCTAGAACTTGTAGAGTTACAATTTTTTTAGTTTTTATATCCACGGTACTTTGTTTTTGAGAAATTGAGGATGCGGGTTTAAATGCAATTTTAATTGTTATTGGCATTCCATTTGAAATTCCTCCTAGTATTCCTCCAGAATTATTAGTCTTTGTTTCAATTTTTCCTCTTTTGATTGTATAAAGATCATTATTTTCAGAACCAAATAGTTTTGAACCTTCAAATCCTGAACCAAATTCCACTCCTTTTACAGATGGGATTGAAAAAATCGCTTTGCTCAAATCTGATTCTAAGGAACTAAAAATAGGCTCCCCTAACCCTACCGGAACATTTGTTGTAACTGATTCAATTATCCCTCCCAATGAATCTCCTTTTTTTCTTGCATTCAAAATACTTGCCTTCATTTTTTTTGCTGTAGAATCATCGGGACATCGCACATCATTTTTATAAATTAGTTTTATTTTTTTTTCGTCAAATTCTTTTTCAAGTTTGATTTTACCTATTTGTTTTGTATATGAATTAGTTTCAATTCCTAATGTAACTTTGAGTAGTTTTTTTGCAATTGCACCTCCCATAACATGAGTTGCAGTTAATCTCCCTGAAAATCTCCCTCCTCCTCTATGATCATTAAAGTGATTATATTTTACCATGGCTGGATAATCTGAATGACCTGGGCGTAATTTGGTTTTTAGATTATCATAATCTCCTGATTTTTGATCTGCATTCCAAATTACCATTGTAATTGGAGCTCCTGTTGTAAATCCTCTAAAAACACCTGAAATAATTTCTACTTTATCTCCTTCTTTTCTTTGAGTTGTAATAAGAGACGTTCCAGGTTTTCTATAATCTAGCATTTTTTGGATATCTTTTTCACTAATTTCTAATCCTGCTGGACACCCATCTAATACGGCGCCCACAGTTTTTCCATGACTCTCCCCAAAACTAGTTAATACTAGACGTTGGCCGATAGAGTTTCCTGGCAATATTCTATGATTGTTTGGTGATGTTTATAATTCCTCATTTAGTAATATTACAATAATTTGATTGATCTTTTCTGAATCTTGAAATTTTCATCATTTTCTTTATAGAAAATTTATAATTTAGTAATTAATATTCAAAATATTACAACTAAATCTTAAATATTATTATATCCTACAGATAATATGGTAAAAAGTGCAAATTTTAACAAATAGTTTGCGCGGCCCTAAGAAAAATACATGTTGTTAGCGCAAAAGGCGTTTGGGTGAGGAGAATGCTTTTCACTCTATACAGGGTCGCGCCTTTTAACCTCTTTAATTGTTTTTTGAAATCAAAATTACATGACTGAAATTTTAGCTCCAATCTTGTTCATCTCTTCGATGAAATTTGGATATGATACTTTTACAGATTCAGGATCTGTAACCATGCAATCCCCAACATACATTCCTGCAATACAAAATGCCATGAATAATCTGTGATCGTTTTCAGAATTTAGAATTCCTCCTTTGAGATTATTTGACATTTTCAAAATCAATCCATCATCTTTTTCTTCTACGTCAACCCCTAGTTTGACTAGTTCTTTGGCTATTATTGAAATTCTATCAGTCTCTTTTAGTCTAGCGTGTTTTACATTGACAATTTCAATTGGGCTAGATGTCTTCAATGATAATATTGCTAGAGCCGGAAGCAAGTCTGGCGAATTATTTAGATCAAATCTTCCTCCAGATAATCTGTCTGGTGATTTTATTGAAATAGTTTCATTTCCTAATATCACTTTAACACCAAGCTGTTCTAAAATATCCATAAATACTTCATCCCCTTGAGGTAAATTTCCAAGTTTTCCTTGGATTATGACCTTCTCTCCACACAAAACTACTGCAGATAAAAGTAGGGCGAGACTTGAATAATCAATTGGAACTGTAAATGTTGAAGGTTTGTAAATTTGAGGTGCAACATTGTATTTTTTGTATGGAATCAATGTTTGAACAGAAACTCCAAAATGTCTCATGGTAGAAATGGTAGCATCAAGATAGGGCTTTGACACCAAGTTCCCTTCAATGGTTAAATTCAATCCCTTTTCAGTAAGTGGAGCACTAATCAATAATGCCGAAATAAATTGACTTGAAAAATTTCCGGGAATTGTTACATCACCACCTTTAATTTTTCCAGTTATTTTCATTGGAGGCTTTCCATCAGTCGAAGAACATTTTGCTCCAATACTTTGTAGAGCTTCTAGTAATGGTTGCATTGGTCTTTTTTGGAGACTAGAATCTCCTGTTAAGGTAGTTTCCTTGGAAAATAAACTTGCAATGCCTGAGGCGATTCTTATCGTGGTGCCTGAATTTTCTGCATTAATTTTAGGCACAAACAGACCTTTTCCTATTGGTTGTTTTACAACGACCGAAGAATCTCCAATTTCAATTTGAGCTCCAAAATTTTTACACGCATTAATTGTAGCAATGGTATCTGTTGAAAATAAAACATTATTCACTTTACTGTTATTCCCTGCCAGGGCTGCAAGGAAAATAGCTCGATGAGAATAACTCTTGTTAGGAGGACAAACTAAATTTCCTGATAGTTTTGATTTTTCTACTTTACAATTCATATACTTCAGCTTTTTTGTTATTAACTTTTGAAACAATTATGTTTCCATCTAGAGCAGAAAAAACTTTTTTTACATTTTGCTCATTTTCTTTTTTTACAATTGCAGCTATTGCGGGACCATTTCCAGAAATTGATGCAGCTATTGCACCTTTTTCAAGAAGATCCGTAATTATTTTGGGATCTGAATTTAAAATTGCGGATGTTGCTAATCCATTAATTATCATAGCTTCCCAATATTTTGCATTTTTAGCCAATCTCCAGGCATTGTCAAAAACAGATGACAATGTTTTTAGATTTTTTACGTTTCCACGCTTTCTGTTTCTAGGAATAAAAATTATTGCCATTAAATTTGAAGGAATTTTTTCAGAAAAAACTATTTTTTTCTTGGCATTATCTGTTACATTAAATCCTCCAAAATAACATGAACAGGCATCATCATATGCTCCTGTAATGCTTACTTTGGATTCTATTGATGCATCTACCCCTGCCAGCAAAATTTGCTGGTCTGTAAATTTCGGCTTGAATATTTTTGAACACGCAAGAGCAACAGCTGAAGATATGGCACTGGAACTTTTTAATCCATATCCTGTTGGAATTTCTGATTCCAAATTTAAGGTAATTTTATTTTCATCTAATTCTTTTTTTGTCAAAATTTTCTCTATGGTTTTATTGATTAATCTAGAACTCATGGTCTTATTCTTTGACAGGATAACAATTCCTTTTCCCGGACTTGTTTCCATAATTGCCTCTACCTCAAGAGAAATGCCTAGGGTAGCTCCTCTTTTGGTTGCAATGGCATTAACCAATGATACTGCTCCATGAACCACAGCTCTTACTTTTGCCATTATACGCCTCCCAAGAGAGCTTTTTTCATGGCATTATAAGGTGCTGCTTTGCCATTCCAGATCTCAAAAGCTAGTACTGCTTGGCCAAGGAGCATTTCGTAACCGTAAATGATTTTAGCTCCTTTTTCTTTTGCTTTCTTTAAAAAATCAGTATTCATTGGCATATAGATAATATCATAGACAATTGTTTCTGGTTTGATTGATTCTAAAGATATAGGACTAGGTTCATTTTTTAGTCCTATGGATGTAGCGTTTACTATGATATCATAATCTTCTAAATTACTTCCAACTTTTTCCAATGTTATTGCATTGGCATTAATTCCTATTTTATTTGCAAATTGTGCCAAGTTATTTGCATTTTCAAGTGTTCTGTTTGCAATTGTAATATGCCTTGCTTTTTCTTTTGCAAATCCGGCGACAATAGCTCTTGCGGATCCTCCTGCTCCAAGCAATAGAATTTTTGTATCTCGTATCTTTATTTCTCTTTTCTTCAACGGATCTAAAAATCCATCCATGTCAGTATTGTATCCTTTTAGAATACCCTCATTGTTTGTTACAGTGTTTACAGCTCCGATAATGCTGCAAGTCTCATCCATTTTATCCAAGTATTTCATCATCTCTACCTTGTGAGGAATAGTAACATTGAATCCATCTATTTTTATTTTTTTCAAGGCTTCTATTCCATCTTTTAATTCCCCTTTAGGAATTCTATATGCAATATAGGAACTTTCTAAATTCAATACTCTAAAGGCAGCACTATGAATATTTGGAGAAAGTGAATGATCAATTGGATCTCCTATCACTGCAAAAATTTTTGACATCTTTTTTCTGGTAAACATGATTGATTTAAACTCTCAATTTTAACTCCCTCAATCAAACAGGTTTTTCACAATTTGATTACCTTGAAGATCTATTTTAGATGAATCTACTTTTTTAAATTAATTATTTTGTTTACATCATCAACACTAAACTGGCCAGGTGCAATTGGCTTTCCTAAGGACACATAAGTAAATGGGCTTCCTAAATACATGCTCAAAATTCTAGAAACTCTACCATGATCTCCCATTGCAAAGGCAATCAAATTGATTTTTCCTTTTTTACTGTATAATTGTAAAACTCTGGTGAAATCATTCGTTGATTTTGCTGTAGTTACAATTTTGAGATTAGATGAAAATTTGGTCATTTTATTAAATTTCGTTTTTAATTCTGTAAAACTAGGAGTTTTTTTAAAATCATGATCTGAAATCAGCAAATCCACTTTTGTCTTTTTTAGATATTTTACTAAATTTTTGTCCCGTTTCATGGTGTTAAATTCAACATCTAGCAAAAATGGATTATATTCTGCAATTAACTTTATTATGGAAATTCGTTCTTTTTCAATTCCAGCAAATTTACCTCCCTCTGATTTTGGTCTTAATGTACAAACAATTTTTTGCATGTCTTTTTTTACATTCTCTAAAACCAGAGGAATATTTTCAGCCTTTAGAAAATCAAATCTTATCTCAATTAAATCTGATTTTTTTAAAGCTATTCTAATAGTCTTTTGAAGTTTTCTAGGATTAGTTTCTGCAATTGATACACAGGTTTTGTATTTCATGTCGATTATTTTTCTAAAATGTATTCATCATCAACTTCCATTCCAAAATGTCTTCCTGTAGCTACTTTGGAATATACCATTACTATATCTCCTTTTTTGAGATGAGTAACTGATACAAGTTCTCCATTGGGTTTTACAAACCGTATTGTTTCAGCATCTTGAGCAATAATTCCTCCAATCTCTCCATTTACTGATGCTTTGATCATTAGCATTGGACGCCTCTCAATTTTTGATCTTCCTACGGTTGCTCTTCTTGCCTTTCCTTTTGAATTAATAATCAACACTTCACTGCCTGTTTCAATCTCTGAGAGATAATTTGTAGTGCCATTTGGTGACAACGTATAACAATGGACTGCACCTGCATTTACTCTAAATGGTCTTGGGGATGTAAATGAAGAACCAACAGATTCATTATGAACTAAAAACAAAAAGTTTGATCTACTGCCGATTAACATCCCTTCTCCTTTGTGGAGTATCGATGCTGTATCTACACACACACGTTCTCCATCTCCCACCTCTTTAATTTCAATGATTTTTCCTTTTTCCAAGTTAAAGCTTCTACTTCCTAAATACACCATGACCTCTCTTATCTCAGGTATTGAGGATGAGCTGAAAATAACTCCATCTACTCCTATCTCTAAAATTGAAAACATTTTTCTCACCTCCTCCGGAGTTTCGGCAATTGCATAAATTTTGGTATTGATTTTGTGAAGCTTTGCAATAATATTTTCAAGAGGAATTATCTTCCAATCTTTTACCTCTACTATAACAAAATCAAGACCTTTTTTTGCAATGGTTATAATTTTTTCAATATCTTCATTTGATGAAATCTCAAATTTTTTTCCAAGGTTTTTTCCTCTTACCTTTTTCATGTTTTCTTTCTCTACAATAATGTGTTTTGCCTTAGGTGATGGGAATATTGTTTCAAGTTTAGTTTTAGTTTTACCGATTTTTTTGGGATCAAGATAAATCATTTTTATTCCCTCTTCTTCTAATTGGGGGAGAAATTTTGATAATTGTGCCTGAGATACTTTAGGGGATATTATTAATTCTCGGTTTTTACTCAATTTTTTTCATTGCTTCCTTTGCAGATTCCTTTTTAAAAATAATCGATGCTAACGCATTGACCATTTTTTCTGGAGTTTTGTGTGCAAAAATATTCCGTCCATAGGTCACTCCTTTTGCACCTGCAGTAATCGCATCTTCTGTCATTTGAAGAATATCTAAATCAGTTTTAGCTTTCGGTCCTCCTGCAATTACAATTGGAACGGGTGTGCTTTTCACAATCTTAGAAAATGAATCTATATCTCCAGTGTATAATGTTTTAACGATATCTGCCCCACATTCAGCACCAATTCTTGCAACATGTCCCACGATTTCAGGATCATGAGGATCTTTTACATTTTCCCCTCTTGGGTACATCATTGCTAAAAGTGGCATGTTCCACTTGTGGCATTGATCCGAAATCATTCCGAATTGTTCTAACATCTCAGGTTCCTCTTGTCCGCCAATATTGATGTGAAGTGAAACTCCATCTGCACCCAAACGTAATGCTTCGGTTACTGATCCTGTTATCATCTTACGATTAGGTGATAATGATAATGATGTACTACTTGAAAAATGAACTAACACTCCTACTTTTGTCGGTCTCGGTAAGGCTTTGATGATTCCTTTATTGACAATTATGCTTGTAAGTCCGGAATCCTCGCATTTGTAAATAGTTGAAATAGGATCTTCTAGACCTTCAATAGGTCCATTTGAAATACCGTGATCCATTGGAATGCAAAGCATCTTTCCTTTCCTTAAAATCCGATTAAGTCTAATTTGATGACCTGATACCATGGGTGAATCTCTTTTTGTGCCCTACTTAAAAATTATGAAAATTTTCTACGCCTAACATTTGCTGTTTGATGTGATGATGTTTATAATATTGAATTGTAGGTTTTGAATAAATATGATATTGAGCCAATTAGATATAAAATTTAGTAATTTTCATAATTTTTATCATTACATTCTACCTATATCTATTGAAATTACACGTTTCTCTTATGAACATGTCAAATCTAACATATTGATTGTTCTCATTTTGGTACATTGGTAGTTTATTTTTGATCACTCTGTTCCAAATAATAAATTTCATGGTAACATCGATAAAATTTTGGATTGTTAAATGACATTTTTTCCGTTAATAATATAATTTTTTAAAGAGAGTTATGTGTATTGGAATTTTAAAAACATGGTAGATATTTCTTCAAAAATAAAAACTTGTAACAGAAAAATAATCACAATATGCCAAAAAATTTTGAATCATAAATAAATTTTAAATCCTTATTGATATGAGTCATAAACAAATGTTACACTAAGTTATGTTTAATTATAAATTTTTTAGTTGAATCATAGTGGCGATAGTGGCTTTAGTACAAAAAACAATGTGCAAATTTTGTTTTAAAGAACAACCAGAACTTAATTTGTTTTGCATAAAGTGCGATAAACGAGATTGGGATAAAAAATAAAATCCTTTTCTAAAACCATTTTTATTTTAAATTAAATTTAAATATTAAGACTATTGTCCCTACTCTAGAAATATTGGATTTAAATATTTGACAGTGCTTGTAATATAACGTTGAACGCCTACGTAAACAGAAATCAATGGGATCTTTGCGATAAATTTTTTCTAAAAAAATAACGAAATTTTCGTATTCCTTGAGAATGTCATGGAAGGTCAATTCGCAAATGCTATACTCTTTGAATTAAATAATTAAATTTTTTTAAAAAACTTTTTCTATAAGAACCAAATCAAAAAGATAACTCTGATAGGCCTGATGATCTCATTATTTAGGCTAGCCCAGTATGCCTAGCAAGATCTTTTTATTCCGAATTTTCTATATATGGTTAAATTGAAATTATAGGAGAAGGGGATCAAGGCAATTGAGTCAAACTACACAGCAACTTTACAAGAGTGATATTGGTGATATCCTTGAAAATTCCTTAAATGGAGAAAGACCAAATCCCGAAGAATGTCTTAGACTATTGAAATCAGATGATGTCTATTTAATGGGTTTAGTTTCTGGCCATTTAGCAAAAAAACAATTTGGTAAAAAAGCATCTTTTGTAAATAATATTATTCTAAATTATACCAACGTCTGTATCACTGATTGTAAATTTTGTGCTTTTTACAGATCACCTGGAGCTGAGGACTCGTACACCTTAACTCTTGACCAAATTGAAGCCCGCATGAAATCTGCCTGGGATTTGTTTAAGATTAGGCAGGTCTTAATTCAAGGAGGGCATAACCCAAATTTAAAAATTGAATATTATGAAGACGCATTCAAAATGATAAGGGAAAAATTTCCAATGGTTGGGGTTCATGGTCTTTCTACATCGGAAATTGACATGATTGCAAGAGTAGAGAAATCATCTACCAAAGAAATTTTATCAAGACTTAAAGATTCTGGCCTTCAATCTATTCCAGGGGCAGGAGCTGAAATTTTAGTAGATTCTGTAAAAGATGTCATTAGCCCAAAAAAAATATCAAGTAATGATTGGATTAGAATTATGGATGAAGCTCATTCTTTAGGAATCCCTGGTTCTGCAACAATGATGTATGGTCATGTAGAAAACAATCAAGATATTGTTGATCATTTTTTTAAGATAACCCAACTGCAAGAAAAGACTAAAGGATTCATGGCATTTATTCCTTGGAACTTTGAGCCTAATAATACCTTGATGAAAGAAGAAGGAATTGCAGTAAATGGGTCAGGAGGTATTAAATTGCTAAAAATGATTGCCATCTCTAGACTTGTTTTAGATGGATTAATCCCCCACATTCAATCCTCTTGGTTAACTAATGGAGTTGGAATGGCTCAACTTGCTCTTCAATATGGTGCGGATGACTTTGGAGGTACTTTGATTGGAGAAGAAGTTGTTTCTTGTACAGGGGCACGTTCTACGGAATTGACCGGAAAAGTGATAGTTGATGCTATTCATCAAATTGGGTTTCAGGTAGAAGAACGTGATAACTTTTACAATCCTGTTTCTTTATTATAATCAATAGCTAGACCATTTCGAGTTTACAAGATTTTTTGTCTCATCATCTACTTTGACTTGTTGTTGAATTTCTCTTTCATATCCTTCCTCCTTTGTTTTTTGTGTTGCATCAATCCCGAGCTTTGATCCTAAATTAACAAGGGATGAAGCAGGATCCAGAGTATCTGTTGGTGTATTGTTTATAATTAGAGTATCACGAGCTGCATCTGATCTTGTGGTGATAGCCCAAATTACATCATTAATGTCATGTACGTTTATGTCTTCATCTACCACCACAAACATCTTTGTTAATGATAACTGTCCCATTCCCCAGAGGCCCATCATGACTTTTTTTGCTTGACCTGGGTATCTTTTTTTTATAGATATTATCGCTAATCCCTGAAACCATCCAGCTGCAGGCATTGAAAAATCAACTACTTCTGGATGAAACATTCGAATTAGCGGTAAAAATGATTGCTCAATCACTTTTCCAATATATGCATCTTCGAGAACTGGTTTTCCAACAACAGTAGTCACATAGATGGGATTTTTTCTTTTCATTATCCCTGTTAAAGTAAAGGTAGGATATGGTTCAACAGGCGTGTAATATCCTGTATGATCTCCGAAAGGCCCCTCTTCTCTTAAATCTGAGGGATCCACAAATCCTTCTAAAACGATTTCTGCATTAGCTGGGACCTCTAAATCAATTGTTTTACATTTTACCATTTTAATTCCTTTTTTTCTGGTAATTCCTGCAAACAGGTATTTGTCGAGTCCTTCGGGTACTGGCGCAATTGAGGAAAAAATTGTGGCAGGATCTCCTCCTATAACTATGGCAGTCGGAATTTTCTCTCCTCTATCTTTTGAAATATCTGAATGATGTGCGCCCCGCTTATGTTTTTGCCAATGCATCAGTGCATGAGTACTATCAAGAATTTGGATTCTATATACTCCAAGATTTCTAACTCTAGTTTCAGGATGACTTGTTGCTACTAACCCCAGTGTAATGAATCGACCTGCATCATTGGGCCATGATTTTAAAATCGGTAAATCATCAAATGATGCTGTATTAGATGTAACTTCAGTTACCGGACCTTTAGTTTCAAGCTTGGGAAATGATTCGCTCATCTTTGAGAGTTCAGGAAGTTTTTTTATTTTATTTAGAATCCCCGAAGGAATATCTAATTTTGTCATATCTACAATCCGTTGTCCAATTTCCGTAAAGTCTGACATTTCTAGAGCTATCTCTAATCTTTTCATTGAGCCAAAGGCGTTTGCTAAAATTGGTATTTCATAATCTTTAACATTTTCAAAAAGAAGGGCGGGACCATTTGAATACATCTGTCTCCTCATGATTTCAGCAATTTCTAAATTAGAATCTACTTGGATTTTGATCCTTTTTAATTCTCCATTTTTTTCTAACTCTGTAATGAAATCACGAATATCTTCAATTGTCACAAATTTTCTGAAGTGAGAACAAGTATAAGCTTAACTGGATTTAGATGATGGGTAGTTTTTTGAATTAATTCAACAATGCATTTTAATTCTTTGTTTAAATGCGATAAATAATGGATGAAACCAAATGTGCAGTTTGCCAGGGAGACGGTGTTATAGAACTTTTGGGGTCTGAATGTCCTTTTTGTAATGGGACCGGTGAGCCAAACAAACCTGCAAAATCATATCTTGATTCACACATTTGCCAATGTATTTTTCTTGACCGAAAACGTTGTCCATTATGTGGAAAACGATGTCATCATGATACTCCTAATAAACCCAAAATTTTACTTAGTCCTGAATAGATATTTTTATGGTACGGGTGGAAGCTCGTTTTTCTTTCCGTGCCCACCGGATCCAAATTTACAATAAAAACACAATTCTGATTCCATGTACTTTAACTGCTCAACTTTGATAGCCCCAATCTTCAGTGCAATCTTTGTTAAAATTTTGTATTTTAATGGCATCGTAGGAATTACTTCTTCAATGTAGACCTTGTAATGATCTGGGCAGAATTTTAAAGTAATTTTTGATGGCTCACTTCCTTTTTCATTTACTTGTTTGGTGAACTTGATCTGTTCTCGAATGTATTCATGTTTTGGACATGGACAATCCTTACCTCCTGGATGTTTATATGCCGGTATATTTTTCCAGTCAAATCCTGGATATTCCTTTTCAAAATCATCCATGGACTCAATTAGGTTCTTTGTGCTTATAAAACTTGATCAAGTTTAGTCATGGAAATCATCCAAATGTAAATAAACCCCAGAACTTCACCTTCATTAAATGGTAGCTCCTAAAAAGCAAAGCAAACAAGATCTTGAAGACAAGATTGCGCAATTAGAATCTAAACTTACAAAATTATCTGAAAAACTCGAAACAAAACCAGCAGAGCCAAAACCTCAGGTAAAACCAGCTGAAACAAAACCAGCAGAGCCAAAAAAAGACACA
>DATKYM010000041.1:0-6166 GCA_035528495.1 Nitrosopumilaceae archaeon
TAGATTATTTTTTGTTGCAAGTGGTTTGAACATTTTGGTTTATGTAATGCTGCAAATTGCCCTAGTCAACGAAAGTCCAATAAGAGGGGATTTGTTGTCTGGAATTTTATATTCAATATTTGATACTTCAGTTGCAAGCACACTTGTGTTTTCTCTATACTTTTTTTTGTTTGTAGGCATGTATATTTTTGCCAAGAGAGGTGAAAACACTAGTCCTTTTATTGTGCCTAAATATCACATGCACACATATTCATCTACAAACAATAATCAAAAAAAGGCGCAGGCAGTTTGGTTGGGATTTTCACTGCTACTATTATTGCATGTTTTATCACATGTTGGTCTGCTTAGGTTATAGTTTATGGGACTACACACCAAAAACTCTGGGGTATTCTAACCAATTTTTTGAGATAAGAAAAGTTGAGAATGATTTTTTCTTATTTTGTTTTAATTAATTTAAGGATCTAAAACATGTAAAAAGCAATACAGACTGTATCATCCATAACTGTATTAATGTAATGTTTTTTATGATACACATTGATTTTTAATAAAATTCAGAGACTTTTAATTGGAACTGCAACTCTAATTATTTTTGCAGGATTAATCAGTCCTGTATTTGCAGAAGGAAATGGGGTGGAAGAGCAACCAGAAGTAGCATCTTTTGTAGACTCGTCAATAGTAACTGCAGTTGATGTGGTGCCTAATGGAGGTTGGTTTGAATTTAGTTTTAGTGAACCTAATACAATGGTTAATGGGTGTCCCCATGTAGATGAGCCTTTTTTTAATTGCAAAGCAAGCGAAGGCACACCAACTAATTTTGCAACAGCACCTCCATGGAATTTTGATTGTCCAATCAAAGGTTGTTGGTTAACTGTAACTGATGCATTTCTATATGGTGATTCTTATAAAATATATGAACATATTACAGGCCAACCTGTTCTAATTGGGACTACACCTTTAGTGGCACAAGGCGATGAATTTGGTTGTGGCAATGACCCAGAAGTCTGTATCGATGATCCAAAATTTAGTTGGGGCGTTTTTCCTCTAGGTCCTGGACCTCATTCAATATCTATGATGGTAGACCCTATGGTTTTGGAAGGTGCAGGATACTTTAAGATTGAAAGTCAGGAAGATGTAGTTGCAGGCAAACTCCTCTCAATTGATTCATCAAGTCTTTTAATTGCAGGACTATCAAGTGCAGTATGGATGGTGCCAAGCATCGCAGGTATTGTAGGTGCTGGAATTTATTTAGTAAAGTTTAGAGCGAATGGGAATTAATTTTTTTATTCTATTTTTTAAAATTAACATTTCAAATAAAATCAAAAGACATCTTTAATGTTTTTTAAAAATAAATTTTTATGTTATGTGGAACTGAGGCTTTCTGCAAATTGAATAGACGTCCCAACACTAGTGTTGTTTGGCACAATCATTACTAAAAATTGTTCACCAATCTGGGAAGTCATTGATGTAAAATTTTCATAGACGCCAATTGATATTTTCATTGGATTTACCTGGGTACTTGAGGTAAACGAAGAGCAAGACGATGAAATAATTGAATCTAGTTGTTCATAATTTTCGCTATCAAAATATTTTGAATATTTAGAATATAGTGTTTTTCCAGTTGAATGGACAATAAATAATGCCTGAATGCCATAAGTATTCTTCCAAATGTTTTCTGAAAAATTTGCAAATGGCGAACTTTCATTATGGGTTTCCTCAAAACTCTCAGCAAGTAATTCTGTTTTCATTTCAGTACTACAAGTCTGCTGTATTGATTTATTTATTGAATTATCCATTTTGAATTAACCGTTCTATCTTATGCGATCATTATAAAGAAGTGTAAGTGTATTTTTTTTCAGACAGCTGGTCAAATAAAATTTAGAGATTTAGAACACTGATAATAAACATGTACTATCTAGTCTATTTTTAATATATTTTATTCAAATCTTGGAGAAGTATTTTTTTTACAGTTGTTAATCCAATTCAAAAACTATGGCATGTCCGAATAAATTTTTTAGAAAAAGACTGCATTTCATAAACTAACATCTTAAGTTAAGATTAAATTATTTTAACTAAATTGATTGGTTTTCAGATATTTTGATAAAAAGAAATATCCACTAGAAAGTCTAGGCGATCTATTACGGGACCCTTTTAGCTTGTAGATCGCTTATCGCCTAATCTAGATTACTACATCCTGAAATTATTGAAAAATAAGTGTAAAAAAATCAAAAAAGGCCCAAAACATGTAACGGATAATCTAGACTATCTCCTTCATAACGGTATTAATGTATGATTTTTAGTATTACACATTGACTAATAATAACATGCAGAAACTTTTAGCAGGAACTTTAGCTCTAGTTCTTGTTGCAAGCATTACTAGTCCAGCATTTGCACAATCTATACCAAGTTTAGCAATTGACCAAGTATCTATTGCTAATTCTGTTGCATCTACTAGTGGAGCCTCAAATCCTGCTTCAATCACTGCCATGGCTGGTGAGTGTTTAGAAGTTGATTTGGTGTTTATAGTAGATGACACTGGAAGTATGGGTGGTGTAATTGACTCTGTTAAAGCCTCAATACTTCTTATTTTGGCTCAAGCAGACGACGCAGATATCAGTGGTGAAGCAAGAATAGGTCTTGTTACCTTTAAGGACAATGTGGTAGTTCAAGATACGTTATCAACTGACAGAACAACCTCATTGGCTGCAATTGCAGCGCTTAGCGCAGCAGGTGGATCTGATGAACCAGAGGCTTCAAATGAAGCAAAGAACACTGTGGTGAATTCACTTGCTACAAGAGCAAATCAAGTAGGAGACTTTGCACCAAATCCAGCAGATAATTGGTCAGGTGATACTCAAATTGCAATCCTTATCACTGATGCAACTCCTGGTGGATTTGATGATGTGAATGACCCTGCTGACAATGTATCAATGACAACTTATGGAAACAACGCAAATGCCAATGGTATTTTCGTATCTGATATAATTGTTGGAGGTCTTCTTAATGCTGGACAGCAAGCACCATATCTAGCAGATGCAAATGCAGCAATGGGATCATTTGTAGTAGATGATGCAGGTAACAATGTAGTTGGCGCAATACTTGAAATTATCGAACGTTGCGGTGGCCCACCTCCAATATCAGTAGCCGGAGAACTCTTGTCTATTGATTCATCAGCTTTGATAATCGGTGGACTAGCATCAAGTGCAGTATGGATGATTCCAGCAGTTGCAGGAATTGCAGGTACAGGAATATATCTAGTAAAGTTCAGAGCTAACAGAGATTAAATTCTCTTTTTTATTTTTTCCAAAAAATAATTTTAATCGTTGTGTTTTTGAGTTTTCCTAGCAGGGGTATATTTTTACATTGGTTGAATATACACATCTAACATTCTTCAATAATCTATTTGCAAAGAAAGGTCAGGGGGTCTTGTTATTTGAGCCTAAGAATTTTATCAAAATCCGAGACCTTGCAGTACTTTGAAAAATAAAAGAATCTTGTAATAATGTAGGCATAAATTAAGAGTTAAAACATGTGTTTTATGATCTAGACTAGCTCTTTCATAAGACTATTAATGTAACATTATTTATGTTACATATTGAATCTAAATAATCTTCAAAAGGTTTTAGCAGCATTCCTAATATTTTCCATTTTCTTAATTCCTGTGGCCAGTCAGAATGCATTTGCAGGATCAACTCATACAGATGCAATTTGTGAAGATTCAAGTCTTACACCTGATGAAAATGGTTTGTGTACTGCTACTACGGGTGCAACTTGTGCAGATGGCAGCACACCTGTAAATGATATTTGTACTGATAATTCAGCAGCAACTTGTGCAGATGGCAGCACACCTTCAGGAGACATTTGTACTGCTACTTTTGCTCCAGGTTGTCCAGCATTTGCACCTTATGATAATATTTTGAATGAATGTTCCGGCTCTAACGGTAATTTTCCTGCTGATTGTGATCCTGGAGCACTTAATACCGTTGATGACGTGTGTGAAGTTTTTGTAGGTGCAACTTGTGCAGATGGCAGCACACCTGTAAATGATATTTGTACTGCTACTACAGATGCAACTTGTGCAGATGGCAGCACACCTGTAAATGATATTTGTACCACTACTGTTTCTGCAATTTGTCTTGACGGAAGTATTCCTGTATTGGCTTGGTGTATACCTCCAACTATAGTAGCAGGAGAACTCTTACCAACTGAATCTACAACACTAGTAATTGCAGGCCTATCAAGCATGATTTGGATGGTACCAGCAGTTGCAGGTATTGCAGGCGCTGGGATATACTTGGTAAAGACTAGAACAAACAAAGACTAGGTTTAATTTGTATTTACTACTAGATAATTTTCATCTTTTACAATCTATATTATTAACAAAACAGTATCAAAACCATAATGACTGATAAATCAGATCACATGCTTTCTCAAGCCTATGAATTATGCGAAGATGGAAATTATCAAGAGGCTTTAAAATTGTATGATTTAATTATTGAAAAATACCCTCAAAACATTAATGCATTAATTGACAAGGCAGTAACGCTGCAAAATCTTGGTAAAGTAAAACAAGCAATCAAACTATATGACAAGGCATTGAAAATCGAATCAAACAATTTGGATGCTCTAGTAAACAAGGGTTCTGCATTACATACAATAGAAAAATACGCTGATGCAATTGACTGCTATGACTTGGCAATCAAAGCAGATAAGAAATGTGCCATGGCAATAGCTTACAAAGGTCTATCCTTAGGGGAATTGGGAAATCTTCCAGATGCAATAAAGCACTTTAAAAAAGCATTAACCCTTGACAAGGATTATGATCTTGCAGATATTAGCAAAATACTTGCTCAAAATTTACTAAAAAATTCTGAACAATCTAAAACACAGTAACGTCGCCAGGCGCTGGTTCTCTTTTTGTTTCCTTTTTATTTGATTCAAAAAAGTCTTTATGAGCGGAATTTTGATGCTCTCGTAATTTTTCAATATTCTCAAAGCCATCATGACACACATAGCATTTTGGCTTGTGTTCATCTACAAGTGGCAATACCATACTGGATCACAACTCTCAATCATACTTATTTCTTAACTTTTAGGCGGTTAAGGATTATATCTTGACCAAAGTTTACCATTTAGACTTCAGTAATAATTGAAAATATGCTGTATTCTTAAGAAGTGTTAACAAGTTTATCGACTGTCAGTAAAAATAGAATCCCCCCCCTTCTCTAGGCGTAAAAACTGCGTCATAACTAAAGACATAACATGAGTTTGTTGAGGAATTGTTTTAAAAAAAATAAAAAAGAAAAGAAATTAGGATTCTGCACATATGGTAGAGTACTCAACATCAGTTATTTGGATGAGTCCTTTTTCAACTGGTATTAACCTACCATCATTAAGTTCTCTTTCGTAACCTAATGCGTTGAGCTTATCAGCTACTAATTGCCTTATATCCACATCCAAATTAGGATTAACTTGAACAATGACTTCTAACCAATTTAGAAGTCCTCCTATTTGGTCTGGCTGAGTAGGGTGTCTTAGAAAACTGTTAAGGTCAGCACCTGTGAGGTTAGCAAATGAGAAGTTAGCAGTAATAAAGTAATATTTTCGTTTATCCTCATGCTAAAAGAGTTGTACGGAAATTTTACCTTTTTAGAAGGGAATACATTAACGCTGTTCTAAATTACACATAATCCAACATATTTTAATAAAATTCAATATGATAATAAAGTATGATTAAAACAATCGCTTATATTTTCGGGGCTATATTCCTAGGTATTATAGTAACATCATTTCTTTTCCAATCCCCAGCGGTTGAATCACAACTATCCCCAGGATATATAGCATTCAGAGACGACATTAGAGAGGATTTTGGAAATAACAAAGTATCCGATAGGGCAGAATTAAGGTCTGGATGGTTTGGTGATACCTCACTTGAAAGTGATATTTTGAAACTTGATCGTACAGGTATGGTTTTACTGGATGAGTGTCTAGATGCATCAATCCTTAAGACTTTTCAAATGTGTGCAGAAGGTCTAACGAAAGGTAAAGAGGTATTATGTGAGGCAGGATACACGAGTTTAGATTTCTGTACCACACCGAAATACAAGATTTTTTGGGATAGATTCGAAGCATTCAACAACACCTAATTTTTTTATAAATAATATATTTC
>DATKYM010000042.1:0-81588 GCA_035528495.1 Nitrosopumilaceae archaeon
CATCAAAACAATCATCAAAAAATTCTAATCATTTAGGAATAGAATCTAAGAAAGTAATTTCTTTAAAATTTTTAAAGATTCTCCATGTCTTTCTGGAGTAATCCATAATCTTTTGTATATTTTAAAATCAGTTTCAAGTACAATCGCCTTATCTTTTTTTGGTCTATCAAGGTCAAAATGAAACCAATCTCGAAAATTACCTGTTCCGGAAATTCTACCTTTTCCAGAAAATATTCCAATTTTTCTCTCTGAAATTTTTATAATATGAGATAACATTACATCTTTTTTGCCCCAAGGAAGAACCCAAGACTTGAATTGAATTTTATCTTCAGAGATTCGAATAAATTTATCGTCATAAAGGGTCTTGGTCATTCGTTAAAAGTTCTGAAACTGGAATTTAACTCCTGCTATCTATCTGCGTCAATTTTTATCCTAGATCTGGTCTTTGTAGATCTGTATTATCAAATCTGAACATGAGAATGATTTCTTAAGCAAAAAATGGCATAGTAATTACAAATGTCTACGAATTTAATATGTAAAAATTGTAACAATGACTTAGTGCTTGTTCATAGCCCAAATGGCAAGAATCTGTTTTACTGTAGCAACAAGTTTTGCACTTTTTTTGGAAAGATGGAAAACTAATTCACTCTTGATTAAATTTACAAAACCTATGGGATTTCAATTATTTTCTCTTGTTATGCTGTTAATTATCTGGAAATACCTTGAGCACACTAAAGTCTACCCAGTATACGGCACCAATGTTTGCATTTGGCCTTGATTCAAGTACAGGATTCATTATCGATGATGCAGGATCTTCAAAATTACTCCACCATGATTGGTCCGATGGATAACCTATTTGAAATCCTACTTGAGCATCTCCAAAATGATCAATCCACGCAATGTATTCACTTGTGGTAGCTGAGAGCGAACCAATCTCTTCACTATTAGTTAAAAACAATACATTATCCGGTCTGGCATTTGAAAGATATGACCAGTCCCAATGTTTTAACAATAAATTATAATTTGGATCAAATGTTTTTACTTGAGAAGCCCATGCATTAACTTCATTATCTGACAGTGGCCTTCCCCATCCAGGATATTGTGCTTCATGATACCATTCTGCATCTACACCAAAGCCAATTACAGATGGATGGTGTTTGTATCTATCCATAATCAAATCCATCAACATGGGAATATCTGCATCCCCTGATTCAACTTGCAAGTATACCTTGAGCCCTGCATTATCATATGCTGTTAGGAGTGGCTCAATTTTATCAAAAGTACCAAAGTTCACCTTTGGATGTGAGCCAGCTGGTTTAGGAAATGGCAACGAGGTAGAAGTTGCAGACCCAGAATCACCATCAATTTGACCAATGACTAATACCCCACCTGGAGTTGAACCTGGAAAGTTTGCCGACATTTTTTGTGCCATGTTTATCCAATAATCTGAATCATTCTGATCATGACCATATTGATATTCATCACCGTATTCAGATGAACGCCATCCAGCTACTTTTACCATGGTTGCTTTCTGAATTACTTTCTGATTGGCATCTTGATTTTCAATTGTAGGAAACACTTGCTGTGAAGTCCCAATGATAAAATTTCCACCTATAAAGGCAATAGCTACTAAAAAAATTGTTGTAATAGCAATAGCTATTCCAATATGTTTAGACTTCAATATATCAATAATTTTAAAAAATCAATAAAAACATAGGGTCCGGTAACAAAACGATGTTACAAAGGGTGAATCCATATTCTTTCTTTGGACTGAAATAGTCAAATCAAAATAACATATCTATGAAAATAACTTATAAAACCATCATATTGACTGTGATAATCCTAACGATACCTTTGGCTATTTACACAATTAGCCCATTTTTTACAAATACTGTAATTGATGAAGCACTACCTACAGTTACCGCAAACACAGATCAACCTGGTCTAGATATTGCACCTACAATATTTCTTTCAGGAGAATTTATTGGAATAGGAGATGGAGTACATGATGTATCAGGTGATACTATAGTTCTTGGACTAGATGACATTAACTATCTACGATTTGAAAACTTTGCAGCTGCTAATGGTCCTGATTTACATGTATATCTTGCAACTGATAATGCTGCGACTGAATTCATTGATTTGGGTTTACTTAAAGCAAACAATGGAAATCAAAACTATGAAATTCCAGATGGGACTGACCTTGATAAATACAATAAGGTTTTAGTCTGGTGTAAAATGTTCTCTGTTTTATTTGGAAGTGCAGAGCTACAATGAACAGAGAATATTTTTTAATATTGAACATTTCAACCAATAATTTACCCCCTTTGTAGTTTTATTTAAGAATCAATGAATAGTTTTTTTTAAATATCTTGGCAGAATGGAAGTTACAAATTGGAAATAATTTTCGTTTTAAGGATTAATCAGGTGATTTAAAGATAGTATCATGAAAAATTCAATAAACTTTGTACTTGCAATCATTTTTACTGCATCATTGTTATCTGGCTCTGCTGGATTATCATATGGTGCAAATTCTATTCCATCTCCAAGAGAGCAGATGGATAGCGGAATTAGCCCTGCAAATGTGATATGTAAAGAAGGACTAGAGCTAATAATTCGAGTGGGTACAAATTCTGCTGCTTGTGTATGGAGTAGCTCTTATGATAGAATACTTCAGATTGGATGGGCAAAAACACTGGCAGAATATAAGACCAAACCCCAAATCTCATCCATCGGAGATGTCAAGACAGTTAGAATCGTTCCGCTGTATTATGACACGGGTATTCTCGAGTCAAAACCAGAAATTATTTCAACATACAACTATGTCTTTGAGGCCTGTGCAAAATCTGAGGCAATTCATACACCAGAGATTTTGATAATCTCTGATAGTGAAACAAAATCAGTAAATTTACCTCAAAGTATACCCCCAATGTCATGCAAGCTAGGTACAACACAAGTCAAGGCATCAGATACTAATTCCATCAAGGTAAGCCTGGCCAAAAAGACTGATCTTGCAAATATTGCCGATGAACTTGAATTAAAAATGATAAAAATTCAAGACAAATTGGCAGTAGAAAAAGAGGAACTTGCGGACCTTGTAGACCGGAATTTTCATTCACAAGATGATTACAAAAAGATCTCAGAGAAGACAAAAAACATAGTCATCCTCAAAAAGGAGCTTGATGTTGTCCACACAGATTGGCAGAAAAATCAATACGTCTTAATTTTAGGTGCTAAAGAGCCACCTTCAGAAAAACCCAAGATTCCAAATAAAATAATTCTACCAACCCCACTTCCTCCAAAGGACTATGCTCATATCAACACGATAAAGATAACACCACAGTATTTAGATTCTGGACGACTCAAATCTGACCCAATCACTTCATCGTATAAGTTTGACTTTGAAGCATGTGCAGTTAAGAATAATATTTTATCACCCGAAGTCCTAGTAAAGTCTGACTCGGAGGCAAAATCAATAAAGTTCAGTGAATCATTGAACGCATTTTCATGTCAGACAGGTTCTACAGTAATAAGAGCAGCAGATAAGAACAGCATTCAAGGAACAGTGGTTACAACTGGAGATCTCTCAAAATTATTAACCGAACTTGATTCTAATGTTTTAATGATAAAAGAAAATATTGCCAAAGACAAAAAGGCATTATTAGAGATTATAAATCAAAGACCATCACCTGATGACTTTGAACAAAAAGTATCAGAAATTACAAACAGAATTGAAACTATGAAAAATGAATTAAATCAGGCAAAAGAGGAATTTAAAATTATAAAATACATGGTTTACGAGTGATTAGTTTTTCTATTCTAGTTCAATGGTTCGAATTAAATTAATCATTGAATTTTTTATTTCTCTGACCCCATCCTTATATTGCTGTTCAGTCATTTTCTCAGATTTGGGGAGATCAAGTACTACTTTAGAATCCGCACCTATCGAAATTATCTTTAGAGGTAAATTCCAAGGGATTTTTTCCTCTGGTGATGGATTTAATTCAATATTTTTTGAATTAAAGTCATCTTTATCATGAGAAGTCAAAACTGAATTCCATTGACTGTCTACCTTTTCTGTTTTAAAAAGAAAATTCCTTGGAAAATTCAAAACTGCATTAAAGACTTCGGCAGTTTTTTGTTTTACTGGAATTGTAATTTTACGGGATTGATTCAATACAATGATGATCATTTCTAGATTTAAAAGAATAGAGTAAAAATTGTCAGTCAACAATAGCTACAAAAAAACCCTAGGCTTTGATGATTTATCATGAAACTTTATTTTCACACCTTTTTGGTATCAAAACAATCATCAAAAATCTTCAAATCTTGCAGGTCCATACATTTTAGAAATTTAATTTGAAATTAATTTTAGAAAAAAGGTGAAGAGACTATGTATTCTCTTCTAGGGTGGAGGCATCAGAACTTTTTTTGTTCTTAAATGGACAGTCCTTTCCATCTCCATGTTTGTATTCTCTTTCAGATTGGTCTGCATCTGTAGAGTTTTCAGCTCCATCTTGAGCAATGGCTAGTTGTCCAGGTGAAACGATTGATACTGTTGCCATTACCATAACGGCACCTAGAGCTAAAATCACAAAAAGCGATCTAGACTCTTTGAGATTTAATTTACTCATGATATTATAGAGTCAATTTAGTACTAAAACTAGCTGTAACCATGTTGCTATATCCTTAATAACCACAATTATTTTTCCATTAGAAAATTAAATAATGAAACAAAAGGAAAATTTAGGAATTTATCTTTCTCTTTTAACTGAATCAGGGTTGTTTTCTAGGTAATGAAACATACACAATTCATTATTTCCACAACGGCATTGCATGAATTTGACTGAAAAAATGACTATTAATCCTTAACTATCAAAAAAAAATTAACCAATTTAGAAAATTTCTTTCGTTAATTCCTAATCAAAACATGAATTTATCATACAAACAGATGAATCAAGTAAGTAAATCCTATTCCCATTAGGGCGCTTCCTGGGATAGTTATTATCCAGGCAAAAATTATTTGCTTGCCTACCTTCCATCTAACTGCCCGTTTTCTTCGTGCGGAACCAGCTCCCATTATTGTGCCTGTAATTGCATGTGTAGTACTTGCAGGAATCCCAAAAACGGCAAAAATTGCCAACATCAAGCCACCACCAGTTTCTGCTGCAAATCCTTGGTATGGTTTGAGTTTGGTTATCTTTACTCCAAGTGTCTTTATGACTTTGTATCCTCCCAAAAAGGTCCCCAAACCCATTGCAGTTGCTGCTGCAAGTATTACCCAAAGAGGCATTTCGAGATCAGGAATCAACTCTGCAGAAAACAAAATTAAAACAATAATTCCCATGGTTTTCTGCCCATCATTTGCACCATGAGTAAGGGCAAACCAAGCCGAAGAAATTATTTGTAATCTACCAAAGGCTTTGTTTACTGGCGCAGGTTTACGATTTGCAAATATTGTAATTATTAACCCTGTTAACAAAAATCCAAAAATAATTCCTCCAATGGGAGCAATAACTATACCTGCAAATACTTTTGTCAAACCACCATAAACAAGTTTTTCAAAACCTAGTCCCATAATTCCTGCACCCATTATTCCACCCACTAAAGAATGACTGTTTGAAATTGGCAATCCAAAATATGTACACAAAGTACTCCAACTAATAGCACCAGCTAAACCTCCAACAATCATGTAAACTGTAATGTCATCCGGACTGACAATTCCTTTTGCAATTGTAGTGGCTACTGCAACACCAAAAACAAAAGGACCAATAAAATTCATAGCTGCAGATAACGTAACTGCTTGTAATGGTTTTAACACACGTGTTCCAATTACTGTGGCAACAGAATTTGCAGAATCATTAAATCCATTTACAAAATCAAAGATTAGTGCTACAATTATTGCTCCAATCGCGATTTCTAACATAAAATTAACCTACGTATATTTCAGAACAATATCTTCAATGACATCAGCTACATCTACACATCTATCTGATGCAGTCTCCATTGTTTCGTAGATGTCTTTGAGTTTAATAATATGAATTGGATCAGTACTCGTAAAGAGCTCTTTTATTGCATCTCGATATAGATCATCTACTTTGTGTTCAATGTCACTGGTATTTCTACAATGATTTATCATATCTTTAGGATTTTTGAAATCTTGTAATTTTGATATCATATATTGAACCTCTTTAGTAGCATTTACGAGTTCATGTGCCATCTCTAATGAATATGGGGGAACTTGGGTAATTTGGTAACTGTATAATCTAGCTGCAATACCATCAGTAAAGTCAATTACATCATCAATTTTTGAGGCTATTCTTTGCATGTCTTCACGATCTAAAGGAGTAATGAAGGTTTTGTTTAATTCTGAAAAAATATCACGTGTAAGAAGATCTGCGGCCCTTTCAAGTTCATGTATTTTTTTAGAATACTCTTCATTTGTGAGATCAGAGAATAAAACTACTAATGCTTCAGATGTTTCAACTGCTTTTTTGGCAAGATCATCAAGAATTTTTAAAAGTTGTTTCTCGTTTGATTTTATCCAAGATAACCATTGACCCATAATTGAATGATAAAACTGTGTAATTAAAGGCTAATCCACGTAAACTATATGGGACTATATAGCCTAGCGTCAATTATGATTGCAAGAGAGTTTAGATGTTAATTTCATGGGAGCAGAGTTGATTATCAAACTTTCTTCATGTGTGCAAAAAATACTCCAAGGTTCAATTAATGATGGTTCAGTCATTATTTTTCGGGAAAGATAATAACTGAAACACGATCTAAAATTTTAATTTAGGAACGGCATAATATAATTTCAAAATTGATAATCTTAATGTGGTTTAAAACAATAATAAAAATTCAATTTTGAATATGTCTAAAATTTGTAAAAAGTATTTCGATCAAATTACTACCAAATCTTTTATAAATTCGAAATCTAGTCAACACAAAATGAAACAAAATTATACATTATGTTTTTCCTTGCTCACAATTTTTGTTTTCGCTACCCTTTTTGGTTTTATCGAGTTTGTCGATGCAGCAGATGACAGAACAAAACTTGAAGCTGAGCTAATAAACCAATCAACTGGAAAAGATGATGGAAAGGCAAAATTTGAGCAAAGACCTGATAGAGTTACCCTTTCAGTAGAAATAGAAGATCAAAAATCAAATTCTTCGTTTACGATTAAAGTCGATGGTAAAAATTTAGGTGGGTTTACAACTGATGGATCCGGTTTTGCAGATATCAACATGGACAGCAGAGATGGCGACAATATCCCATCAGTAACTTCAGGAAGTATGGTAGAAGTGTTTGATTCAAATGGAATTGTAGTACTTTCTGGAAAAATGATTGGAACTGAAGCCACTCAATCCTCAGATTCACAAACTCAGCCTCCAGATACTCCACCAGTTTCAACTACCAGCGTAATCATACCGCTTGGAGCAAAAGACAAAGACGTATCTGAATTTTATCTCCCAAGTTCCATCTCAGTTAGCTTGTCTGAAACTGTTACTTGGACAAACAAAGATGATACTGAACATACTGTCACCAGCAGGTCAAATGACATATTCAACAGTGGTTTGTTTGGAACCAACCAATCTTTTTCACACCAATTTACAATCAATGGAGCATTCGATTACTTTTGCCAACTTCATCCATGGATGACTGGAACAGTAATTGCAGGTTCAGGTGGAGATGTCTCCGTACCAACACCTCCTCCTACTCCACCACCTGAACCACTACCACCAGGATCTTCCCAGTTTACAGTAACTATTCCATCAGGAGCTGCAGAACAAACCATTACAGAATTTTATTCCCCAAATTCAATTTCAGTAAAAGTTTCTGATTTGATTATCTGGCAAAATTCCGACATTGGATTTCACACTGTAACTAGTGGAAAAGGAACTTCTAATGGATTATTTGATAGTGGATTATTTGGTCCTGGAAAATCTTTTTCACACCAGTTTACATCTTCTGGCACGGTTGATTACTTTTGTGCAGTTCATCCATGGATGACTGGAACAGTAATTGCAGGTTCAGGTGGAGATGTCTCCGTACCAACACCTCCTCCTTCAGATCCTCCTGCTCCACCAACTGAACCACTACCACCAGGTTCTTCCCAGTTTACAGTAACTATTCCATCAGGAGCTACACTTCAAACAGTGGATGAATACTATTCACCACCAAATCTTTCAATAAATTCTACAGACTCGATAACGTGGCAAAATAAGGATGATGCCTTTCATACGGTAACTAACACTGAAGAAGAATTATTTGATAGTGGATTGTTTGGTCCTGGAAAATCATTTTCATTTCAATTTAACAAGGGAGGAACTTTTGATTATTTGTGTATAGTTCATCCTTGGATGACAGGTAGTGTAATAGTACTAGGTCAAGACAAGTCAAATCAAAATGATTTATCAACAAAATTACTATCTCCATTAAAACAATTGAAAAACGGAATTATGGCACCAGATGTTCAATGTAAATCAGGATTTGACTTGATTTTAAGAATTACAAAGGATATGGGAGCTTGTGTCAAATCTTCTAGTTTATCCGTTTTAATCCAACGTGGTTGGGGCCAATAAAACTTCTAGATAGCTCTTTTCTGCCCATTTGGTGGGTTTATCACCGTGGACCTCCACCTAAATGAGGGCCTCAAATTGGCTTTATGAGTCACCTAAAGGTCTCGCCAAAGTTCTACGATCTCTAAATTATTGGAGAACAAAAAACGCAATTTAAAAAAGAAAAATACTAGATTTACTTTAAAAATCTAATGAAACCTCAAACTATTGCTAATCTTGGATATGCTGCATTAGGAATGGCCATTGTAATCGTTGGAATAAACCATTTTTTTGGATGAACAATAAAACACATTAACGAATCTAAAAATGATTGAATTCTTGGAGAACTTTGTTTAACAACTAATGTTGAAAAACTAATAAATCAATTTTCTTGATCAAGCGATCAATTAACACAATTAATCAATAGATCACTTAAATTCTGGTTAATTGGGATTATACAATAATGTTACATTTATCCTCAATTACTTTGGCAATTATTCCACTAGTTGCATTATTATTAATTCCAGGAATTGGCCTAGGGTCAACTGCCTTTGCTCAATATGATATTCCAAACATGGATGACTTTGAGATGCCTACACCGGAGGAGATTGAAAAAATGATGCAAACACAAGAAGTGAGTGGTAACTACAAGAATTCTGAACATGGCATCGAGGTAACCATTCCTAATGGTTGGAGTGGGATGGGATCAGACTTTAAGGATCCTACAACTGGGGGATGGATTTCAGGATTCCAAGCAATGGAAGGCGGCTTTGAGGCAAACATGTCCTCTATGCAAAATGGAGAATTTGAAATTATCATGCTAAGTATTATGGATAAACCTGAAGAAGAAACCACAGATCCACCAGATGTAAGACCTCCTTCGGATGAATTTGATGTTGATTGTGATGTTATCACAATAGAAAAAATTTCTGTAAATAATAAAGACATTATGAAAGTTGAAGCTCAATGTGAAGGTGATATTTCTATGAAATCCAGAATGTATCACTATGCTACAAATGAAAAAATTATTTCTTTTGCATACATGACATCTCCTTCCTCAGAATTTGATAATAATTTAAAAAACTTTGAAGACTCTGCTAAAACACTCAAAATTGCAAATCAAGTAAATGTATCCTATGAAATTCCAGAAGATTGGGACGTGACCGAGGCAATATCTGATGCAAGAGACACAACTGTTGAGACGATAACTGATACTGCAGAGGCAACAGAAGAAGTATTATCAGATACTGCAGAGGCAACAGAAGAAATGGCATCTGATATTTCAGCTGGAATTGAAGATGCTACAACAAATGGCGAGGAAGGCGGAGGTTGTCTAATTGCAACAGCAGCTTTTGGTACAGAACTTGCACCACAAGTCCAATCCCTCAGAGAAATCAGAGATAACACAGTAATGAGCACATCATTAGGAGCTGCGTTTATGACTGGATTTAACCAATTATACTATTCATTCTCACCTACAATTGCTGACATGGAAAGAGAAAATCCAATTTTCCAAGAAACAGTTAGAGTGTTTATTACTCCAATGATGTCTAGTTTATCATTAATGACCTTGGCAGAAGACGGAAACGAAGGACAAGTTTTAGGATTGGGAATTTCTGTAATTGCCTTAAACCTGGGCTTATACCTAGCAGCACCAGCGGCAGTTGGATTTACTATTAGAAAACGTCTAAAATCAAGAAATTAATTAGCGTAACAACTTATTGTTTCTTTTTCTCCTCAAGTGATAATAAATCCATTATTTTTTGCGAAGTTACAATTCCAATAACACTTTGTTCTGGAGTATGTGAAATTACAGGTATTACATCAAAGGGATGAGAGTTCATTTTTTCTATTACTGAAAATAAATAATCATCAGAAAAAATATAATGATATTTCTTAAAAGACACCTCACCTAGCGTTAAAATTTTCTGAGATTCTTTTGAAATCTTTTTTATTTCATTTTTTGAAACCAATCCAACCAAATGTTTGTTTTCTTTGTCGAAAACAAAAATTACTTTATTCCCACCTAAATCAAATTGTTTTAATCCCTCAAAAACTATCATTTCAGAATTTGCCCTCTGAAAGTTTTGCTCCATTACACTTGCAGCAGTATGATCCGCAACCGTTCGAAAATAAACTGGCAAAAATCCTAACTCTGAACTTCCCAATTTAACTTGGACTACCTTTTTTAATTTTCTCTGAAGCTCTACACTAGAAATTACCATTGTAATCAGAGTTCCAAAA
This sequence comes from Nitrosopumilaceae archaeon, assembly GCA_035528495.1. Taxonomy (GTDB): domain Archaea; phylum Thermoproteota; class Nitrososphaeria; order Nitrososphaerales; family Nitrosopumilaceae; genus Nitrosomaritimum. Next base: position 10,810 of record DATKYM010000042.1, read on the forward strand.
ACCAATAAAGAAAAGAGCTTAGTATCAAGCAATTCAATTTCCAATAATGCAAGCATCAAGGCCAAATCAACTGCCCCTTTTGACATAACCCCATAAGCCACTGTTGTAACTGGCCTCATTTTTGCAATTTTTACAGCAAGATATGCACCTAAAAATTTCACTCCTATTATGATCGTCAAAAATCCAACAATTGTCAATATAGGCAAATCTAAAAAGTCAGGTGAAAAATGAAGCCCAATTCCTGCAAAAAATATGGGGATAAAAATTCCATATCCTACTGCCTTTACACTTTTTGAAATCTCTAGATACTCATTTCTTGTCATCCTTGAAACTGCGATTCCCAAAAGCAAAGCCCCTATTGCACCATGTATGCCACTTATCTCAGCGAGGTATGCTACAAGAAGAATCATTCCAATGACAATTGCAAAATATACTTGTTCTGCTTCCAAATGTTTCTTGATAATTCTAAAAAAGTGGGGTAAAACGAAAACTGACGCCAGTCCTGCAATTACGAAAAATATTATCATTTTTGCAAATAGCCAAACAAAATCTTCAATTTCTGGAGAACCACTAGAGCCAATTTGAATAATTACACTTGTAACCACAATTGCAATAAATTCAATTATTGCAGTGATTGTGAAAATTTCTAATCCTATTGTGGACCTTAGTCTTCCTAAATCTGTAAGAACTTTTGCAGTTACGCCCAAACTTGATGCGCCAATTACACTAGCTAAAGCTAAAGATTTTACAAGAGAAATATCAATATAAAGACTAAAAATTACAGCTGCAAAAAAAGGAGTTAAGAAACCTATTGCAGAAGCTATAAAAATTCTCTTGCGTAATACTCTGAATAATCCAGGAAGATCAATTTCTTCAAGTCCAATTAAAAAGAACAAAAAGAAAACCCCAATTGAGATAAAAACTTCAATTTCATCAATTGGATCAACTAGTGCAAATAACGCAGGTCCTAAAATTATTCCTGCTAATACATTTCCAATAATTGTCGGTTGTTTTATTCTATGAAATACTTCACCAAATAATTTTGAACCAATAACTAGTATTGCAAGATATAGAATTGCCTCAAAAACCATTATTTCACTTTTCTACTAAATATCCACGTTAATCTCTTTTTCTAAATATCCACGTGCAAGTCACGAAAATCCACATAACATTAATGATTAGGCAAAAAATAAAACAATTACAAAAGTATGTTGTTTTGATTTTTTCAAAAAAAATTTGAACGCATTTTAATAAATTTTTTATACTTTTTAGGCAAGTGAAAATTGTGGATAAAGAAAAAGAATTATTTGAAAAAATTGCTTTAAAATTGTCAAAAAAATATAGTCTTGTAAAAATTGGCAAAATGATGTCGTCTCCAAGAATCAGTTACAAGAAAAAATTCTTTGCTTTTTATTACAAACAGGAAATTACCCTTAGATTGGGTAAAGATTTTATGCCTGAAACCTATGGAATTAAAAAATGGAGATATCTCAATCCTTTCAAAACCAAGGCAGCCATGAAAAATTGGTTTCAACTTCCGTATTCTGAAAAGAAAAACTGGGAAAAACTAGCAATATACGCGATGGATAAACTTGAGGAGGAAATAAAATTAAAATAACTTTCAAACAATGTTGAGGATAAATCTACTGGTATTTTTTGATACTAATTTTAAAATTTTTTTAACTCCTAATAATTACAAAAATCACAAACGTTTCTGTTCTTATTTTAATTTTAAAATTTTCAAAAGATTCTCAAAACTTTCTTGTGATTGTTCTTGTTTGTAAATTCTTAAAACTTCAATAATTTTCTCTTTTGAGGGAATTTTATAAATTCTTCGGATATCTTTTGCTATTCCAGAACCAATAAAAATTGCTTGAGTGATTGATGTTACATTCGATACTCTTCTGTTTGTACTGGAGCTTTCAAAATCAATTATAGTTGATTTTGTGTTTCCGACTATAACATGCTTTGAGATACTACTTAGTTCTCCATGGTCAAATCCTATTTGATCTAATCTAAAACAATCCTCTAAAGATGTTTCAATAACAGTCTTTAATTTTTTAGTACTTCCAGATCCACCTAATGATTTTATCCATTTACTTATTTTTTCACCTTCGAGATATTCCATTACAACAAAATTTTTGCTAAAATCAAAAAGTTTAGGACCAACTTTCACTTTGTTAACTAATTTAAGAAATTTAGCTTCGCTTTTCATTTCACTTCTTTGAGAATCTAATCTACGAATCTTCAGTGCAACTTTTTTATTTCCTCTCTTGGCTAAAACAACTACCCCAACATACCCCTTTCCCAAAATTTGTAATTTTCCAATCGTAGTGGGACCAATTAAAGAAATTGAATTAATTTTTAGTTTTTCCAACTCTAAAATTCTTGAATTAAGTTGTCTTTTAGTAACTCTTGGATACCCAAGAATCGTTGAGTATGGTTCTTTTGAAAATTTCTTAATCGAAATGAAAGATTGTTTCATTAGTTAAGATTAGATTTTTTGTTACCTCTTTAATGGATTTTGTTAAACTTTTTGTGCCTAAAAATACCTTAAATCCCTTCCTAAAATCACTTTGAAGACCCTTTGGAATGCCTGTTTGAAGATTATTTTTCAAGAAATTTGATAAGAATTTTTCCACATCGAAATTCTTCCGTTTTTCTAAAGATACAATCTTCCCATCATCATTTACCCACATTAATTCAGTTTTGGAAATATTTTTTGAAATAAAACTACGACAATCTTTTTCTCTAAAAATTCCTGGTCCCGTTTTGGAATATTTCTTTGGAATTATAGGTGATTCTAGGAGAAAAAAAAGACATGCTTCTTTTTTCTCGTCTGTATGTGAAGTACTTCGTAAAACTTTGAAACCACCTATCTCTAACTGAATCTTCAATGAATTAGTGGCTCTCTTTATTTGACCCCATATGATATCTGGACTTCTAAATTTAAAATCAAATTTTACTACTAGAACATTTTCTAAATTATTTTTAGATAATTTTAATTTTTTAGGTTTAAAGAATTTTAAAGACGGTTTAATTTGAAATGCTCTGCAACTTAAAATAAATTTTCCAATATTTTCAATCGATATTGCCGCTGCTAAATTCCTGTTACTATCAATGGGATCAGCTATTACAATTGCAGTATTAAATTTCTTTAACGTTTTCCCTATTATTTGGTTTTCTTTTATTTTTGCAATTGATTTGATTACATTTTCAAAACTTCCAAAATTTAAGATCAATACCTCAGACACATAACCACTAAATCCTTGTTTTGCCATTTCTGCACCATAAATTTCCGTAGATTGAAGGAAAGTTTTTAGTAATCTTACTTCGTTTCTCATTTTTGGTGTAAGGACCTTTTTCATATTTCTTGTATGAAAAGGAGATCTATCTGCTGAGCTCTTCCAATTTCCTAATTTTACATCATAACAAGGAACTACATTTATTTTTGTATTTTTAATTTTAGCCTCAACATAAGGGTGCTCTGAATATCTAACATATGGATTATGAGATTTCATTGAGTCAAATCCAATTTTTTTTGAAATTGTTACAAATTCTTCTTCTGAAGTTTCTTTTTTGAATTTGATGAAAATATCAACATCTGCACTCTTGGGTAACCATGTTCCTTTGGCAAATGAGCCTCCAAATTCCAAATCTATTACCTGTGGGAATTTCTTTACTTGAATTTCAACTAATTTGAAGGCCAAATCAGCAATGTCACTTTTTGATTTTTCTAAGGATTTTGTAGGAATTACTGAATTTCTAACCTTTGAAATTATTTCTTTCATAGTTTAGCCTTAATCTCCTCTAAATCAGAATACAATGGACCTTGTGGAGTAAGGACACTTTGTTTAAGTTTAATATTTGATATTTCCTGCGATCCAAATTCTAATTTTTCAAATTTCTCCATTTCTTTACTGATATCTCCTACCTTGTTTTTAATTCTAAATATTGTAATGTGAGATTTGAACGGCTTGTCAGGAATAAAACCCAAAGGTGATAGTACATTTTCAACCTTTTTTGCTAAACCTATCAAAGCATTTGCTCCTATTTCATCGGTTCCAATCCAGATGACTCTAGGAAATTTAATTTTAGGAAAGGCTCCAATTCCTTTAAAATTTACTTTGAAAGTTGAAAACTCTATCGTCTTGAGGGCTAGTTTTATTTTTTGAGAAATTTCCTCTGAAATTTCACCTAAAAACTGGAGTGTAAAATGCAAATGCTGAGATTCTATAGGTTTAGCTTTAATGATCTCTGATTGCAGTTTGGCGATTGAATTAATTAAATCATCATTAGAAATTTCTACTGCCACAAATGCTCGCATCACAACTTTCTTTGAAGTATCTTTATAATAATTTCCGGTAGCTTCATAGATTACCCGATTTGTTCTTTAACTGTTGACTAAACTAATTGTTTGCTTGACTGGCATGCCTGGAGCAGGAAAATCTACAATAGCTGATGGTCTGAAATCCAAAGGCTATGAGATCATCAATATGGGAAATGCAGTTAGAAATGAGGCAAAGAAAAGAAATCTTGAACCTACTGGGTCTAATCTCGGAAAATTGATGCTTGATCTTCGAGAAAAAAATGGCCCAGGTGCAGTAGCAGAGTTGGTAAAACCACAAATTGAAAATTCAAAATCAACGGTTATCATTATTGATGGCATTAGATCGTCGGCTGAAATTGAAGTTCTTAGGAAGTTTGGAGCAGTAAAACTTCTTGCAATACATGCCTCAACTAATACTAGATTTGGATTCTTACAACAACGGGGAAGATCAGATGATCCTAAAACCAAAGAAAATTTTGAGGAAAGAGACAACAGAGAATTAGGAGTGGGAATTAGTAACCCAATTGCTTTATCTGACGATGCAATTTCAAATAATAATTTTACAAAAGAACAATTGATTGAGGTATCCTTTAAAAAAATTGAAGAATGGCTAAAATGAAGAGGCCTTCCCTTAGCTGTAAAATTGAACTTTTTTGCTCCCTTAATCCTTCAGAAGATCCAAGTAAAGTCAAATTTGCAATCGATAATATCCTTTCAAACTGCAAAATAACTATTGAGAAATTTTCTATAAAAGCAAGTTCAAATGATTTACAATCATTAGAAAAAATTCATGAAAATATAGGTTCTATGAACTCTCAAAGAATTTATCGACGAACATTGGAAAAAAATTTAGACGCCAATTCTACATGGTTTTATCTTAACAAACAAGCCGCCTTTGCTGAAAAAATAGCAATTTGTGAAAAATCAGATGAATCTCCGTTAGGACCAATAAAGTTAGTTTTAACTTCATCTAGTATCAATAGAATTATTGATTGGTTAATTGACGATGAGGAATAAATTTAGTTAATTAAAATAAATCATTATCTACTTTTCAGAATTCAAGTAATTTGGATATAATTATTTTTTAAATATAGAAACTAATTCTGGCAAAGCTTTAGCAGAGGTGGATCTAATTGACCAGTCCATTTCTGATGTCATGGTTGTTTCATCAGGATTAATTTCCACTAATGTTGCATTATTTTGTTTTGCATAGATTGGCAACGTATTTGCAGGAGAAACCACCAATGAAGTTCCTGCAATAACCATAACATCGCAATTATTTGCATGAGCGATTGCTTCTTGCCATACGTCTTGAGGTAAACCCTCACCAAACCATACTACATCGGGTCTAAGAATATTACCACATTTACATACAGGCGGAATTTCTGAGAAATTAGAAGTAATTTCATCCTTGTAATCACAAACGGTACATTTGATTTTAACGATACTTCCATGCAATTCTAAAACTTTTGAGCTACCGGCTCTTTGATGAAGCCCATCAATATTTTGTGTAAGGACAACTACTTCTAAAAATTTTTCCAATTCAACAATTGCATTATGTCCAAAATTGGGTTGTGCTGCAAAAATATTTTGTCTTCGTTCGTTATACCATTCCCAAACTAGTTTTGGATTTTTATAAAATGCATCAATTGTAGCTAATTTCATTGCATCATAATTTCTCCACAACCCATCCTTACCTCTAAAGGTGGGAATTCCACTTTCTTGCGAGATTCCAGCACCGGTTGTAAAAACAATTTTTTTCGCTGTTGTTAGCTGTTCAGCAATTTGTTCAAACATCTTATTTTATTTCAACTTCTAAAAGATCCTTTGCAGTAATTACAGAATCATGAATTTGCTTTGCTTCTTTTAGATGAAGAGTTTCATCTTTATATCTTGCAGAAAAATGGGTCAGAATTAGATTTTTTACTCTAGCATTTGCACCAAGTGTAGCTGCCTCTTTTGCAGTAGAGTGACACGTTTCTTTGGCTCTTTCCTTCAATTCATCTAAAAATGTTGCGTCAAAAACAAGATAATCACATTTTTCAAAAAATTTCTCTAATTCGTCAGTTGGCATTGTATCTCCTGAAATTCCAATTTTTTTCCCAGGTCGTTTTTCACCTAACACCTGATCCGATGTAATTACTTTCTCACCAATTTTAATCTGTTCTCCATTTTGTAATTTATTCCACAAATGTCCTTCAGGAATTTTCATCTCACGTGCTTTCTCAAGATTGAATCTACCTGGTTTGTCTTTTTCATCAAAACGATATGAAAATGCAGGAACGGAATGACTTGCTCTGCATGCATATACTGAGTAAAATTTAGAATCTAAAACTTTTCCTTCATCTACTATTGAAATCAATATTGGAAATGACAATCCAAAATTTAATACATTGATATTTGCAGCAATGAATTCATCTATTCCTTTTGGTCCATAAATTTCTAAAGATTCCGTTCTATGTTGCATTGTCATTGTTTGAAGAAGTCCCAAAATTCCTACACAATGATCACCATGTAGATGTGTAACAAAAATTTTCATTTTCTTATTCCAACCCAAGCCAGATTTAAGAAACGAAATTTGTGCTGATTCTCCAGCATCAAACATCAAAATTTCTCCCTCTCGTTCAAGACAAATGCATGATAATCCTCTATTCTCTGTAGGTTGTGCAGCAGATGTTCCCAAAAATACAAGTTTCATTTTATCAAAATTGTCCTGGTCAAGCTTTTATGCCTATAGATATCATAAGTCTTTGATGGATTCATATTCAATTCTTTTTCAAATCCCTTTTTACACATTATTGCAATCTTCTTACGTCTAGGAAGTTTGGATACAAATTTTTTAATTAATTCTTTAGGATCTTCTGATGCTTTAGATGCGATTCCATAAGGGAGATCTGTGACGATCCCATCAAATTTATCTTCCATACTTGTAAATTCACTAAAATCTGCGTTGATCATTTTTGATTTGAAGCCATTTGCTTCTAGGTTTTCCTTTGAAATTTCGTACATTTTTTTATCAAAATCTACTCCAATTGCTTTTATGCCCATGGATTCAGCCTCCAAAAGTGTGGTACCAGTACCACAAAATGGATCGCATACAGTTTCTCCTTCTTTTAATCCAATCAAATTAATCATTACCCTTGCTAATTTCCAATCTAATTCATGTGGATGTTTTCGGATTTTTTTAGGCCTTTTAGTAAATTCGCTTGGTCTTGAAAAACCAAAAAAATTTTCTTGATTTGTAAAAATTAAATAAATAATAATATCAGGATTTTGCAAGTCTACCTTAGCTTGAGAAAGCTTGGAAATCATATCCCCCATCGAGCTTTCTAATTCTGGAATTTCAAACTTTTTTGAGGATAAGTTTTCTATTCTACACGCAAAAGTTTTAGCATTTTTTAAAACTTCAAAATTATCTTCTTCTAAAAATAGTCCAGACATTTTCCTTAAGATTTGACCAGATATTTTTACAAAAGTTGCACGCTGTGCAATTACTTCCCAATTTATTTTTGATTGTATTATTACCAAATTGGAAAATGATTTTGATTTGGCAAATCGATCATAAGTTTTTGCAATAGCAACTATTTCATCTTTAGCAATTTCTAAATGATCTTTAGACAATATAAAAAAACTTTCTGGCATTATTTTATTGCCTTTGCAATTGTGCTTGAAATATCTACAATAGATGTTTTACCTGGTATAGAATTACTACTAATAATTTTTGCAACTCCAGAAATTTTCATTTTCTTTTCTGCATCATTTACTAGTAAAGCATGTGTACAGGCAACAAACACTTGGTTACATTTTTGTTTTTTAAGAAATTTAGTAGCTTTGATTATACTTCCGCCTGTACTAATCATATCATCTACTAAAATCACATCTCTACCTATTACTTTATCTAGGCCTTCAGTTTTAATTTCAACTTTACCAGTTTTACGATCGCGTTTTTTTTCCAGTGTAATATACTCTGATCCAAAATTATTGGCAAATTCTCTCGCTCTTTCTTTTCCACCTTGATCAGGAGAAACAACTAATGGATTTTTTAGTTTAACATTTTTGAAATATCTTACCAAATCTGGAATGGCAGATATATTTTCAGTTTTGATTTTAAAGTGTTTTAGTCCCATTTTACTATGAATATCAACAACTATTATTTTTGAGGCACCTGCACCCTTGAACAATTGTCCAAGGACCTTCATTGTTACAATTTCTCCAGGTAAAAATTCCCTATCTTGTCTCGCATATCCCATGTAAGGAATCACCACAATTACTTCAGTAGAATAATCTCTTGCCTTTGAGACTAGAGATAATGCCTGAATAAGATTTGAATCTACTGGCGGATATATTGATTGAACTACGATAGTTTTGTCCTTTGAGAGTTTTCCTTTGAGAGTGATTTTATTTTCTCCGTCTGGAAATATTTTTACTTCTGAATTTACAAAGTTTGCTTTAAGTTTTTTTGATATTTTTTTAGCTAAATTTTCTGAAGAATTACCTGCAATAAGATTAATCAACATATGATCGTGTAGACAGGGGATTCTTAAGTTTTGAGAAAAGAAATCTATTCATCTCCCCCTCCACGACCAATGTCTCCCATACCAAATTCATCTACAACTTTATTTCTATCCTGTTCCTTTTGATTAATTTCTTCGTATTCCTTCTTTTCATCTCCTTGGTAAATAGTTCTAATTGGCCATGGAATTCTAATATCATACTTTTTAAATTCTTCATACATGATCATTCTTAGATCTGTTTTTGTTTTGAATTGTGCCCCATAATCTTTAACGTAAATCCACATTGTAAAATCTAAAGCAGAGTCATTAAATTCATTAAATCTAACAACAGGCTGAGAAATATCGACCTGAAGATCCTTGTCACATCCACAGCTTGGTTTATTTTTGTCTAGATATGGACATCTGGTTTGTCTAACTAGGTGTCTTCCTTTAGTGTCAACAATTTCCTTCATACCCCGCTTTCCAATTTTAACAAGAATAGATGCAACTTGTTTGGGATTGTTCAGATATGAAACCCCAACCTTTACGATAGCTGGTACCAATTTATTTTCCTTAGTATAGTTTATAATTTGAGCAGTAACCAAGTGCCTTGTTGGTATTATAGCAATGGATTCGTGCATTGCATCCCTGACATAGGTAACTCTGGGCGTGATTTTGTGCACATATCCATTATACCCAGTGTCAAGTTTGATTCTGTCGCCCTCTTGAAAAATCTTATCTTTTCTAATTAGCAAATATGCAAAATAATTTTGCATCGTTTCTTGTAAAGCTAAACCTATACCAATTGCAAATCCACCTGTCGCAGTAGCCAATACAAACAGATCAACTCCCCACCATGCAACTACTCCCAGAATAGTTGCTACAAAAATTCCAATTGGTAAAACCTGCTTTGTTGATTTTGGTAGACCTTCTCTTTGTTTTTTTGCATAACCTGGAGGTCTTGAACTAGGAATAAGTGGTTCAAAATTGTGAATTCTCTTTTCTTCTCTCCAAACATCGATTGGAAAAATTTCATCTGGCTTGGTACCAGGCTTTAATTTTCTTCCAGATTGATTATTTCCAGTTATACAATTTTTAAAATATTTTTGATATTTTACTCTCTCTGATTGCTTCCATTCCTCAAATGGATCTTTAACTAATTTTTCATAACTACCAATTGGATTGCCTTTGGTAGTGCGAAATTCTTCAAGATATTGTAAACCTTCTTTAGTTTTTAGATGATTTTGAAATTCGTCTTCAGGTATTTCATCTATAGTAACTTTAGGTGGCATCCATTTGTACAATTTATGGAACAAACCTCCCTCATCATCAGAAAATCCTCGATAATCAAACCAAGCATCAAAATCATTTTTTTCAAGATTAGATTTGTCTCGTTTGGTAAGAGCAATGGGAATTAGATGAGAAATAGTGTATCCTATTACCAAAATGTTAAAGGTATTGAGAATTTTTGCAAAAGTTGCCTGAGGAGTTAATTCATTATCAACTATTGTTTCTTGGTCAAACAAACCAGATGTTTGCATGTAGGCATTAGTTGATGAGATAAGTGCAATTGCAAAAAACGGTAAAACAGCCCTACGGATAAATCTGGATAGATGTGGTCTGGTATAGTATATTTTATGAGATTTTACAAAATTAGAAAATTTGCTATATGCTAATGCAATGATAATAATGCCCACAATCATTACAATAAATGCAAATTGTAATGGCTCAGAGGAGGCTAATAATTGTGATACGGTATCAAACTCACCAATTGAAATTTGTGAAATTTCTTCTTCTGCCATCTTTTTCCCCTCCTAATTTGTTTAGTTTTCTAGAATACAAAGGTTGAGTATTAATACCATTTCTTGTAGTAAATTTTATCAAAAATTTCTGTCTTTTTCATCTATTTTCAAGCCTAAAAATTATGTAACCTTTAACAAGGGGAAATTGGTATTGTACAAAGTGACTTATCAAGAGACGGCGTGGGGCGAATCTCCTTCTCTAAAGTCGTACACATTAGCAAATTTTCGCGATATTCCACAAATACAAAAACTTTCTGAGCAAACACAATTTGACATGGAAGTTGTAGGAAATGTTTTACCGTTTAAAGCCAATAATTATGTAGTTGAGCAATTAATTGATTGGAATAAAATACCTGATGATCCAATGTTTGTTCTAACATTTCCACAAAAAGGAATGCTTTTACCCCAACATTTTGAAAAAATGTCAACTGCACTTAAAAATAATTCTGATAAAAAAGAGATTGCAAATATTGCAAACGAAATTCGGTTACAACTAAATCCTCATCCAGCAGGTCAGATGGAGCTAAATGTTCCAACCTTAAATGATGGGACAAAATTGTATGGAATGCAACATAAATACAAAGAAACATGTTTGTTTTTCCCAAGTCAAAGTCAAACCTGTCATGCATATTGCAGTTTTTGTTTTAGATGGCCACAATTTGTTGGAATGGATGAAATGAAATTTGCAATGAAAGAAGGTGAACAACTTGTTCAATATCTAATTGAACACCCAGAAATTTCTGATGTACTTTTTACAGGAGGTGATCCGATGATTATGAAGGCTAAAATATTTTCAAAATACATTGAAACTCTAATTGATGCAAAACTTCCAAATTTAAAGACAATTAGAATAGGAACCAAGTCACTTTCTTATTGGCCATACAAATTCCTAACAGATGACGACTCTAATCAAATGTTAGATATTTTTAAAAGCATCACCAAAAATGGTCTTCATCTTGCATTTATGGCACATTTTAATCATTTAACTGAATTGTCAACTAATTCTGTAAAACGAGCAATTCAAGAAGTACGAGCCACAGGAGCTCAGATTAGAACACAATCACCACTTTTGGCCCACATTAATGATGATGCAGATATGTGGGCAAAAATGTGGACACAACAGGTTCAACTAGGATGTATTCCTTACTACATGTTTGTTGTAAGGGACACTGGTGCTCAGCATTATTTTGGAATTTCACTAGCAAAGGCCCAAGAAATTTTCCGAAATGCCTACAAAAAAGTTACTGGTCTTGCAAGAACTGTCAGAGGCCCTAGCATGTCAGCTACTCCTGGCAAAGTTCAGGTATTAGGTGTAGTTACAATCATGGGAGAAAAGGTGTTTGCCTTGCGTTTCTTGCAAGGAAGGAATCCTGAGTGGGTTCAAAGACCATTTTTTGCAAAATATGATGAAAATGCCATATGGTTAAATGAACTAAAACCGGCGTTTGAAGAAAAATTCTTCTTTGAAGAGGAATTAAACAAGATCCAAAAAATAAAATCTTATGAAGATTATCCAGAATCTTAAGTTTTACCTTACCCTTTAGGCAAAAGAATCTTACAAACTAACATTAGTAAAATGATATGCTAAAAAATTTAATTGAACGCTGATCAGGTATTACAATCTTTGAAAGATGATGATATTGCGTATGTAAATCTCTGGTTTGTTGATATGTTTGGAGAATTACATAGACTTGGAATGCCAAGTTATGCAATTGATAAACAAAGCTTTGAACATGGATTAGAAAAATTAGATGCAAGCTCCATTGTTGGATTCAAATCTGTGAATAATTCTGACATGATTCTAAAACCAGATCCAAAATCTTTTAGAATTTTACCTAGTGACTATGACCCAGGAAACAGAAAAAACTGTATATTGTTTTGTGATCTTTATGAAGGAAATACTATAGAAGAAACAAGATATAATCGAGATTCAAGAGGAATTGCTTTCAAAGCTTCTGAACAATTAAAGAATTTTGGTATAACACACACTAACTGGGGACCTGAAATTGAATTTTTTGTATTTGATAGCATTAACGTTTATCCATCACCGTATGCTGCTACTCACTCAGGTGGAGGATCGGGGTATTCTATTGAATCAAAAGAATCGCCTTGGGCAAAAGGAAACGTTAGTACTGCAATTGATATTAAAGAAGGATATTACCCAGCCCAACCAAAAGATACGCTTGAAACTTTTAGAAAAGATGTTTGTGATGATCTTTATAATAACTTTGGAATAAAAGTAGAGGCAGAACACCACGAGGTTGCAACCTCAGGACAATGTGAGATTAATCTTGTTTATGATGAAATGATGACTATGGCAGATAGTGTTGTGGCTGTAAAAAATATTGTTAAAGTCAAGGCCAAGCGAAAAAATAAAGTGGCGACTTTTATGCCAAAACCAATTTTTGGTGATAATGCCTCTGCCATGCATACCCATCAAAGTTTATGGGATGATAAGATCAATGTTATGTTTGATCCTGATGATAGTGTTGCTCAAATGAGCCAAATTGGAAGATATTACATTGGAGGAATTTTATCACATGCACGGGCACTTTGCGCAATTACAAATCCCACAACTAATTCCTATAAACGACTGGTTCCTGGATTTGAAGCACCAGTGAATGTGTGTTGGGGTATGGGAAATCGTTCTGCTGCAATTCGTATTCCAATGTATTATAGAAATCAAGAAAAAAGTAAAAGAATAGAATATCGTGTACCTGATCCTACTGCAAACATTTACCTTCTCGAAGCTGCTTTATTATTGGCTGGATTAGATGGGATAAAAAATAAAATTGATCCAGGAGATCCTGTTGAAGAAAATGTTTACAAATTAAGTGCAGAGAAAAAAAGAGAATATAAAATAGGATCACTTCCAGTTTCGTTAAAAGGAGCACTTGATTCATTGAATAGTGATCAGTCATTCTTAGAAGAAGTATTCACAAAAGATTTTCTAGAGAAATATTCAGAATTAAAATACAAAGAATACACAGCATTTGCACAGACCCCAACTGCATGGGAAGTTTCAATGTATGCTGATGCCTAAAGTTTTTGATCAAACCATACACCAAAAAATATCTATGACAAATTTCATTTAGAGAAAAATGCTAAAACATTTTTAACTTTAAAATTGACTAGCTAATTATTGAATTTTAGATATTTAGCATTGTTTTTACTATTAATCCCTGGATTTTTTGGTAATGTATTTGGCCATACTATTGATTCAGTAGGTGATTATAGATTAGAGATTGGCTGGATGAATGAGCCGGTAGTGTCTGGTGAGACTAATGGAATTGAACTATTTGTTAGTCCTTTGGAATCTGGATTGTCTTTAGAGGAACAAGAATTCAAAAATGGAGTACTTGGACTTGAAAAATCTTTGAAAATGCAATTAATTTTGGCAGACCATAAAATTACTCTTCCATTCTCAGAAGATCATGATATTCCTGGAAAATATTATGCCTTTGTAAATCCAACCGTAGCAGGATATTATCAAGCAAACATTCTAGGAAATATTGGTGATACCACTGTCAGTCTATCAATGCATCCACCCAAAGTAGATGAAAGGTCATACATTGAATTTCCTGAGTCATCTGATTTGACATTGAATCAGCTAATAGATGGACATACTGCAGTTGTGGGAGAAGTAAATGATTTGAAAGAATCAGTAAATGAACTTGAAAAACAAAATCAACAAATGAGTATTGGATACATTGGAATAGGATTGGGAATAATAGCAATTATTATTGCATTATTAGCACTTGGTAGAAAAAGGAAGAATTTTTAACTCACACTAAAAATTTACCGTTTTAATACATTTCTTGATATCTTAATTTTAGTTGTTCATGAGGCATTACGTAGGAAAATGCCCTTACAATGTCTGTTTTACTTATCAACCCTACCAGATTTTGATTAGAATCTAATATAGGGATTCCACTAATTTTGTACTTTATCATTAGACTTGCAGCTTTTGCCAAATCTTCATTTTCTCCAATGGTTACAAGACTATCTTCAAGTAAATCATTTACAATAACTTCCTTATCTAATGGAAGCAAATAATCTCGTGAACGTGTTTGACCTCTTGTAAAATAATCACTATGATTCAATAATGTACTAGTTGTAATTAGTCCAATAGCTAATCCTGTGCCATCAGTTACTACCAATTTGGAGACTTTATTATTATTCATTAAACTTAATACAAATTTTAAAGAATCTGATTTTCTGCAGGTAACTATTTTTTTGCTCATAAAATCTTTTACTAGATATTTGCCACCAAAAACATTGGCATACGTTTTAACTAAATCTGTTCTTGAAATTATTCCTGATAAATCTCCATTCTTATCTACAAGTATTACTGAACCAATTTTCAAATTTTCCATTTTAGAAGCACATTGATAATAGTCATCTTCCAATCCATCAGAAATTAATACGATATTTTTTTGCATAAGGTGTTTTATTGGTATCTCATCAACGGCCCTTGCCGTTTTATCTTCTTCAAGAAATTTATTGATATCTCGTTCTGTAATGATTCCCAATGGTTTAGTTCCATCAGTAATCACCAATCGTTTTACAAATTTGAATTGCATTTTCTGCAATGCCTCAAAAACTGATGAATCAGGTTCTACCGAAATTACTGGTGAAGAAAACAACTTTTCCATGTTTATCTAATCAATTTTTTGATTTAAAACAGATCACTGATTTTCAAATTTGATTTCAATAAAATGAAAGGAATAGGTTTTAGGAAATATTGGGAACTATTTCAATCTCAACATTACTGCCATTAAAGGATGTGGCAATAGCTTTTATCCTACTTTTGTAGAGGAAATATTTTTTACCATCATCACTGATGGACCCTGAAATTCCTAAAAGTTTGTTATCATGGAGAGTCTGTAATCTTCTATAGACTGTACTGATTGGAATTTTGGTTTCAGCACTTATCTCCATAGCTGATTTTGACTTTTCCATGGCAATCTCTAAGATGGATCTACAATACTTGTCAGACATTACCTGAAGTATCGCATCTTTTCTAGAATCATCTTCAACTTTTCTTCCTGAGATTAACGCTTGCATGGCTAAATTTCCTTTACTTTCGATTTATTAGATCAGTATACTTTGCCATGCAATGCACTCTGGTATTTAAAAAAGGCAGTTTTTCTGATTTTTAAACAAATCCTTCATATTTTGTGCAGAAAAAAAGTAGAAATAAAGTTATGATTCAATTAAGCCAAGAATTGTGGTATGTATGGTAGAGAGTAACTATGACATATTGAACATAGTTGAGGGTTCTACAGAAAAGGAAATTAGAGATGGATTTAGACGATTAGCTCTCCAATTTCACTCCGATAGAGGAGGAGACAATGAACAATTCATAAAAATTAAAGAAGCATATGAAGATCTAAAAATTGGCAAAAAATACCCCGAGACGAATATTGAAAAATTAAGAAAATCTAGGGTATACTCTGGAGATTCTGAAGAAGATATTAAAAGAAAAAATCGAATTTTAGGTCAAGAATTATCAAAAGAAATGCAAACAGCTCAAGATTGGGCCTTTGCTTTGAACACGTCCAACTTAACTGCCACTAGACTATTTGGATCTAAAACTTTAGGAGAAATAGAGCTTGAAAGAAAAGCAAACGGAGCTCTTTCGATAAAAGGAAATTTTATGGCAGGAGAATTATCTTATGATGGACCTATCGTAATGCAAGGGAATGTTACAAGTCCCTCATGGACAAAAGAATTTAGATCAATAATTCATCTTACTAGAGGAGATTTCAAATTTGTCAACCCAATTGAAAACAAGTACAAAATTGAGAATGGTGCACAAATAATCGTAGATAATGGAAATGCTGTGGTAGGAAATGTTTTTGGAAGAAAATACAAATTACAAGATCCAGAAGGTAGAGTTGGACTATATCTTTCGCAAGAACACAGGACACAAATTTTAGCACCTCGCGGGAAAATTATTCTAGAAAATGCGGTAAATACAGTCTCACTTGAAGCCGATACAATAATTGCGCTAAATCTTGAAGATGATATAAAAATCAAGGGTAGGGAAATACTACTTTATGGCAGCAAGGTAACATATGATGTCGTTATTGAATTAAAAAAAGAGGGAACAATCAAATTTTTCGAGGATTTTTCAATTCAGGGAATTAGTAATGATGCAAAAATTAGAATGGAAAATGGCAAGGAAATTCGATTATTTGATCTTAAAACTAAAAAGATTAAGGATTTAGCAGATGAATTTGTACCCAACAAAAATAATTACCATAAAGATGACACAATGGTAGGAAAAGGCTTTACCATTACGTACCAAATGCTGGAGAATCTTGATAAAAAATCAAGCAAATCTAGGTGGAGATTTGGCTCTTAATCTTAAAATCGTAAAATTTTACCCCTTCTAGAATTAATCATTCTAACTGACCTGGATATTTAACAAAGACTTGATATTCATATAAAATTATAGAATAGATGAATTGACTATTTCTTTTGCTTTGGATAAAAAATTAATTCTTTTAGTAATGAGCGTATCAATTATCGCTTTATCGATTACCGGATTTCTGAGTTTTAATTATGCAGAACAAATTCTTAAAGAAAGAACTGGTGAACAATTATTTGGTGAATCAACCATACGAGGTGATACCCTCCGGATAATGTTTGAATCACGTATCGAACAAAATCAAATTATTACAACTGATCCTATGATCCGAATTCTAGTTACAGAATTAAATCAAACTCCAGAAGAGACACTTCAAAACAAAATTGAAGAAAAACGCAGAGATTTTCTGACACAAATTCAAGCTTTTCAAACATTAATTGGATTTTCTATTGGATTTGAAGACGTTAAGATAATTGGAAAAAATGGAGATATTTTCTTTTCACTTGGAAGAATTGAGAAAGATAATTTTCAAAATGATCCCTTATTTCAAAAAGGATTACATACATCATTTGTAGATTTTGAACCTTTTCAAAACAGTAAAAAAATGATTGTGATATCTCCAATTTTTGCACAAGATAGTAAAATTGGAGACGAAGCCATTGGAGTTGTCATATCTAGAATGAGAACTGCAGCAATAGATGGTATTTTACTAAATAGAAGTGGACTAGGAGAATCAGGGGAAATCTATATTGTTAATAGTAATTTCACGATGTTATCTGAATCTAGATTTACGGAAAATACTATCTTTAACCAAATAGTAAATTCAACTCCTGTTAAAAACTGCTTTAATGAGGGATTAGATTATGAAGGACTTTATCTAGACTATAGAGAAATTCATACCTATGGTTCCTCTTATTGTGCAAGTGATTTAGGATTTGTATTACTTGCAGAAATAGACGAATCAGAAACAATCCAACCAATCTTAAATCTCCAAAGCAGAATATTTCAAACTGGTTTGTTAATTACAGCAATGATGGCAATAATGGCATTTATTATTTCAAAAACCCTCTCAAAACCATTAATAAAATTGAAAAATGCTGCAAACACAATTGCAGGTGGCAATTTTGAGGTAAGAACAAAGATTACAACAAAGGATGAGATAGGTGAACTCTCTCATGCTTTTGATTCAATGGCTCAAAAACTCCAAGAATCATTAATTGAAATTAAAGAAAAAGAAAACGTGATTAAACAACAAGAAGACATTCTTTTGCAATTTTCAAATTATAGTGAAAAATATTGTGTTTGTATGATAGACATAATGAACTCCACAAAAATCACTTCAAATTTATCAGATTCACAAACAAGTGAATTCTATAGAATTTTTCTCAACTCAACAGCATTGATCGTTCGAAATTATAGTGGTATAGTTGTCAAAAATATTGGTGATGCTTTATTATTCTATTTTCCTGTAATTAATTCTGAAATAGAACTTACAATAAAAAAATGCCTTAATTGTTGTTTAGCATTAGGAGAATCACACGAGGAAATTGAAAAAAAATTACAAAAAGAAAATCTGCCGGTTATCGATTATAGAACCAGTGCTACTTTTGGAATGGTAAGAATAGCTAGAACCTCAACCTCGTCGGTTAATGATATTTTTGGAGCTACTGTTAATCGATGTGCTAAAATAAACAGGACTGCCCCAGCAAATGGATTGATTATAGGTAAAGAATTATTTGAAAATGCCAAAACTCTGGAGGATTATATCTTTAAAAAAGTAGAAAGTGAGATTGTTTCTCCGGAACATGGCTATACCGTATATATCGTTTCTAGAAAACAAAAATAAATCAAAATTCCTTTAATGGTAAAAAAATTAAATTATTTCAGATGATTTTTGTTTTGTCGAAATGTCATAAGACTGTTCAACATTTGTGATGAAGATTTTTCCGTCCCCCTTATTTCCAGTATGAGCTACATCCATAATGGCTGATATAGCAGAATCTAATTGGGAATCATTTACAACCGTTATAATTACATCTGTAGAATTAAATTCAATTTGCTTTCCACCAATTTCTGGTCTTTCTCCTCCTCCTTGACCTAAGGATTCAATCAATGTAACTCCACTTACACCTACACCTCGAATTGCTTTTACTACTTGTCTTGAAACCTCACTTTGAACAATAATCTCAATTCGTTTCATATGATTTTTGAGAAAAATTACAATTTAAAAATATCTAAACCTTCTCTAATTATCATACCTGACTATCAATAAAGAAAATCTTCTTATCATTAAATAAATTTAAAGTGTAAATAATCATATCTTGTATCAAATACATACTTTAATTGTATTAGGAGTACTTTCTTTGGTTTCAAGTGCTTATGCCGAAGATTACATTGTAAATATTCCATATGGGTCATTTAATCCTGAATTAAATACCCCTGCAGAGGTTTGGTACGATCCACCAGTAATTGCTATTACAGTAGGTGATTCAATTATTTGGTACAATAATGATAGAGAAGGTCATACTGTTACCAGTGGTGAAGGGTCTGGAAGATTTGGTTGGATGGATGATAATTTTGGAACTCCAGATGGAGGATTTGACAGTGATCGATTTCTGCCAGGAGAATCATGGAATCATAAATTTGATGAGTCTGGTACTTTTTCATATTTCTGCACAATTCATCCCTGGATGGAAGGTGTGGTAATTGTTGAGAGTAAAATTCCAGATTTTCCACACGATGCCACTGGACAGAAATTAGAATTTCCACTTTTGCAATATACTCCAGATAGACAAATAGAAGTTAATCTTAGCTGGGATCCACCAGTAATTAAAACTCATGAAAAAATTCAATTTGTCTATCAATTTTATGATCCGACTACAAATTCTAATCTGGCAAAAATGAAATATGACTTTATTATTTTTCAAAACGGAAAAGAACTTTTCCGTGATGAAGGATTAAATCAAATTGGTGGTGATTACCGTAATTTTATTTTTGATCAATCTGGTTCAATAATTATTAGAATGGAAGGAATTGAAGCTTTATCTATTTTAGCTGAAGGAGGAGTTACAGTATCTGGGAAAGTCGAGAACAAAGCTCAAAGATCCGTTGATTTTACTGGTGTAGTTTATGATAACCCCGAAAAAACTAGTCATGAAGCTTATCATGTACAACCTGCACAAAGACTAGAACTCTATTATGAAATGACTATTGCAATTATTTTGATACCTGCAGTCATGTTTATAGGAATAATTATTTGGATGAAACGAACCCCCAAAATCCCCGAGGGTAAATCAAGTGCAGTATGAAATTCACTGACGAGATTAAATTCAAACGACATTACACAAAAGTACCCCCTTCAAAACCAGAGCATTACAAACAAAAATGGTATTGGGAAAATTCCATTTTTCCATGATTGTAAACTAGTTCAAATCATATTTTTTTTAATTAACACGGGTAACCTACGTTTAATATCTATTAATTTAAAAATTAATTATGAAAGATAATCTAGTAAAAATCAGTCTATTAGTTATTTTATCAAGTTTTGGATTTTCAAATTTTTCTTTTGGTCAGGATACTCAAACATCAGGAGGTGTTGATATTGATGGTTCGTGGTATTTGGGTGAAGGTCTCAAGAAGGGAGATTATTTCGAGTATTCTTTATGTGAAATAAATCTTAATGACTGTTCCCCTATTACATTGAAAATGTGGATCAAAGGAGACATACAAAATATCAGTGAAACATTATGGGATGCGAAAGTTGTAGTCGAAGATCAGAATAAAATCATTATAGGTTCTTTGGGTCTTGGTAAAACTGCTCCTGAACCTATATTGTTTGATGATAATATTTTTGAGTATACCAGTGCATTCAAATCTTCATTAGCTTGGTTGTCTGCTTTTACTACTGGAAATGAAAATGACCGAATTCATGGACCAAAAGAGTTTAGATCTGCTTCATGGGGGGAAATAGGACCCATTGGTGGTGGAAGTAACGCCCAATTAATTACAAATAGAGTAGAGACAATTACTACGCCTGCCGGAACTGTAGATACCATTGTTGTTGGCTGGTATAGCGGTAATGATAATGAAATATGGCTAGTGGATGATTTTCCTTTTCCTGTTAAAGCATTAACTTATGCAGGGATTACTGAGGGCAATGCTCCAATAATGTATCAGTTCACTTTGTTAAATTATAAAGAAAATATCATGGATGATCCTTTCAAAGATGTAGAAGAAACAATCCAAAAAGAGGAGTTACTGAATTGTCCTACAAAATTTTATGATTATACCAGTGATCGTGTTTCTACAAATACACATTCCATGATGATTCAGTACAATTATTCTCCGCTAACACCTATTGAGGGCTGTAATATTGACTGGAAAATAAATTTCCTTAGCAAGTATAATGATCTTGAAATTCTAGATCAAATTCATTATGATATTTGGGTAGTCGATGAGGAAGGCAATAAATTGCGTTCATATGCACAAGAGATTGGAGAAGATAATCTGTATAATGAATTTGGTCGAGTTCATCATCTTCTTCAAATAAAAGAAAAAGCTGGACTAGTACGCTATTCGATATTTGTTCATGGTACAGGACCAGAACAAGAAAAACCTGATGCATCCATGAGTGGATTTGCTATTGTCGAAATTGAAATCGAGGAG
This sequence comes from Nitrosopumilaceae archaeon, assembly GCA_035528495.1. Classification (GTDB taxonomy): domain Archaea; phylum Thermoproteota; class Nitrososphaeria; order Nitrososphaerales; family Nitrosopumilaceae; genus Nitrosomaritimum. The sequence goes on from DATKYM010000042.1 coordinate 32,476, forward strand.
AATCCTCTACTTGAAAAATTAAGTGAAAATGTTGTTTCATCTTCTATAATTCCAGAATGGATTAAAAGCAATGCAGGTTGGTGGGCAAATGGCGACATTGATGATACAACCTTTGTCCAGGGAATTCAATTTTTAATTAAAGAAGGCATCCTGAATATTCCATAATTCTATTGAAAATTATAATTTTTTAGAATATTTTATGCCTGAATTTTTTTGAAATTAATTGTGAAGATTTAACCAAATGATTAGGGAAACCGTATTTGTACAAGTACTATTGGACAAATTTGGTTATTTTAAAAATATAAAAATAAATTGAAAATGATCGAATCGACTAGTCTACTAGTTCGGTCCAACCTTTTACGAAGACTGAATCTTTGTGAAGAGGCACTGGTTGTCCAACTGTAAAGTCCATTGGTCTCATCCAAAAGATTGCTTTTGTTGGGCATACACCGATGCATGCACCGTCAGTAATGCATCGTTCTGGATAAAAGACAAATGCTTTACCTCTTTTCCAGCCTTCTACTGGTTTTACTCTAAGGACATCTGGACCAAGTGTTGTACAGATTTCTACACATAGTGCACATCCGATACACATTTGTTCGCTGATGTCTGGAAGTATTGCTACTGGCATAACAAAAATTTTTTATCTTTTGATCTTTATATAACTTACCGAGGAAATTGAATTTATAACACCGTTTAAAATTTTATAACGGCGTTTGAAAATCTGATCGCTTTAGCAACATTATTTCCTAATTTTAAAAGATTTAGAATCTGGCTGGTTTTTATCAATAATATTTAAAATCAAACTTGTTTCAGACATTTCTAAATAATACATTCCAGATTGTTTTGAATCCATTAAATGTCTCCCACCTGGAGAAAGAGTCCATTCTTGATTATTATTTTTTATGGTCATTGCAGTGACCATAATCTGCGATTTTGTATATCTGGCTACAGAGGATAAAAGCATAATAGCCGCATTGATAAATCTGCTAGATTCTAATTCATCAAACATGTTGTAAATCCCATTTAAAGAATCTAAAATTACGAGCGATTTTTCTCTTGATATTTTTTCAATAATTTCTTTTAGGTTCTTTTCCCAATTGATCCTATCAGAGCGAATAATTCTTACATTTTCATTTTTTTTAATCATTTCAGAACACACATAACCACTATACAACAAATCAAAATCTAAAAAAATTACAGGGATAGCACAAGAATCGATTAATCTATTTAAAAATTCAGTTTTTAGAAAAGGTTTAGAGCATAAAATAAAACTCGGATTTTTTTCGGAAAATTCACTTTTCATTTGAACAAAATCATTATCTAAAATTAGGTTAGGATTTTTATCCAACACTAAATTATTCATTAACAGATATAATAATGAATTTAGAGCCAAAGGATGTATCTGAGGATTTTTCATCTAACAAAATCTATCTAAATAACGCATCAGTATCCCTAATGCCAACGCAAAGTATTGAGGCAATGAAAGAATTTTTAATTTCATACAATTCGCTGGGACCAGATTCTCTTGAATCTGAACCATTTGTTGCAGAAAAATTAAGAAATACTAGAAAAATTATCTCAAAGATAATTAATTGTCAGCCTGATGAGATTATTTTAACTCAGAGTACAACAGACGGAATAAATTTTGTAGCTAATGGTCTTTCTTTTGATTCATCCTCTAATATTATAATACGTGGGATGTCTCATGAACATCATGCCAATTTTTATCCATGGCTTCGACTAAAAAATAGACTAGAAATCAAAAATTTATCGATAGATGAAAATGGATTTTTTAATTTTAATCAATTTAAAAAATTTCTTGACAGCAACACAAAACTAGTTTCACTTAGTCATGCATTGTATAACACTGGTTCAATATTACCAATAGAAAAAATTGGTAAAATTCTAGATAACAAAATACCATTTTTCCTTGATAGTGCTCAAACAGTAGGATGTTCTGGTAATTTTGATGTAAAAAATCTTAAATGTAATTTTATGGCTTTTAATGGATCAAAATGGCTTTGTGGCCCTATGGGAACAGGATTGTTTTACTGTGATCGTAAATCAAGCGAATTACTTGAGCCTCTTTCTATAGGAGGTGAATCAGCAATAATGTACGATGAATCGAATTTAGCATTCAAGGACTTGCCTGAAAAATTTCAAACAGGATTCCGTAACTATGTTGGGATAGTTGGATTGGAATCCTCTGCAAACTATCTTTACAGATATGGTTTGGAAAACATACGTAAAAAAAACATTTACCTTTCAAATATGCTCAGAGAGGAATTATCAAAAAATAGCAAAATAATACTCTATGGTCCAAACAATCCCGAAGAGCGTACAAGTATAGTCTCATTTACCTTAGATGGACATGAATCACAAACGGTGGTTGAAAAACTAGAAAAACAGGGAATAATTTTAGCAGTAAGAGAAATCTATGACAAAAAAATAGTTCGAGCGTCTCCTCACTTTTTTAATACTGAATCTGAAATCCTTGAAGTTATCGATGCGATAAAAAAGTTATAGATTCTCTTGTTCCTCTATAACCATCATCGTTAAGGTTGATTGCACCTTATTGATTTTTCTAATCTTTTCTGTAATGATTGCACGAAGATTTTCAGCATTATCAGAAGTTAACTTCAAAACAATATCATAAACTCCATAAACACCTTGAATCTCAGATACAACATCTTCATTTTGAAGAATTTTTTTCGTATCATCAATTATAGTACTATCTGAACCTAGATCCGAATTCAATAATACATATGCTGTAGGCATGTTGCAGATTTTCATGAACAGTATTTAACCTTTCATAGACATCAAAAACTGATAAACTACCCTCAGAATTTCTTGATGTGAAACATCTAGATCTTACATTAACAATTTCTTTGTCAATTCCAAATTTTCCTGGTTCGCCTCCTCCTCAATTCATTTCATGGTCCACAATCAAGGATGAGGGTTTTAATCTAGAATTATTATTTTTAAGCTCTCATACAGGAACCCATCTTGATGCACCATATCACTTTGCAAAAAATGGAATAAAGATTCACCAAATTCCTATTTCTCGGCTTATCGGAGAAGGAATATTAATAAAAATTAAAAAATCAAAAGATCAATCAATCACCAAACAGGACTTGATTAATTTTGAGAAAAAAAATGGAAAAATCCCAAACTTTTCTTCTATTATATTTTTCACCAACTGGCAAAAAAATTTGAATAAAAAATTCTATTTTACAAATAACCCAGGATTATCTAAATCTGCAATTAGTTACCTTGTTTCAAAAAAAATCAATTTAATTGGAATTGATTCTCCAAGTATTGATCTTGGGATTGACAAGTTATTTTCAGCTCATAAAATTTTAGCCACAAATAATGTTCTCATAGTTGAAAATCTTTCAAATTTGGAAAAAATTCCCACTCTGAGATTTAATTTCATCATTTTACCTTTAAAGCTAAAAGATGCAACAGGTTCCCCTGTAAGGGCAGTTGCTAATTATTGAACAAAATGAAATCTATTTTTTTTATAATTTTTTGATAATTTGCCTACAATGGGAATCTTGTTTTCACAAAATTGACACTGATTTTTTTCATCAAGATTCCATGATTCTATATTAAAACTAAATCTTTTGATGACGATATTTTTACATTCAGGACAGTAAGTGTGTTCTAATGGATGTCCAGGAACATTTCCGATATAGGCATACTTTAATCCAATTTTTTTGGCAATTTCATGATGTTTTTCCAATGTTTCTACTGGAGTAGAATTAAATTCCATCATCTTATAATCTGGATGGAAACGCAAAAAGTGGATAGGCATTTCTGGCCCAAATTCATCATAAACAAATTTACATAAATTTTCTGCATACTCTAAACTATCCCCAACTTGTGGAACAACCAAATCTGTTATCTCTACGTGAATTTTTGTTTTATCTCTAATTTCTAAAAGTGTATCAAAAACTGGTTGAGGATCAGGAATCCCAATATATTTTCTTGTAAACTCTGGTTCAGCATTACCTTTGAAATCAACTGTTATAGAATCTAAAAACTCTCCCATCATTTTTACTGATTCTGGAGTATCGTAGCCATTTGAAACAAAAATATTGTAAAGATTTTTTCGGTGAGCTTCTACGCCACAATCTCTTGCAAATTCTATAAAAATCGACGGTTCATTGTAGGTATAGGCTATACCATCTGCTCCATTATTTACTGCAGTTTGCACTACCTCTTGTGGAGTCATATCTACACCTTCAATTTTTCTTCTTTGACTGATATCATAATTTTGGCAATATTTGCAGAGCCAATTACATCCAGTTGTGGCAATAGAATATACTTTTGAGCCCGGATGATAATGAGTTACAGGTTTTTTTTCAATAGGGTCAACATGACCTGCGATCACTTTACCATAAACAAACAGGTCTAATTTTCCATTTTGATTTCCTCGAACTCCACAAAGACCAATTTGTCCTTCCGCCATTTCACAATATCTAGCACAAGCTGTACAACGTACCTTATCGTTTGATAATTTTTCATAAAGAATAGCTTCTTTTCCCACTTTACATCATACTATCTTTTTTCTAATATAAGGTCGATGTACTTTTCGCAATACTAAAAATATACAACAAACCTTCATTATACATGAGTAAACCTGGAAATATGTGGAGAAAAGTCCACGGAAAAATTACTAAAAGACCCACTAATTTCTCATGGTTAATCGAAGAAAAACTTGCAGGCTCTGGAATACCCACTAGCTTTGATGAATTTGAATGGATTCTACAACAGGGAATAAAATCAATAGTAACGATGACAGAAAACCCATTACCTGAAAAATGGATAAATGAAATTGAATATTTGCATGTACCAACACCGGATCTAACGGCTCCCGATATGGAAAAAATAGATATGGCAGTTGAATTTATCCATGAAAATATAAAAAACAATCAAGCAGTAATGGTCCATTGTGCAGCTGGGATGGGAAGAGCAGGAACTATTTTGGCATCTTATCTTGTAAAATATCAAAAATATTCAGCAAAAGATGCGATAACAAAAATACGAAAGGAAAGACCAGGTTCTATTCAATCCGAAACACAAGAGTTAGCGATTACTTTTTATCAAAAACATTTAGGAAATTAAATAAACTCTGAAACTAATTTTCCATCAACCACTCTAATTTTCAATTTTATATTTTCCTGAAATTCTAAAGTCATCCCTCCTTCAGAATCTGGGTCTTCAACCTTAACCAATTCTGTCATTTTAAGTTGATCAAATTTTGCCATGTCATTCACCTATTCGGGAATAGATACCGTATCGATTTTACCATCAACTGCCTTTATGAATAAAAATCGGTTATCTTTAAAAATAAAAGTAATTCCACCTTCCTTGTCAGGTTCTTCAACTTCCAAAATGGGTTGTCCTAAAAGGCCATCATATTTTGCCATGTAATGTTTCCAAAATAGTTCCTTATATGCCTAATTGAATTAATTTTTTAATTGAGTTGGAAATTCGTATTAAAAAAAAAGTCTACAAATAAAAGGGATTATTTTTTCATGAAAAATAGAATTGGATCATAACGATTTATGCCAAAAAATCTTAGAGTTAGTACCTCAAGTTAGGTTTAGTGGCATTTTAAACTCTAGAGGAGATTTAGCCGTTCAAAGTAATCGAAGAGATTCTGGAAAATTATTGAATGAGGATGAAGTAAAAATGTCTGTACATTATACTTATCAAAGATGGACAAGCATTCAAAATCTTGCTCATAAAATCGGTAAAGAAAAGACAAACATTACAGAATTTGAGAAAGTTACTCTAATTAGCCTCCTCCTGAATGACGGAAATCTTCTCTTATTAAGCTCAGAACCCGCTGCTAATTATATGGAAATAATTTCCAAAGTCAAACAATTAATTCCTAATTAATAACATATTTTTACAATTAGTATCAGCCAGAATAAGTCAATTGAGCATTATCTAAGTTATTTTATTCTCAAATTATAAAGTGGTATACAAGTGGGATTATATTGAAAGGACTCTATTGGCTAATTTTAGGAATGTGTGTTTGGTTTATCCCAACTATTATTTTTCAGATTATTGTTACTTCGGGAGATTCTCAGATATCAGCCGAGGAAGCGGTATCTGATATTCCACGAGAAGTTGTAATTATTTTATTTGGAATAGCACTTCCAATTATTCTTAAGGGCGTAATTACTATACGAAAAGAAAGAAAAATAGCGAAGAAAGATTCAAAGAACAACAAGAAAAATTTTAAAAAAAAATAACTGTTAAAATTAGTAAAATTTTTTACGTCCTAAAATTAAAAAATAATTAATAAATTTTCCAAAATTTAGAGAAATTTACAATATCATAATTGAGAATCAGATAGTATAATAAATAAGCACATTTTTTTAATTTCTATATGAAGAAAATCGAGGCAATAATTAGGAGATCAAGCTATACCATAATAGCTGGCAAATTAAACACAATGGGTTACCCAATTATTGATAAACGAAATTTAGAGGATAGCCAAATTTTAGATACCCAAGAAGGATCGCAAGCTGGTGGATCATTTAGAGTAAATACAATTCCTCTTTCAAAAATTGAACTAGTTGTAACAGAAAAAGATGCTAGAAAAGTAATTGACCTTATTTCAAAAAATTCTGGATTCACATCGAGTAAAATAGGAAAAATTTTTGTATCAGAAATGGAAGAAGTTCTAGAAATTGACACACTTGAAAGTACTCAAGATTTAGAACTAGATGAAATTAATATTCCTCAAAAACCCAAAATCAAACGAAGTAGATTGGTTCCTCTTCAAAAATACACCTTACTTCGCCTTCAAGCTGTTTATGATGAAAACCATGAAACATTAGCCTCAGATCACAGGATAAAATCATTTAGTGACTTTGTTAATCATTGTATTATGGGGTATCTTCCGTCATTTGAAAAACAACTTAAACATCCTACAGTTGTTTACGGAAATAATTTTAGAGAATTTTAGATAACGCTTTCACCTTCATCACCAGTTGCAATATCTATTGCACGGAGAATAGGTGAAACGAAGATTTTTCCAACACTTCCTTTTTCTTTAATTATGTTTATCACTTGCTCTTCTTTGCTTTCTGGAACAACTAATTCTATAACATACTTTTCACTGAACTGTGGTCGAAATATGGCACTTCCTTTTGCAGCATGGATTTCAGGAGGAGGTTTCTTTCCACGACCCCTTACTTTGTTTACAGTCAAACCACCGATCTCAAAAGCCTTTAATGCTTCACTAATTGCCATTACGTCATTATTTCCAAGGAAGGCTTGAATTCTTATCATTTAATATGTTTCAAGGTTTTTCACAAATAATAGTTTCAGATTTTGATAATCAAGTGATAATCAAATAGTTATCAAACTTCGTTATTATTATTTAGTTTCACCAACTTTGAAAAATATTGCCAATAGATACAGGTGACACCGCATGGATGCTTGTAGCAGGAAGTCTAGTACTTTTAATGATTCCTGCGCTTGGTCTTTTTGAATCTGGTTTACTTCGAAAGAAAAATGCTGTATCTGTTTTTATGCAAATTTTCTTTGGTTTAGCATTACTTAGTGTGATGTGGTTCATATTCGGTTTTAGTTTAGCATTTGGTCCTGATGATACCGGTCTTGGATTAATAGGCAACATGGATTGGGTATTCCTAAAAGGAGTGCCTTGGAATGAGGCACTAGATTATGCACCGACAATCCCAGGTGTTTTGTTTGTTAAATTTCAGTTAATGTTTGCCGCAATTACACCTTTGTTGCTTACAGGAACTATAGCAGAACGAATGAAGTTTAGCTCCTTTATCATATTCATCGCTGCATGGTCAATACTCATCTATTATCCGTTAGTACATTGGGTATGGGGAGGAGGTTGGTTAAGTGCGATAGGTGTTGTAGATTTTGCTGGTGGAATAGTAATCCACACAAGCGTAGGAATGGGTGCACTAGCTGCTGCAATTGTACTTGGCCGCAGACGATTCTTTGGTCCTGCAATTGAAATTCCACATAGTATCCCACTGGCTGTAGTAGGTTCTTCTCTTCTGTGGTTAGGTTGGTTTGGATTTAACGCAGGAAGTGCATTAGCTTCAGGTTCTCTTGCAGGAAATACTGTAATTGTAACTCACATGGCCTCTTCAGTTTCTGCATTAATTTGGGTCGGATTATCTTGGATGAGAACAGGAAAACCATCTGTAGTTGCTGCCGTAAATGGAGCTATTGCAGGTTTAGCAGGAATCACACCAGCATCTGGATATGTAAGTGTAGAACACTCATTTATTATCGGAATTGCAATAGGACTTGCATCGTACTCTACAATTATTATCTTCAAGGAAAAGTTGAAAATAGATGATGCACTAGATGTTAGCTCTGTTCACGGAACTGCAGGTATTATTGGTGCATTATCAATTGGTATCTTTGCAAGTCAAGCTGTTAACCCAGGAGGGCCAAACGGTTTACTCTTTGGGAACCCAGATCAATTAGGAATTCAAGCAATTGGAGTGGGAGTTGCAGGAGCATTAGGATTTGGTGGTACTTACATAATTATGAAAATACTGGATTTCCTGGTTGGAGTAAGGGTATCACCAGAGGTTGAAGATGCTGGATTAGATATCAGTGAACATGCAGAACGTGCGTATGCCGATGAAGAGGAGTTCAAGCTAGAAATGGATGAATATGTGGATAGTTTGGAAGATAAAGGTGAATTCTTCTTTAATAAAAAAGATAAGTCAAAATAGATACAAAGAATTTCAGAAAATTATTTTATGGTAATTTCAAACTCTTTTGAATTATTTTTAATATTATCAGATTCTGTATAATCATGTTTTTGCCAAGAGGCATAAACATCTGCTCCAATCTTATGTGTTCCTGGCCCTAGATCTGAAGCTTTTACCAAAATTTTTTCATTAAAATCAAACAATTCTTGTCTTACTTCTTCTTCTGAAAGCCGAATAAATGGCTCAAAATTTTTGGCTACTTGAACCCAAATTCTCCTATCTTTCATAGGGTTTACCAATTTTGGATTTCGAGTCCAAAAAATTGCTGCCTTTCTATAGGTATCAATTGGTTTACCAATTTCCTTCTTCCTAAAACCCCCAGAAGTCAATTTTATACCGTACTTTAACTTGAAAGAGACATCATTATTGTTGTAGGCCTTCGTCCAATTGACCTCATTAAAGGCATTTCTAATACCCCCCTCAATTGAGAATTGGACATTAATCTCTAGTGTATCACTTGAAGAGTATTGATCCTTACCATTAATTAGAGAAATCTCTGAAATCTTACTTTCACTCATTCCTAATCATAATGATTTATATCCACAATAAGTTCTTTTTCCGAATACATGCACGCCCAAGTAGTTAGTTCAGAACCAAAAGAAATCAATTTATCCATTCAAAATACTGATGTAGGACTTTTGTATATTATTCAGCACGAACTACTCAAGACATCAGGCATTGATTTTGCTGGAGTTATCATTAAACATCCTCTAACCAATGAATGTTGGATGAGAGTTAATTCAAATGCCAAACCTATACAAGAAATCAAAAAAGCTACAGAAACTGCAATAAAAACTGCAGAGGCCCTGAAAAAATTATTTAATTCTACTATTAAGGGAAATTAAATGAAATTTTGCCCCAAGTGTAAGGTCAAATTAAAAAAAGATGGTGGCGAACTCAAATGTTCAAAATGTGGTTATATAGAAGGACAAAAAGTTACAGAGACAAAAAAAATTATTGGTGAAGAAGAACCAGATTTTTCACTTTTAGCTTTTGAAGGTGATGAAGGAGAAGACACAAATCCAACAATCAAATTAGAATGTGAAAAATGTGGTCATGATGAAGCAGTTTGGTGGATGTTTCAAACTAGAAGTGCAGATGAACCTACAACCAGATTTTATCGTTGTCAGAAATGTAAATACACCTGGCGTGATTACTCATAACGTTTAACTGGAACTTGGTCACCTAAAAATCAGTTTGACTTTTGGAGCAAAAACAAGTGGTTCAGATGATCTAAAAGCAATTCTTTCAGCTATATCTACACTTGTAGAGGAAGCAACATTTGTTGCAACAGCAGAAGGAATAACTTTTAGAGGAATGGATCCATCACATGTAGCTCTAATTGATATTTCATGGCCAAACTCTGCTTTTGAAAAGTATGAATGTGATAGCGATATTAAATTTGGAGTAAGAATTGATGAATTTTCTAAACTAATCAAAAGAGCTGATAAAAAAGACAGCATCGAGATTAGCATTTCAGAACAAAATATGTTACTTGTAACTGTTGGAAAAAATAAAAAATATAAAATCAGATTAATTGAAAGTTCTGCAACTGATACACCATTACCTAAAATTCCCTATGATTCCAAAATTACTTTAACTTCTTCTAAATTTGACAAAATTTTAGGTGATGTTCAAGTAGTTTCTGATTATCTAACTATACACACATCTGAGTCTAAAGCAGATTTTTCTGGTAAAGGGGATTCAGGAGAAGTAGTGATTGATCTGGAAAATGATACAGAGGATATTGAGGAAATATTATCAAAGGAAGATAGTACAGGTACCTACAGCCTAGAATACCTTAATCCCGTAGTTAAAGCGGTAGGTGCAAATGCAGGTTTAATCACTTGTGAATTTTCTAGTGCAAAACCTCTAAGAATTGAATTTAAAGTGGCAAATATAGGTAGAATCCACTTCTATTTGGCTCCACGCGTAGAAAGTTAAAGCATTTAAAGATAAAATAATTTAGTTATTTTGAATTGAAACTCGTCCTAAAATATGGTGGAACATCAATATCATCTACAAAAGATATACAAAATGTTGCAAAACATATTCAGTCTTTATCAAAACAAAATCAACTTGTAATTGTTTGCTCTGCAATTAGTGACACCACTGATGATCTAATTGAAATTTCTCAATCCATAAAAAAGGAAAACAAGAAAAAAGCAGAACAATTAGCAAAAAAAATCTCAAACAGACATCAACAACTTGCTACACAAACAATCAAAAATTCACAGATAAGAAAAAAATTATTAGAAACATACAGTGAATACTTTTGTGAGCTAGTTGCTCTAATTGATGGTATGGTGTTATTAGGAGAAGTAACTCCAAGATCAATGGATTATCTATTTTCATTTGGAGAACGTCTTTCAATACAATTAATCTCGGCAGCAATTAATGATCTAGGAAAAAAATCAGTTCCTCTTACTGGTAAGGAAGTAGGAATTATCACAGATTCAAATTTTGGTGATTCAAAACCTCTAATGGATACTACAAGACTTAGAGTATCAAAAACTATAGATTCCTTATTTTTAAAGAAAACAATCCCTGTTGTTGGCGGATTTGTAGGGGCAGATCAACATGGTCATGTGACAACATTTGGTAGAGGGGGTTCTGATTATTCCGCTACAATAATTGGTTCTTGTGTTAAAGCCGATAAAATTTGGTTAATGAGTGATGTTGATGGATTAATGACAGCTGATCCAAAAATAGTTAAAAATGCTAGATTACTCAAAGAAGTTTCGTACATAGAAGCAATTGAAATGGCTATGTTTGGTGTAAAACAAATTCATCCAAGAACCTTCGAACCTTTATTGTCAAAAAAAATACCAATGCGAATAAGAAGTTCATTTAATATAAAAAATGAAGGAACACTGGTCACCTCCTCTCCGTCTGCCGCTGCTAAAAATACGATAAAATGTGTAAGTAATGTCTCTAATAATGGATTAATTGATATTCGTGGAGGTAGTATGGTTGGGACTCCTGGAACTGCTGGAAAGATTTTCTCAACGTTAGCTAATGCCGGAATTAATGTGATGATGATTTCTCAAAATCCATCGGAATCTAGTATTACGATAGTAGTTAAAAATACAGACCTTGACAAAGCTGTAAACACCCTGGAGATGGAGCTATTAGGAAAAATAATTAAAAAACTTGAGGTTACTACTGATATGGCAATAATTGCTCTAATTGGGTCTGGGATGCGTGGAACAGTTGGTGTAGCCTCGAAGGTTTTTGGCTCAATGGCAAAAAATAAGGTAAATGTATCCATGATTACGCAAGGTTCATCAGAACTTAATCTTGCATTTGTAGTAAAAAATTCCGACGCTAATATTGCAGTCCAGGCATTACATAATGAATTTGATTTGTCCAAAATAAACTAATAAAATAATTTAAGTGAATAAATTTAGAGATTTTCATTGAATAGATACATAATTATTTTTCTCACAGGAATTTTTCTCACAGGAATTTTTTCCATCTCGCTTGTTTCAGATCAATTTGTTGATGCTAATTCTAGGAAAAAAATTCATTTTACAGAAACATTACCTTCTTCACAAGATCCAGGTCAGGGACATGAAGGTCATCAATTAGCATTAATTCTATCTCCAAGTGAAGGGACTATTTATGATGGATCTTTAACTTTTACAGCAAGTACGCCCGTTCAACTAGTTGTCTTGCACGAGATTAATGAAAATGACGCAAAAGGACAACCAACTTGGACAATTGACGGTAAAAAAATTTATGCATTATCATTAATTGACACTGGTGCAAATGCTGGCTCTTTTGAATTCACAGGAGCTGCGTTAGCATTGCATTCATCAAATTCTCAAAAATTTACATCCACTGTCAGTGTTGATGGTTGGATAAGAGGCCAACCTACCGAAATTATAATGCAACAAATGGATCTTGAAAAAGAAGAAACATCTTTGTTATTATCAAAAACAAATGTTCCGGCAACAATCCCAATGCATAAGGGTATCTTTAATTCAAGTTCTGTTTTTTATATAATTACAGATTCAAGTGATCAAGAATTTGGAAACAAAATCACTGAAAGACAAGGATGGAATGTAGAGCTAGCACCACCACTAGCAAAAACCCCAAAAACTGCACTTCAGAAAATTTTTGTATTTACAAATGGCATTTCTGGAGGTGGAATTTATGGATATCAATCTGATGTATTTTCAAATACCCCTTCTCAAGAATCAGAATATACTCCATTAAGTTCTGTTGTGGAGGTTTCATGGAAAACTGGACAAAATAAAATAATTTTTGAATCAATTGAAGAAATCTTAGAAGCCAAAGAAGGAAGTAGAATTGAACTAAAAGAAACTGATATTGTAATTAACACCCCACAAATAATCTGGCCCGAAGGTCAAATGACCATTCGAGATGATACAGAAATTACCGATGATGTATTATACTCAGGAGGACAAATTACCGAAATCAATGAAGAAGACATGACAGTAACTTTTATCGCACATAGAGGATGGGGGCCAGACGGGAGGACCATTTATTATATTATAACTGATGCAACCCCCAAAAATCCAGCTGAAATAATGGGTGTTACATACTCACCTCTTACAGCAGAACTACTTTCAAGTTCATCTGCAGTAGATCTATTTCAATTCAAAAATGGGATCAAAGGTTCAGGATCTATGGGATTCCAACCTGGAATAGCATCTGCAGCACCAGGAGATGACACCTATAGCCCCATTTGGAGAATCTATAATGTAGAATGGGATAATTCCGAAGATGCAAAAATCCTTGAGACAAGATTTGATATTGATTCGTTTAGTGAGGAGGATCAACTAACAGTAAGTATTGCCCGTCCAATGAATAGTGATCATCTTATAAATTGTCCCTTTATAGATCCATTCCAATAAAATTTCATTTCACTAAACGGATAAATTACTTGAAAAAAGATTTATTGTGAAATTGATTGGTAAACTCTACATTGTAGGTGTTGGGCCTGGGCATCATGATCATATGACATTTAGAGCCAAAGAAGTAATTACCGAGAGTGACACGATAGTTGGGTACGAGACTTATGTTAACCTAGTTACAGATCTTATTGAAGGTAAAGAAGTCCATCGATATGCCATGACACAAGAGGTAGAGCGAGCTCATCAATGTATTGATTTGGCAAAATCAGGAAAAATAGTCTCACTTGTTTCAAGTGGCGATCCAGGAATTTATGGCATGGCTGGATTAATTTATGAAACGCTTGCAGAATCTGGTTGGAATCCTACAGATGGATTACAAGTTGAAATAATACCAGGTGTGTCGGCATTGAATTCATGTGCATCTATAATTGGTTCACCGTTAATGACAGATTTTGCTGTCGTAAGTATGAGTGATTTATTGGTGCCATGGGAAATAATCCAAAAAAGAGTAGAAGCTGCAGCACAAGGTGATTTTGTAATTGTAATTTACAATCCTTCCAGTAAAAAACGAATACATCAACTACAAGATACTAGAAAAGTTCTACTAAAGTACAGAAAACCTACAACTCCTGTAGCAATAATCAAGGGAGCCTTTAGAGATTCTCAAGAAATTGTTATGACTAACTTGGAAGATCTGCCCAATCATTCTGACAAGCTAGGGATGATTAGTACAGTAATTGTTGGCAATTCCTCAACGTACAATTACAAAGATTTAATGATAAATCCTAGGGGCTACAAATCAAAGTACAATTTAGAAGAACAAACAAATCCTAATCTTAAAATCTAGAAGCTTTTCTTTATCGCATCAAATAATTCATCACTTAGATTCAAATTTTCACGAAGTGGGGCAATCACTTTAACCAAATAATTTCCTACAGTTTGTTTAAGATCCGTTGGATGTAACTTTTTAGCAGCAAAATCTGATTCTAGCTGGCTATAATCGGTGTAATTGACATCCCCACCAAATTTTTCAGGTCTGTCCACTTTCATTTCATCAAATTCATGAAGAATAACATTTTTTGAAATTTCTAATAATGGATTATTCTGAATGTTAGTCTCTTCACACCAGGCTTTATTGATTTTTTTCCTAATTTCATCGTCAGTATTATGAATAAAAATCCCTGAGTTGGGGTCAGATTTACTCATTTTCCCTAAACTTTGAGAATTCTCCGAGTCAGCTGGTTTTGAAAGGCCAGGTAATAATTTATGATGAACTGCTACTGGAACTTTCCAGTTCATTTTTGGAAAAATTTCTCTAACTAACATGTGGATTTTTCTTTGATCCATTCCAGCATGCACAATATCCAAATCAAGAGAATGGATATCAACAGCTTGCATTGGAGGATATAGCAATTTTGCAAGATCAATTTTGGATTCCTCTTCTGATCTTCCCATTATTGTTAGAGTTCTCATGGTCCTCTTGAGAGACATATGTTTTGTAAATTTCATAAATTCTTTCCAATATTCTTTTCTAGAATCATAAAGATCCGATCCAAGAACGATATTTGCTTCAGGACAAACTAGCTTGAATGCTTTTGCGTAATATTTTGAAACCTTATTAATTGTATCCCAGTCTCCTCCAAGTTTATCATTAATCATTGTATGCCAATCCGCTAAAAATATGGTACATTTTATACCAGCTTTTACAAAATCATTAATTTTAAAACCAGTACTGATTAAACTACCTAAATGTAAAAACCCGGATATTTCTAAACCAATGTAATGTTTAGGAGAAGAATTAGTTTTGAATAACTCCAATAACTCTTCATGAGTGACTACTTCCTCAGTTGGAGGTCTTTCAACCAATTCAACTTTTTCCGTAATATCCAAATCAAAACATCTTCAAAATGGTAAACCTATAAAGATTCTGACAATTAATTGACAAAAGTTTAATGTAGTTAATGGCTATTTTTTTTATAAATAAGAAAATAATATCATTTACAATTTTTCTTGTGTTTTCTTAATTCTTCTGAATAATCAAATTCTTCTCCACAAACTCGACATTTTTCTTTTTTCTTATTATGTGCCTTTTCTTGATGTTTTTTCAGTTTCTCTGGATCTGATAACACTGTTCCACATTTCTTACATTTTAATTCTTTTTTACTAGAGCCAAATAATCCCATAATATCTATAATTAGATAAAAGAAAAAGTAGTTTAATCTTTTGAAAGGAATTTAAAATTAAACACTATTAATCCAGATTTTTTCTCGGTTTTGTACTAAGATAAAATGCATGAGCACTAATGATAAATGCTGCAAGAAAAACTTTTGTGGCAAAAACTAGATTCCAGGGTCTATCTGGATCTGGATATGCCACTGAAAGTTTGTCTATATCCGGAACCTGCCCATCAATTATTCCAGCCGTCATTATTGCATTTAAGACCGTAAAATTATACAAAACCTCGTACAAGGAAATAATTGTAAATCCTAGTAACATTAGTTGTAGTAGCCCCATTCTCCAGCCAATAATTTTATTCCCTGCAGTCCTTTTCCAACCAATTCTTGTAACGCAATACCAGCCAATTATCGTGGAAAAAAATATCCATGTTGAAACTCTTGCGAAATTCTCAAATGGAAATACCGCATTGTGTATTGCTTCACCCATGACATATTTTCCATCCTCCATCCATTCAACCATGGTAACATACACGCCAAAGACAAGGGTTGATACCATGATGAATCCACAAATGTAAAAAATATACAAAAAAACTTTGTATGCTGAATCTGATTTGTCAAGATAATCTGGTTTCACTATGCCGTTTGCCAATTTTTTAAATATAAAAATTCATAGCTATTCAAGGAAATTTATAGACTAGTCAGGCATAGTAATATTGTTGAAAATTCCGATTAATATTCCGATTGTCGGTAAAGAAGAGATTTCTGCTGTTGTTTCAATTCTAAAAGATGGAGCATTAACTTCTGCTTCACACGAAGGTGGTACGAATGTACGCGAATTCGAAAAATTGGCTTCATCTTTTGTAAAATCAAAATATGCTGTAGCCGTTAATTCTGGTACCGCAGCCTTACAAGCATCACTTTATGCTCTCGATATAAAAAAAGGAGATGAAGTTCTATTACCATCTTTTACCTTTGTTGCAACAGCAAATGCAGTTGTATCTACAGGAGCTAAACCTATTTTTGTTGATATTCTTGCAGATAATTACACAATTGATCCCAAAGACATTGAAAAAAAAATATCTAAAAAAACTAAGGCAATAATACCAGTTCATCTTTATGGAAACGTCGCTTTCCTTGATAGAATTTTAGAAATTTCAAAAAAACATAACATCAGAGTTATTGAAGATTCTGCACAATCCTTAGGTTCTACTTTGAAGGGAAAACATACGGGAACATTCTCTGATTTAGGTTGCTATAGCATGTATCCTGCAAAAGTAATGACATCAGGAGAAGGTGGTTTTATTGTAACCAATAACAAAAAATTATATGAAAAATTATTAATGATAAGAAATCATGGGATGCTTCGAGGATATGATACAAAAATATTTGGATTAAATCTAAGACTACCCGAAATCAGTGCAGCAATTGCTAAAATACAAATGAAAAAACTTCCAAAATTTTTAAACATTAGAAAAAAGAATGCTAAATTATTATCACAATTAATTTCTGATTTAAATATTAAAATTCCTAAAGAGCGAAACAATGAATCTGTAAATTGGTATCTCTATACTATATCTACTTCAAAAAGAAATAAAATTTTAAACAAATTAAATTCTAAAGGAATCGGAGCAGCTTCGTATTATCCGATTCCAGTTCATAAAACACCATTTTACAAACAAAAAATTATACTACCAGCAACTGACTGGGCGGCTTCGCATGTTTTATCCTTACCAATTCATCCTAAAGTTACTTCAAATGATATTGAATTCATCGCAAAATCTCTACGTGATGTTTTAAATGAATAGTTTAGGAAATTTAATTGGTGAATTATGTAAGGTAGTGTTACCAATCACCGAAGAATCATATCAAGGAAATCCTGATTCTAGTATTGCCATATGTACTCTTTCTAGCCTAGATCTGCTAAAAAAAATTGCCAATTCTGATATTTTACAAAATGTTTCAATTGTAGGTAGATTACTTTCCGAAAACAAGGGAATAGATGCAATAATTCAACATGTAAATCAAAATCAAAAAATCAACAAAATAGTTGTATGCGGTAAAGAAGTTTGGGGACACAAAGCCGGACACTCTTTGTTTCAATCACACAAAAATGGTATTGATAACAATAGAAAAATAATCGGGTCAACTAGTCCAGATCCATATCTTACAGTTACTCCATCACAGATTAATTATTTTAGAAATAAAATTAAATTGGTTAATTTAACTAATGAAACAGATTTTAATAAAATTAGACAAACAATAATCTAATA
Source organism: Nitrosopumilaceae archaeon (assembly GCA_035528495.1). Classification (GTDB taxonomy): domain Archaea; phylum Thermoproteota; class Nitrososphaeria; order Nitrososphaerales; family Nitrosopumilaceae; genus Nitrosomaritimum. Next base: position 50,601 of record DATKYM010000042.1, read on the forward strand.
ACCCGATCTTTGTCTTTCTCGATTAATTTCATTTTTTTTCTTATATTCGTCAACAATATCGTTTGGCGTTAAATTAAGTTCCAGTGAGGCTTGCACAACAAAATGCCAAATATCAATTAATTCTTCTCTTGCCTCAACTTCATTAAATAGAGTTGGAGTTTTCCACCATTTCCAATTGGTAGTCCTTTGTAATTCCACTGCTTCATGTATGATTGCAGTACAAAGGGCTGAAATCTTTTCTTCAGAATCTTTTGGGTATCTATCTAAATTCATCATTTCTGATAATCCTTTTTGTAAAGCGAATATAGTTTCTAGTTGGTCGTCTATTTTTTTTGGTGTTTCTTGAGACAATAGATACCTACTTTAAAAAAATATTTTAATTAAATCTTTTTAAAAACGAATCATTTTTTCATATAATTTCATCCGTTTTGTAATGTCTGATTTTTTTAATTGAAGAAGACCATTAATTCCATATTTTTCTACAGCAAATGATCCTAATACATTTCCATAAACAACGGCTTTTTTTATTTCTGAAAGACTTGTAGATTTTTTACTAGTCAGATAACCAATCATGGCACCCGCAAACGAATCACCAGCCCCCGTAGGATCAACAACATCTTCTAATGAAAATCCCGGTGAAGGAAAAATGACATCATCAAAAAACATCAACGATCCATGCTCTCCTTTTTTAATAATTACATATTTTGCACCCCAACTCATTATTTTTTTAGCACATTTTATCAAATTGAATTCTTTGGTTAGAAGTTTGGCCTCTTCATCATTTATAACAACAGCATCAACTGCTTTTATCATTCTAATTACAGATTCTCGTTTTGTAGAAATCCAGAAATCAATGGTATCACACATTGAAAATTTTACTTTATCAAATTCTTTTAATAAATTAGTATTTTGATCAGGATCATTATTTGCTAGATATATAAATTGAGATTTTTTGTATTCTTCTGGAACTGTTGGTTTAAAATTTTCAAGCACATTAAGTTCTGTCTTTAAAGTTTCTCTAGTACTAAGAGTACCGTCATACTTTCCATCATAACGAAATGTTTTTCCCTTTTTAACAACAAAACCGGTCAGATCTAGATGGTTTGATAAAATTTTTTGATATTTTTTTGGAAAATCTTCTCCTACCACTGCAATTAAACCAGTATTGACAAAATTACTTGCCGATAGGGAAGCAAATGTTGCTGCTCCTCCTAAAACATCTTTTAAAATTTTATTTGGCGTCCTGATTGTATCTAGGGCAGTAGATCCAAAAACAGTAAGCATTTTACTAAAAATTAATCTTGATGTATAAATTCTCTTGCCTGTTCTTCAGTTGGATAAAATACAAAGGGAATATCAATAGTTGAAAATAAAACATCGTATTTCGTAAATCCACTAATTTTTACTATAGGAACTTTATCTGATTTTTTACTAGGTTCTGTTTGAAGGGTTCCGGTAGTTGAAATACTACCTAATGCAGGCAAGGTAAATGGATCTAGAGTTCCTCCCCCGACTGTTTTACCATCTGCAATCACAAAGAAATCAGTTTCTCCAGTAGTGAGCATCAATAAAGAAGGATTTTCAAATTCTAATTCTACGTTATATGATGAACCTTGATCTGTTTTTTCGATAAGATCACTTTCTGTAATCATTACTCCTATTTGTGAGGCAGAAGCATATTGTGAATATCCAAAAACACTCATGCCTATTACCAAGGCAATAATTATCCCTTTTTTGGAATTATCCATACACAATACTTCAAAAATCCCTTTTTAATCCAAAAGAGAAAAATTCCCAATAACATGTGTAAACTTTTTGATCTAGTCTTAAAGCTCCGTAGAGCTATTATATTAAAAGACAATTCTTTGACTTAGGAATAGATGGCAAAAATAAAACTGAAGTTCGGCGAAAACGAAATTGAGGTTGATTCTAGAGATTTCTACGTTGATAATCAAACGTTAGGAGAAGTTATTGAAAATTTGGCTAATCTTATGGGGGAGAATCAAATTAAACCAATTTATGATAGCACTCCAACTAGTCCAACCATCGATGAATCAAATTATGATAGTTTAAACTCATTAGAGGATATTGAAATTTTTGAATCTGAATTTAACGAACCAAAGCCAATATTGTCAGGCGAAATTAAAGACAAATTACAAATTTTAGAGAAAAACTCCTTCTTTAATGTCCCACGAACAGTTACTGATACGGTTCAACAGTTACGTGAATATGGTTGGGTTGCAGGTCCTCTAGATGTTTCAAAAGCCCTTGTAAATATGGCTTCAAATAGGGAAATATCAAAAAATTCTACAGAGAACAGAACCCATTACTTTGCACAAGAAGTAATTTTAACTAACTAGAAATAAATTTACATTTGTTACAGGAATCAAAAATTTCTCCTTCAAGATGATCAAAGTGCGTATTACAATTTTTGCAAGTGTGATGCATATCAAAATATCCATCTTCTTCGGTTTTTCCTACTTGATTTGATTCAAGATCTGTATTTCCACATTTAATACAATGACAGCCACATTCTATTTTCATTTACATCATTCTCGATAATCTATGTATAGTTCTTACACTTATAGTAATTATTGGGAAAAAAACGAGAAATCCCACTTGAGATTGATGATCATTTTAAACTATTTGGAAAAGAACCATGGGAAGTAGAATTTGGAGAAAAATGCCCAATTTGTAATATTAGGATAGACGAATATGGTTTTTGTTCTTGTGGGTCAGGTGGAGAATAAATTATTTTTTTCTTTTAAAGAAAAATATGCTCACAATGATTGCTCCAATAATTACAATACCTAAAATAACAATTTCTAGTTGGATCGATTCCTCCGGTGCTATTTTAATTTCCGATATCAGAGTTCCAGTAATTAAAACTTCTCCTGAATTTTGAGGTTTCATAGTTATCCAGACATGGGTCTCATTGTTAAAATTGTTCTGAAAACGAATCTTTTTTTCATCTAAATACACTTGATATGGTTGGGACAACAAATTGACTGGTAAAATAGTTGTAACGAAATTATCATCTCCTGCTACTTTAAAACTAATTCCACTGGAAGGATCAAAACTAAATTGGTCTACTTTAGCCCAAGATCTAATTTCAATCAAAAATTCATCATCGTGAATTATTATATTCTCAAAAATTTTTGGTTCATCTAAGGAATACTCTAAAATCATTTGACAACCATGACACAAAATTCCATTTTTTTCACCAAGGTATGCAGGTTGATCATTTACAAAAATTAGGTCTACTTTTTCAGGAAATATGAAAGATGTACTTTCAAGATAAAGAAAATCTAAAGTCCAAACATTATCTTTTAAAATTAATTTCTCGTCAAGATCATATTCGATAACTGATTCCTCACTTGATGGCAAAATCAATAATGAGTAGCCCTCCCCAATTTGTCCAAATTGCACGTCATTTCCTTCTTGATCTTTGACTGTAAGATTTGATCTGGTACCATTAATCAAATCTATTTGACTAGGCACATCTAGGTCATTAATCACATGTTTTACCTGCATTTCTCCCGTTAAACTTATTGTAACCTGTACTGATTTTTGTTTGGAATCTTCACCCGGAATTTGGGCGTTTGCTGTGGGAATAATGACTATTGTAAAAATAATTAAAAAAATAATAAAATAATTTTTCATCTATTCCACTGTAACATGAAGCATTTTAGCTTCTTCCAGAGGACGATCATCCCCATCTTTTTGTAAATTTACAATTTTATCAGCAACTTCCATTCCTTCGACTACTTCACCAAATACAGTATACTGTCTATCTAAAAAGCCACTATCTGCAGTTACTATGAAAAACTGTGAACCAGCACTGTTGGGATCTTGTGATCTTGCCATGGAAACAATACCACGAAGATGAGATCTTGAATTAAATTCAGCCTTGATAGAATAACCAGGACCTCCCATTCCCCAGCTACCTTTATCTCCATTTTTGGTATTTGGGTCTCCGCCTTGAATCATAAAACCTGGAATAACTCTATGAAAAAGTGTTCCATCATAAAATCCATCTCTAGCTAATTTTTCAAAGTTTCTAACTGTCTCAGGAGCCAATTCTGGAAATAACTTAAAAGAAATTTTTCCAAAATTTGTGTCAATAATAATATTGCTCAATAATGTGTTTATCTGGTTTTACCTTAAGAATCTTTTTGTATAAAAAATTTCAAAAATTATTAAAATTGATTATTTTAAAATGAAATTTTCTCAAATGTTAATACGTAATTTGTTAAAAAAATATATTTTTAACAATTGGCAGGATCTACAATACGATTTTTTATAATTCATAAACGGCCAAAAATAATATTTTTTCACTTCATGAGTTATAGTATTATATAGAACGAATAAAATTAGAATTCGTTGAATCGTACAAATCAGAGCACGATAATTAAAGAAGCAATTAATTCTTATCTAGACAAAGGGGTAACTGACAAACAAGACATCTATACCAAAGTAGTCGATGAACTTGGAGTTCCACGACCTACGGTTAGAAGAGTGGCACGCGATCTTCGAAATGAACTATTACAAAAGATCCAGATTCTACAGTCTGACATGCCTAAAACTACTCCTGAAGAAGACGAATAAATTCGGCTCCTTTTTCTTTTTAACTAATACCAAATGCTGATTTCTAGCATTACTGTTATAAGCAATGAAATTTTCTCAATAAATAATGGGCTATTTAGGAAACCATTTAGCTACTATTGCAACTGGAGCCTTTGCTGCAGTACTAACAGGTTTGTGGCCAATCTTCATAGATTTTGCACCCATACTGAATTTCATATTTATGATGGCTGTACCAATAACGTGGTTCCTAACTTTCACTTGCTGGATATCTCAAAAGAGCACTGACTATACTCATCATCATCCCTCTCATGTAGCTAGTGAAAAAAAAAGCTTGAATAAACCTCTAACCGTTGGCCAAGTTTATAGATCCGATGGACAACGTGCGAGTCCAGGTGAAATTAAAGAAGCAAAAACAGAATTATCTCAGCAACTAAATTCTCTAAAAGACACTGTAAAGATAAAAGATGAAAAAATTGAAAGATTAAATCAAGAAATTTCTAATTTACAAACCTTGGTCCAAATCGAATCCCTAAAGACTGAACTTGCAAATTTAAAGATATTAGCATCAAAATCCTAAAAATAATTTTAATCATTACAATGGCAACAAACTATTCCATGATTTCCTTTACAACCAGGACAACTAACAGCACCGCCATAATGACACTTACACGAACATAGTTCAGTTGGATCTTTTTTTGCATTCATGACATTATTTCTACATTATGATAATATTTGACTCTTACACTTTTTTTAAATTCAAACAAAATTATTTTTAATTCAACAATTTTATACAAAAAATATGTCTTGATTTAATTTTGAAGCTTAGCTGCCATGGCAAGTGTTCCATTTACCATCTCATTTAATCTCTCTTTAGCAGAATCATCTGATATGACATTATTAGAAATAGAGTCTACCGTCAAAAATACTGCTTTAGGGTTTGTGACTACTCGAAAATATGATAACAATTGAGTAATCATTGTTTGAACATCAATAAATCCAATGTTTCCTGCAGCCATTATCATCATCCCTGCAACCTTTCCTTCTGTTTTTTTATAATTTACATATTCAAACAAATTTTTTAACGCCGAACTAAAAAATGAATTATAAATTGGAGATCCAATTAACCATACATCTGCACCCATAATATCTTCAGCCGCCATTTTTGTAGCCTCGTTGTACTCTTCTTCGGGACCTCTATAGCATTCAATTTCTCCTTCAGAAAGATTAATGAACTTAACATCGACATCTTTGGATTTGGTGAGTTCAAAAACATGTTTCATAGCTATTTGCGTGTTAGCATTTTTTCTCGGACTAGCTGAAATTACAACAACTTTCATGACTTTCCAGATTTTTCTTTGTATTTAAACCGAAATGGCTTTTTTTAGATTTCAATACGGGCTGGGAGGGCTTCGATCCCTCGACCTGTAACTTAGGAGGCTACCACGCTATCCATGTTTCGCGTCAAATTGACTCTGCGCCACCAGCCCAGTAAAAAAAATACTTGTAATTATTTAAGCGTAATCAGGATTGGTTTTGATAATATTTTGTATGTCTTTCCAGCTTAAATTTTCCTTGTCTTCCCATTTTTCAAAATATACTACATCCTCTAGATCAAGCCTTGGAAGCCAGCCTTCAGTTTCCAAGTCAGGTTTGGTTGCAAACTCATCAACATATCCCAAACACAAGTATGCTACAGGAACTACATGATTTGGTAAATCTAAAACCTCTTTTAAAACATCGTTTGAAAGAATACTTACCCAACCAAGGCCTACACCTTCTGTTCTTGCTGCAAGCCAAAGATTTTGAATTGCACAACAAACACTATACAATCCAGCCTCTGGAATACTTGATCGTCCAATCACAAAAGGGCCAAATTTTGACGGATCATAAGTTACGCAAAGATTTACAGGAGATTCTAAAATCCCTTCGAGCTTAAATGAAAGGTATTTTGATCTTTTAGGATCTTCAATTAATTGCGAAGAACTTTCTTTTTCCTCCTCAAAGGATTTCTTTATTCTGGCTTTAGTTTGAGAATTTTTAATCAAAATGAAATTCCATGGTTGAGAAAAACCAACTGAAGGAGCATGGTGAGCAGCATTTAGGATTCTAGATAAAATTCCATCTTCTATTTCTCTAGAGGTAAAATGTGATCTAACGTCTCTTCTAGAATGAATAGCCTTGTACAGGCCCTTTTTCTCTTCACTAGTGAAATCTTCAGTCATCTTTATTTTTATTCAATCCTTCATTTGTTAAACGTTAATAATGTCAGTAGATTATCTTGTTTTTCATTGGGCCGGTAGTCTAGCTGGTTAGGATACCGCCTCGACACGGCGGTGATCGTGAGTTCGAATCTCACTCGGCCCATTTTTTTCAAGTAGAACTATCAAATTTCTTTTCACCTGAACTCCAAGCGCTTTCAGTGTTAATGGTACCTTCGGCTTTGAAACTATTGATACTGTTATCCAAAACTTGTTGATAGATTTCATTGTTTATCTCTGCCTTGTCAAGTTCAAATGTATTTTTCAATGGAATTTCTGCTCCTGAACTAAATATTGCTCTTCCAGGCATTGCAACATCTACAGTAGAATATGCTCCAGAACCCAGTAATTCACCATCTGCATATAATTGGTAATCAATTAATGAAACGGTAAATGTAGTATCACTAGGATTTTTTACAAGAAATGTTACTTCTAATTTTGTTATACCTTCCACTGTATTTACACTGATAAATTCGACATTTGTTAATTCAATTTCAACTTGCTCTAATTCTGGAGCATCTTGATTACCATACCAAAATATCGCTCCCAATAAAGCTAACAACCCTACAATTGCAACATAAAGTAACATTTTACTTTGAAGAGCCAAATCAATGATAACACAATTTAATCAACTAAAAAAGGTTGTCAAGATCCAAATACATAATATTTGATTTGATTTATCAAATTTTGTGGCCATAGAGCAAGCAATCATTACTTGGATTCATCTCGTTGCTGCTGCAATTTGGGTTGGTGGTTCTCTTTTTATCGGGATTGTATTTTCACCTTTGCTAAAAACAATTAGCACATCTATGGAAGAAAGAATTCAAATTATGATTAAAGTTGGTAAAAGGTTCAACAAAGTTGCAGTTCCGTCATTAATCATTTTAATGATTACAGGATTGTATAGTACTCATCCACTCTTAAGCAAACCCGATTTGCTAATGGCAACAAGTTATGGTACATTTCTTACTATAAAGATTATTTTGGTAATTGCACTTGTCATAACCTATGCAATACACGTTAGAGTAATTCGAAAAGATGTAGAAGATCAAATCATGTCCAAACAAATGCCAATTGAACAAATCCAAAAATTAAGAAAAAAAATAATCATATTGGGTGAAATTACTGTAGTATTGTCGATTGCGATTCTTTTCTTTGCTGCATTACTTGATGCTGGAGTATGAAATCCCCTCAATTCTTACTTCATAACCGTCCTTTAATTTTCCAATCCCATATTTGCATCCAGTGATTTTAGATGCTACAAACAGATTTGTCTCCAAATGTTTTGAAATATTCTCAACTTGAAATATAGTTATTCCATTTGCGAGACTTGCAGGTAGAACAATCATATCAGCAAGATGTTCATCAAGACTAACCTTGTTTTGGATAAATTTATCCAAATCTATATCAAATTTTTTTGTTTTATTATTAAATATAGAATCTATTCCAATAATTGAATCATTATCAATACTACTAATCATTACAGAAGCACCAGAATCCAATGTGGATTCCTCTCTTACTTGAAATTCAACAGTAAAATCTTTTTCAATTAATTTCCTTCTAATATGATCAATCTGATTATTTATTAATTCAGCAGGAAGTTTAGAAAAAGTACCAATAATTTTGGTATTTTTTGTCTTACGTTTATCTAAAATAATTGGATTAATTTTTTCAGCTGGTGAAACTTCTAATTCAATTATTCCTCCACCCTTAGGATAATAACCTCTTTTGATTATTTTGATAGAAAAATAAATCCCCATTCGTGCATATACTTCTCTTAAAACAATTTGACTATAATCTATAGTGGGACTCCAAAGAACATTTGTTCCGCCGATAATTGTAAGTTTTAATTTCTTCTTACAAATTGCAACTACTGGAATTAAAACTTGAAAAATTAATGAAATACTTCCAGCAGTTCCTACATTTTCTTTAAGATCTAAACTTTGCACATTACTTGGAATAAATTTCATGCTTGTATCTCCAATTTTTATTTGATCTAGATTTGCATTACAAATTTTTTTTAGAATTTTTAATGCCGTAAAGTGTTGAGGTTTTAAACCTGGATTTTTTCTGTTTTGTCTAATGTTTTTTATTATTATTGGCTTATTCAAAATACATGATAATGTGATTGCAGTGCGAACTATCTGCCCTCCTCCTTCTCCAAATGAACCATCAATTTCTAGAAAATCCATAATTTTTTCAGGAATTACTTGCTTTATGATAGTTTTTTAAAATGAATTTTCCTATACTTTAGTATGAATGGTCTTTTAATTGGACGATTTCAACCCTTTCACTTGGGACATCTTGAGGCTTTACATTTTGCGTTATCAAAAGTAGACAAATTATGGGTAGGTCTAGGAAGTTCCAACAAACCTCCGGAAAAAAATAATCCTTTTTCTGCAGAAGAAAGAAAAGAAATGATACTATCATCTATTGATGACACGATTAGAAATAAGATTGAAATTTATTTTATTCCAGATTTTGAAAATCATAAAAAATGGGTAGAACATATTGATAGTATTGTTCCACAATTTGATATTGTTTTTACTAACGATGAAATGACAAAATATCTTTATTCAAAACGAGAAATTATGGTTATTCCAATCCCTTTCATTAAAAGAGACGTTTTATCCGGGACAAATATTCGCGATCTAATACTCAGCGATCAGATATGGGAACAGTTTGTCCCAGATGGAACTAAACAGTTTTTGAATGAAACAAATGCCAAACACCGACTAAAAAATCTCTAATTATAAATAAACCCCAAATATTGTTTGATTGGAGATAAAATTTGGAATACCTATCTATGCTTCCTGGTCCCACTAACGTTCCTAATAGAGTAATGCGTGCAATGCTTGCACCAATCATAAATCACAGAAGTGATGACTTTGTAGAATTATACACTGATGTGGTTGATAAAACACAACAAGTTTTTCAAACCCAAAATGATGTGGTTGCCCTTTCTGCATCAGGAACTGGAGCAGTCGAGGCAGGAGTAATTAATCTAATCAAAAAAGATGACAAAGTAATAATTCCTATAAACGGAGAATTTAGTAGCAGACTTTCACAATTAATCGAAGGTCAAGGAGCAAATGTAATAAAACTTGAAACTCCTCCAGGACAAAATGCTACTTTTGATCAAGTAAAAGAAGCATTTGATAATAATAAAGACGTCAAAGCATTCTATGTAGTTCACAACGAAACTTCTACTGGAACCATGGTAAATTATTTAGATAAAGTATCAGATTTGACTTCACGAAATGATACATTCTATGTTGTGGATTCAGTATCCATACTGGGTGCTGTAGACCTTCCAGTCGATAAATGGAACATTGATGTTTGTATGACAGGGGCACAAAAAGCAATTGCAGCTCCTCCAGGAATTTCTCCAATATCTGTTAGTCCTAAAGCTAAAAAATACATGATTGCAAATCCACCATCGACAATGTACTTTAACTTGGCAAGGTATTTTCAATATTATGAAGAGTCTAAACATACTCCCTTCACTCCTGCATTACCTTTACTTTATGCATATAGAGAAGCTCTAACCATAATTTTAGAAGAAGGATTAGAATCTGTCTTTAAACGTCATAAAACATGTTCAGATGCTCTTTATTCAGGATTAAGTGCAATAGGTCTTACACCATTTGCAAAAGAAGAAGATCGTTCTATTTCTATTGTTGCTCTAAACTATTTGGATGGATTACAAGATAAAATATTTAGAGATACGTTAGCTCAAAAATTCAAAGTTTTAGTTGCCGGTGGATTTGGGAATCTAAAAGGTAAAGTCTTCAGAGTAGGTTGTATGGGAGAAGTTGGTCCATATCATGTGATGAGAACAATTTCAGCAATTTCATCAACATTAGCTATGATGGGTTTTGAAACTGATGCTCAAGCAGGTCTAAAAACTGCTGAAGAAAAATTAAAAGATCTTTAATTCATGTTAACTTAATATAAGGAATTTCGTGATCGATCACATTGACCTTTAACAAAAACTCTTTGATTCTAATTAATTATACTGCTAAAGTTAAAGACACGGAGGAAATTTTTGATACAACTTTGGAAGAAGATGCAAAAAAACATTCCATTTATGAAACTGATATAAAATATCAGCCAAAACTAGTTTCAATAGGGGATCTTTCTTACCCAGTTCTAAAAGGATTAGATGAAGCATTGGCTAAAACTTCCGTAGGTGACAAACTTACTGTAGAAGTAACACCAGAGAAAGGATTTGGAGAACGAGATTCAACTAAGGTTAGAATGATTCCAATTAGAAAACTTGGAGAAGATGCTGAAAAAGTTTCTGTTGGAGATCAAATTGAAATTGATGATAAAAGAGGAATAATACGATTCATTGGTTCAGGTAGAGTTCAAATGGATTATAACCACAGATATGCAGGTAAAACCATTCTTTACGATGTAAATGTTATAAAATCACTAGATTCTGAGAATGATAAAATTGGAGGAATCCTACAGAGCCGATTGCCTGTAGAAAACTCCAAGATAGAATTCATTGTTAAAGAAAAAGAGACAAACATTTCTATTCCTGATGAATTATTTCGAGCAGATGGTGTTCAAATAATGAAACATTTCGTTCAACTAGATATTTTCAAGTTTGTTCCTTCGTTAGAAAAAGTCAACTTTATTGAGACTTATAATAACAAACAGGCTCAAACCAAAAAACCTGAGGCTGAAAAAGAAAAAGCGCCAGAACCAAAGACAGCATAAATCAAATTACTTTCGTACTTTTTGCTAAATTCCTAGCTTTTAGTTCCGTCATCTCAATTTCTTTTAGGATTGTATATCTCTCAGGTCTTAATTCTTGTGCAATCATTAATGCATCGATTACTTCGCTTTCTTTTACATGAATTTGTTTGGCGGTAACAGGAGCACCAACTTCTTTTAAGGCCTTCACAATTTTTTTCCAATCTTGACCCTGGAGCTTTGCCATCAATATGGATCCTATACCACATTTTTCTCCATGGAGACCTTTTCCTGGAGCAATCTTGTCTAGGGCATGAGAGAAAAGATGTTCTGCACCTGAACAAGGCCTACTGCTACCTGCAATACATGATGCAACGCCTGCACTGATTAAAGCTTCAACAATAACTCTAGCATCTAAACCCTTTTTGGAATAAATGCTAGAATTATCCATAACTATTTTTGCACTCATCATTGCCAAGTCAGCAGAATACATTCCGTAATACTCACCAGTTTTTTCATGACCTAATTGCCAGTCTTTCACTGCTATAATATTAGCAATTAGGTCTCCACATCCACTTGCCAACAGCCTTTGTGGTGCTTTTTTAATCACATCAATATCAACAAAAACTCCTAATGGAGCACTTGCTACTATGGAATGAGGTTTATCACTTTTAACTGAAACAAAGGGACTAGCCATACCATCATGGGATGCTGCCGTTGGAACACTTACAAAAGGAAGATCTAGATTAAAGGAGACTATTTTAGCTGTATCTACTGAACGACCACCCCCAATTCCAGCGATTATATCACTGCGATCTTTTTTAACATCTTTTTGAATCTGATTTAATGTACTAATTTGATTATTGTTTGAAGTATGCCAAACAAATTTGATTTTTTTTAATTTTAATGATTTTTCAATTTTACTCTTTAGAATCTTTTTTACATGGATTCCAGATATCAACGAAATTTTTTTAGGTTTGTTCAATGAATAAAGGAATTTCCCAAATTCATTAATATTATTTTCACCAATCACAATTAGCCTTGGCAATTCCATTGTGTGTGAACGCAAATTTACTTCCTTTTTTGTCACTGCTTGTCATTTGAAGAAATCAGAAGGTTATTTAAAAGGGTGAATGCTACGTACATTATCTCTAAAGGTGTATCTTTTGTCAAATAATGTCCAAGAAAAAATTCTGCACGGAACAACCACAGTAGGTCTCAAAGCTAAAGATGGTGTTGTATTATGTGCCGATATGAGAGCCAGCGCAGGTTATTTCATAGCAAATAACAACACGATGAAAATACAAAAGATTGACCAGCATGCAGGCTTGACTCTAGCAGGAGGGGTGGCAGATGCACAAAACATAGTTGATGTTTTACGTTATCATTCGAATCTCCATAGAGTAGAAAAACATGGGCCGATCTCAATTCATTCTCTTAGTAGACTTTGTTCACTAATATTTCATCAAAATCGTGGTTATCCGTTTATGGCTGATATTCTAATTGGAGGATATGATGCAAATGGTCCGGCACTGTTTAATGTTGACATGTTTGGTTCAGTAGAAGAAAAAACCTATGTTACTACTGGTAGTGGTTCTCCTGTTGCATATGGTTTACTTGAAGAAGAATTTAGAAATGACATGACAGTCGAAGAGGCAAAAAAAGTTGCTTTGAGAGCAGTAAAAGCTGCAATTGTAAGAAATATTGGTACTGGTGATGGAATCAATATTGCAGTTATGGACAAAGACGGATTCCGTCTTTTGACAGATGAGCAAAAGAAAGCAGTAATTGAACTTTAGAAATTTAACGAACTAACAAATCCAATCATACTATAGTGATTTAATGCAAAAGAAGCTTCAAGAAAAAGAAATACCAGAAAGCCAAAACATAATGGCCACCATACTGCAAAGTATACCTAAGGAAGCTAGTCTCACAAAAATAGAATATGAAGGACCGAGAATTGCTCTTTATACAAATTCACCACGTTATCTTTTAGAACATAATGAAATAATTTCAAGTCTTGTGAACATAATCAAGAAACGTATCGTTATTAGAACTGATGAATCTATCAGAAAACCAGAGGCTGAGGCTAGACGAATAATTGCAGAATGTGTTCCAGAAGATGCTAAACTCCAAGGGACACTTTTTGATACTGCATGTGGTGAAATTTCAATTGAAGCTAAAAGACCATGGTTACTTCAAAGAAATGCAAAAGAATTCAATCATGCAGATATAACTGAAAAAACAGGTTGGAAAATACGCATTAGAAAGGCTACTACAATACCATCTCGTACCATTCAGACAATCAATGCAACTCTCAAACAATCTGCCGGAGATAGAAATAGACAACTAAAGGAGATTGGAGATGAAATTTTCAGACCTAGATTGTCTCAAAGAACGGAAGTCTCTCTATTTACCCTTGGAGGGTTTGGTCAAGTAGGTAGATCCTCCATGCTATTATCAACTTCTGAAAGTAAAATTTTGATTGATTGTGGAATTAACCCTGGCGCTAGATCTCCAATGGATGCATATCCTAGGCTAGATTCACTCGATATCACCTTAGATGATCTTGATGCAGTAGTAATAGGACATGCACATTTGGATCATACTGGTTTCCTTCCTGCACTTTGCAAATATGGCTATAAAGGTCCCATTTATTGTACCGAACCAACTCTTCCTATGATGAATCTAATACAATTAGATGCCATCAAAGTCGCAGCAGCTCAAGGTCGAGTTCCAATTTATTCTGAACGAGACGTAAAGCAAATAATGAAACAAACCATAACCCTGCCTTATGGAACGGTAACTGATATTTCTCCGGATATTAAATTGGTATTTGCAAATGCAGGACATATCCTTGGTTCGGCCTTATGTCATTTCCATATAGGTAACGGAGATCATAACTTTGTTTATTCCGGGGATATAAAATTTGGAAAAAGTATATTGTTTGAAGCTGCAAGTTGGAATTTTCCTAGGGTTGAAACTTTGTTAATTGAAAGCACATATGGCTTGAAAGAAGACATTCAACCAACTAGACAAGAAGTTGAATCCGCTTTCATCAATGCAGTAAATAATACCCTTGCAGATGGAGGAAAAATTCTTATCCCAATTCCTGCGGTGGGACGTGCACAAGAAATAATGATGGTGATTGATCATTATATGAAATCTGGAGAGATGGTCGAAGCACCTGTTTTTACTGAAGGAATGATTTCAGAAGCTTCTGCAATACATGAATCATATCCTGAATATCTTGCAAGAGAATTAAAACAGAAAATTTTAGAAACAGATGACAATCCATTTGACTCAGAGTATTTTACAAATATTGAACATGCCGACGCAAGAGAAGAACCATTAAGAGAAAATTCTCCATGTATTATTCTAGCAACTTCTGGAATGTTAGAGGGAGGACCTGTTTTGGAATATTTCAAAAACATAGCTCCGGACAAAAAGAACAAAGTATTGTTTGTCTCTTATCAAGTGAACGGAACATTAGGACGAAGAGTTTTGGATGGCTCAAAACAAGTATCAATGCTTGGCAAAGAAGGCAAAGTTGAAGTTGTAACCATAAATAGTAGCGTGGAAAAATTAGATGGGTTTAGTGGACATAGTGATTATAATCAATTAATGTCATTTGTTCAAAGATTAAGGCCAAAACTTCGCAGAGTACTTGTCAATCATGGAGAAAGGAAAAAATCTGAAAATCTTGCAATGAATATCAGAAGAATGTACAGAGTACCGGCTCATTATCCCCAAGTACAAGAAGCAATAAAATTATTTTAGATCGTACTCAGGTTTCCAAATTTTTATACCAGAAGGCGCAACAATTATTCTCTCCTCTCCTAATCTTGCAATGTCTGCATTGGAAGTCTTTGCAATTGAATACAAATCTTCCACCACTTTTCTGAGTTGGTCGACATCTTTTTGAGCCAATGGTGTTACTCTTAAAATCAAAATCATCCCCTTTTTGATGTCTTCCTTTATGGAATGAACATCACTGACATCACGTATGGTGATTGCCTTCAAATAAGTGGGGTTTTCTTGCTTTTGCATCCTTGATGAAAATGCGATCTACTCCTTCAAAAACTCTTCTTTAGTTTTTCCTAATAGTAGTAAAATTTCACGCCTAGATTCTAAATTTAATGTAAGATTCTTCGGTTGCACACTCTGAGATTACCTCATCTTTTTCTTGGCCCTTACTTATTGATACGTAGCTTCTCTCATCTCTTGGAGCGTCTGAATATCTCACAGTAACTGAAGAGGACAATTCGATAAACTTGTCGGCATTTTTTCCACGTAGTATCGATACAGGACCCATATGATCTCGTGATTCTAACAAAATATCGTTAGGTAAAGCGATTGCTTTTATCATTTCATTTTCATCTTTATTTCTTCCAACTACAAGTTTTGTTTCCTCGTCAAGTCTAAACTGCCTTCCAATTTTTAACAGATCAACATCATTTATTGTCGGTGTTTCTGTGTGGCTGAACAAATCTTTTGCACGTAATCCAAAAGCTGGATCGGTTAGTAAACAACCCCCGCCGGCATTGGGTGGATTTTCAATACCATATTCTTTTGCCATATCTAATTGAGCTCTTCTCGTTCTACCTTTAATCATTCCAAGATTTTCTCGTTTGATTAAACCATCTTTTTCAGGATCTGTTGCAGGAAGTAATGCCCCAGATAATGGTCTTACTATCTTTCCTAAGAGACCTGTTTCTTTTTCTATAGTTCTTAATGCGGGAGCATGTTGGCTCATGGGTCTTTGCCCTAGTACTTCTCCTGAAATTATAAACTCTGCACCAATTTCTTTCATGTGTTTTTCTGCAGCTTTGAACATCATAGATCTGCAATCAACACAAGGATTGAAACCCGCACCTCTTCCATATTTGGGATGCTTTAGCATTTCAATATACTCATCACCAAGATAAACTGTTTTTAGATTTACATTTAGATCATCTGCTCGCTCTCTAATTTCGAATCCACATCCTCGCCCACAATCAAAATCACAAAATGGAGTTTTTATTGCAACAGCTGACACTTCAAAACCTTGCTCTTGCATCATTCTTACAGCTAGTTGACTATCTAGTCCCCCAGAAAGTAATGCAACTACTTTCTTCTTCGCTTCTGCCATAGTTATCAAACCCCAAATTCGGATATACAAACTTTACATCATACATAAATTAAGAAAAGTAGGTTATTTTTTTGTGAAGGAACGTAGAAGAAATCTTCTAAAATTTGCCAATAAGATCGGATGCGATACCTTGGTAACATTTGAGCCTGAGAATCTGTTCTACCTGACTGGGTTTTGGGGTGAGGCAATTGGAATATTGGAAAAAGGCGGAAATACTTCAATTATTGCTCCTGAGCTTGAGGTAGGACGAGCAAAAAAAGAATCCAAGGATTGTAATGTTATTACAGGAGAAAGGGGAATCGGGTTAATTTCTTCATTAGTTTCAAAAATTAAGAAAAGTAAAGCATGTACTGATTGCAACGATTTTTCCATTATGACTTCATTGAAAAAATCCATTCCAAAAATTAAATCATCTACTGAACCATTTTATAATTCTCGAATAATTAAAGATGAAAATGAGATAAAAATTCTCAAAAAAGGTTCAAAAATAATCGATAATATGTTTGATATTTGCTCTAAAAAAATGAAAATAGGTCAAAAAGAATCTGAACTCCAATCAATTTTGATGGGATATGCCATAGAACAACAAATGTTTGACACTGGTTACAAATCTACTCTTAATCCTCTTATCATAGCAGGAGGCCCAAATGGTGCATTACCACATGCACAAGTTACTCAAAGAAAATTTAGAAAAGGAGATCTTGTTGTGGCGGATTTAACTTTAAGATACAAGGGATATGTTTCTGACTCGACACGAACATTTGCAATCGGAAAAATTTCTCAAGAAGCAAAGGAAGCTTATGAAGTTGTAAAAGAATCACAAAAGCTTGGATTAAAGGCTGTAAAACCAAATGTAAATACTAAAGATGTTGATTTTGCATGTAGAAAATACATTGAAGATAAAAATTATGGTAAATATTTTATCCATTCAACTGGGCATGGTATCGGATTAGAGGTTCATGAAGTACCAAATGTATCTTATCGGGGTAACACACAACTTAAAGAAAACATGGCAATTACAGTAGAACCTGGTATTTACATTCCAAATAAATTTGGAATTAGAATTGAAGACTCGTTAATCGTAAAACAAAAACCAATTGTTATGCATAAATTTACAAAAGATTTAGTAACAATTTGAGGCTAATTTTTACAAAATTTAATCATAAAAATCTACTAAATCAATAATGTATTTAGAATCTTCATCATTTCCCTTAACATCCCCTGTTTCCATATCGATGTTCCAATCATAATGAAAATCATCCTTGTGTGATTCAAAATTAAAAACAACTTGATACATTTCCTTCTCTATTTTAGAAACTACTACATTTACTTTGGTATTTTTATTGTCATAAATATTCTCCTTAGGATATTCTTCACTTATTTCATTTGATATTGCATCTTTAAGATTATAGCCTTCTTCATTAGGACCATTATACTTCATCAAAGAATCTACAACTAGATTTTCTTCTTCAGTTAAAGTTTGGCGATAACTACTTTGTAAATCAGACTTTGTTAAATCAGGTACAATAAAAATAACAAGAATTGCTATAGCTGCCAGGTAAATTGGAGCACGCTTAATCAGAAATTTCTTAAACTGAGATTCTTTTGGTTTATCTTCTTTCTTTTTTGAATCTTTTACCATGTTCCCTTCATTCCTAATTTTTTGCAGTTAAAGTTGACTAAATTCTTAACCTTTTATTCGTGTTGGAGTGTGATTTATGAATAATTCCTACTTGGTACTAGTTGGCAGACTTGGTTTTTCAAGAAATTTTTGTCTGTAAAGTGTTAACGAGTTTATCAACTGTAAGTAAAAAGGGAAAGCCCTACTTGCAGTCACGAAAAGTGCGATATAACTAAAGTAATGACGATGATTTGTATTAATGAAAATCATGTTTGAAAATTATGGGTTAAATAGATAAGGACAATCTGCTGTCATGAAATATCATGTACCAAAAAATTCTTGTTCCGCACGCAGGTACTCCTGCAGGAGATTTGGCGCTCAAACATGCAATTCATATCGCAAAATCATCTGCATCTGAAATAATTTTACTCCATGTGATAGAGGACTTTCCACACGTTCCAATGCTTACCCTTCATGTATCCCTAGCCACGAAAATCGAAAAAGAGATTGCACAGGTAAAAAAAGAGATGAAAATAGCAATGGAAAAAGAGATGGCTAAGCGAGTAGAAACATGCCAAAAAAATAAAATAAATTCTCATCAAAAAGTTGTAATTGGATCTGCGGCTGAAGAAATTTTAAAAATAGTAAAAAATCAAAAAATCGAACTGATTGTAATGGCAAAAAGACGAAAGCTCAAAGGATTCAAAAGTCTTCTATCTTTAGGAAGTGTGTCAAGAAAGATTGTAGAAAATACCTCTTGTCCTGTTTTAATGATAGATGCAGAAAAGAAATAAGCTATTCTCTGTTTGCGCTAAACTTTTGCAGTTAAAATTAAAACTTCCCAAGGAAATTCTATTGTTTTATTTTTCAAAGTGTATGGTATTACATTTTCCCTAACTGTGTTTTCCAACTTTACCCTTTTTGATCTATCAAGTGCGTCTAGTTTTTCTTTTAATGGTTTTGCAACATATCTAAGATAATTTCTCCAATAATCCTCAAATGTTCCAGGATTAAATTTGAAAACAAAGTCTTTTACAATAATTTTACCAAACCCTGCCTTTCTTACTTCGTCTTTGAGAGATGACTTTGTTCCAAATCTATCTAAATCAGGAGATCCTGGAGGAACATAATCAGGAATAAATTCAGTAACTGCATCAAAAATACTGCTAAAAAAAGGAACTTTTTTTGCTGCTCCATGTACTGTTATGCCTAATTTGCCTGTTTTTTTGAGATTTTTTTTGATATTTTTTAATGCCTTTTGAGAATTTGGAAAAAAGAAGAGTGCATACTGACAAGTAATGATATCAAATTTTTTAGAAAAATAAAAATTTTCAGCATCAATATTTACAAAATCTAAATTTGATTTTACTCCAATCCATTTTTTTGCAATTTTAATTGCAGTAATTGATGAATCTCCCCCAACAACATATCCAAAACGACCTATCTCTCTTCTAATTTTTTTTGTAACTACTCCTGTACCACAAGCAAGATCAAGTACTTTATCCCCCTTTTTGATATTTAAAAGTTGAATTAATTTTGAAGTGCTTTGAAATGGACCTTGGTTAATACTAGCCCATCTCTTATGGTAACGAGGAGCTACTTCATTCCAGATTGAAATATTTCTTTTTTTGTATTCTGTATGATTAAATTTCAATTTTAGTTTTCTATTATTTTTGATCTATTTTATGTAATCTCTTTTTGATATCAGGCTTTATCATTTTCCCTGTCTCATGAAAATACCTATGTTCTATTTCTTTTAATTTTTCTTTTAATTTATTATTATGAACTTTTACTAGTTTTATCTTAATTTCTTTATATTCGGCAACAAGTCTTCGAAGTTCTGATTTTTTCATTTTAATTTATTTTCAATCTCTTTTCTGATAAATTTTGCAATATTTTGTTTTTTTCTCCATCCTGAAGATCTTACTTTTCCTGAATCAATAACTAATACTTCATTATTTTCAGGGTTTTTTTTATATCGTGGTGAACCTATGTCATTAGCGATAATCATATCTGCATTTGATTCTTGTAATTTCTTCTGAGCCGATATTATCAAATCCTTTCTTGAGAGATTGACTTCTGCTTTGAAACCAACTAAAATTATATTTTTTTGATATTTTTTAATCTGATCAATAATTTTTGGTACCTTTTTGAGGCTAATTTTGATTACATCATGGGTACTTTTTATCTTTTTTTTACTTGGATTTTCTGGGGTATAGTCTGCAGCTGCAGCAGCTATTATTGCTACATCAAATTTCTTTTTCATTTCTTTTTTTACAACATCATGCATTTCTTTAGTGGTCAAAACTTTGATTACTTTAGCTCCTTTAGGTGGTTTTTCAATTCCTGGACCGTAAACTAGAGTTACTTTAGATCCGGCAGAAATTAGTTCGGATGCTAACAAAACTCCTGTTTTCCCAGAGCTTTGATTTGTAATTACTCGCACTGGATCAATATATTCAATTGTTGGTCCAGCAGTAATTAGGACTTTTTTATTTTTTAAAATAGATGAAAATCCAAATTTTCTTAGAACATATTCTAAAACATCTTCAGGCTCTGATGCCTTAGCTTTTCCTTCAATCATTTGGGGGTTTAGAAATACAATCTTATTTTTTAAAAATTCAATATTTTTCTTTACTGCAATATTATCATACATTGATGCGTGCATGGCAAGACACATCAAAATGGGAATTTTGGATCCAAATCCTACTGTAAGAACAGTGGATACTGGAGTATCATCAATTCCGTTGGCTAATTTACCAAGAGTATTTGCCGTTGCCGGATAAACCACAATCAAATCTGCTTGATTATAATCTGCTAACCTAATATGCTCTAATTCTCCGGTAAGTTTTGTAATTACCTCGTTTCCAGTAGCCCACTTGAAATAATCTGGTTGTACCAATTTGGTTACTGCGTTACTTACAACACATGTTACTTCTGCGCCATGTCGCATTAACAATCTTGCCAGTTCTATTGCTTTGTATGCTGCAACACTTCCAGCAACACAAAGTACAATTTTTTTCCCTGATAATTCAAAACCTGAAGAATTTACAATATCTAGTGAAGGGTGATTCATTCTCTTAACTTTTTTTCTCATCTGCCAATTTCTTCTCGTAATTTCTTCAATTCATTATCATCCATTGAAAACCAGTTTTCTTGAGAGGGAAACGTGCCTAATTCTACATCTGTTTTGTAATTTTCAAGGGCCTTTACAATATCTTCAGATAAATTTAGATATCGTTTTGCAAACTTTGGTTTTATTTTTTCATACATCCCAAGTAAATCTTGAACTACAAGGACTTGACCATTACATCCAACTCCAGATCCAATTCCAATGGTTGGAACTTTAATTGTTTCAGAAATTATTTCTGCCACCTCATGGCTTACCATTTCTAATGCAATACTAAATACACCAGCTTCTTCAAGCTCTTTAGCATCATCAATTAATTTTAATGCGGTTTCTTTTGTTTTTCCTTGAACTTTATATCCCTGCGACAAAATGGTTGTTTGTGGTTGTAGACCAATATGTCCCATAACTGGAATTCCAATATCAACAATAGCACTAATTGTTTCTGCCATTGCAGCACCACCTTCAAGTTTGACTGCATCGGCTCCAGCTTTAATTAATCTCCCAGAATTGGTTATAGCCTCATCAATGTTTACTTGATACGACATAAAGGGTAAATCAGCGACAAGCAATGAATTTTGTCTTGCCCTACTTACAGCTTCTGTAAACATACACATTTGATCCATTGTTACAGGAATAGTATTCTCATAACCAAGCATTACCATTCCTGCACTATCCCCCACAAGAAGAATATCTATTCCAGCTTTATCACATAATGATCCAAGGGTATAATCATAACTAGTAATTACAGATATTTTCTTTTCATGCTTTTTCATGTTAATTATGTCTTGAACAGACTTATGCAATGCGAGACCTCCTTGTCAAATTATTTTTAATTTCTTTAATGTTATTAGAAAGATTTTCTTTGTTATCAAAATTTGTTAAAATTCTTTCCAGAGTTTTTATATTATTTTTAGATAATTTTTTACAATTTTCAATTAACAAATCCATTGATCGAGTTACATTGTCAACAATTGTAATATTAGCTGTTTGGGAAGTTCTCGAAAGAGGATTTAGATCAAAAGTGATAACCTTCTTTCCAGCTTTTCTTAAAGCCAAAGTTCTATCTCCGTCTTCAAGAGGGACAACTACAACATCGGCTGCAAAGATTCCATATCTATCTACAATTCTTCTTGCTGAATCAATTCCTGATAAAGTGGCTTTAGTAGCAGGATTTGTGCCTAAAATTTCCTTGGCTCCATTTTTTTTTAATATTTTTACGATGTTATCCATTCTCTTTTTGTTAGAATAAAAGAGGTTTACCTCAATTTTAGAGCCGGTTTGTTTGGCAAGTTTTACTATTTCCTTTGGACACAATGCCGCAACATTTCCATTCACTGAAATTACAGATAATTTTGCCAACAAGATCTGAGCAGCAGCTGCTTTGATTGCAGATTTTGCAGATTTTCCTGTTTTTTCCCCCAGTAAATAATCAAAAGCCTCCCCTCTTCCTTGGGCGAGAAGACCTTCTTTGGCAACCAATCCATTATCAAAACCAGCTACTAGTTTTTCACGAATTAGCAAGGATTTTGCTCGCGGATGAGATTTAGGAATTAAAGACATTAAGATTCAATTAATTTGTAAGAACTCTGGCTCCTTGTACATCTAATTGTGACTTGATTATTTTTCCTTCAGGATATTTTTTGAAAATCTCTACAACTTTGGATTCCAATTCTTTAGGTACCATTGAAAAAACAGTTTCTCCAAAAAGTGCAACACCACTTTTAATTCCATGTTGTGATAATTCTTCAATTAATTTCTCCATTCTTGGAGTCATTACATCGACATACTTTGCAAATTCTAATGACATATCTTGGAAATGATCATAATCTTTTGATTCAAGTAATTTTTTTACCATTTTTCCTCCTAGCCCATTAATTTTAGATAGTTGTTCTTTAATGAATTTGTGCGTGGAAATTGGTGAAAAACATATCATGATAATTGAAATATTCTTAGTATTTATTTTCTCAACTTTTCCAATACCAGGAGCTCCTGGCTTTACTCTAATTTCAAATCCACCATAATATGATGCCAATACATCACCCAGGCCCGTTTTACAATTTACTTCTGCACTGTGTGCAATTTTACCAATTTCTATTTTATCTAATTTTGTATTGAGAACTTGATCTAGTGCATATGAAAGAGATAATGCGACGGCGCCACTAGATCCTAAACCATATCCAACAGGAATTGAAATTTGATGTTCAATATCAAAGAAAATACCTTCAAAGTTTCCCAACTTTAGAAATTCATTTAATACAAATTCAGAAACATCTGTTTTATCTGATTGAAATCCTTTTGTTGAAATCTTAAATTTTAAATTTTGATTAATCCAAGGTGAAATAATCACTTTGGTAGTGACACCTTCTTTAATAGAAAACCCGGCACCCGTAGAACCAAATTTTTCTGTAGCCTCTTCATTCTCCTCAAAATGTGCTTTAAAGAATCCAGTAACATGTGCAGGACAAAATGCAACAGCCTCCATCGATCTAAGTTTAAACTATACACAAAATATAAGAATATGGCTTAAATTATATAAATTAGTTTAAATTGACTAAATTTGTTCGACGCCTACAAAAAATCGGGAGCAGTATCTTGGTATCCCTTCCAAAAGAATGGGTTGATGCTTCTAATCTCACTAAAGGAAGCCAGGTAGAAATTGAAACTGGTCAGGACAGTCTTTCAATTTCTGCAAATAAAGAAACTCGTTCCACAAAAGAACTTGTAATCTCATATCCCCTACCTATGGAAGAAAACATAGTTGCAAACATTACAGGTGCGTATCTTTTAGGATATGATGTTATTCAAATAAACTCACAATCAATTATTCCTGGAGAAGACCGAGAAAAAATTCGAAATTCTATGAGAGGATTGGTTGGAATGGAAATCATTGAAGAAGATGCTTCAAAAATAAACATGCAATTTCTTTTAGATACTGCTACATTAAATCCGGAAAAAATTCTCAAAAGAATGAGTTCTATTGCACTTGGAATGTATGATGATGTATCAAATGGTTTAATCTCTGATGATAAATCAAATTTGAAAACATTATCTAAAAGAGATGTTGAGGTTAATCGTCAATATTTTCTTCTTGTACGTTTGATTAGAAGTACGCTTGTTGATAAAAGATTAGCAAATATATTTAATCTTGAAAATATAGATGTATTAGATTATCGAGTTGCTGCAAATCTTTTAGAAAATGCTGGTGATACTATAGTGGAGCTTGCAAATTTTATTTATGATTCTTCTTTACCACAAGAACTTTTGAAAAAAGTATATCTAATTGTCCGAAATTTTAGTAGTTTAGCAGAAAAATCAATTGATGCATTTACAAAACCTGATAGAAGAATTGCAATAGAAGCTATAGCTTCACATATAGAATTTCAAGAAAATCTTTCAAAACTTCGAACCACGTTAGGAAATAAAAAACAAATTCCAATTGATTTTTTAGATATTGTTTATATGTTTGAGAGAATTGCCAAATCATGGGCTGATGTAGTAGATCTTATACAACCCATTTACTACAAATAATTAGAATAAATTTTTCTTAGCTGCATAAGTTAGAACAGCACAAATAGTCTTTGAGTCTTGGATTTTTCCAGTTTTAATCATTCTTAGTAATTTCTTCAAATCTACTTTCACCACTGATAATATTTCATCATCATCTAGGGTCAAGTCAGCAATTTTTTTTAGTCCTGACGCTAGAAAGCAGTGAATTACCTCCGTATTGTAACCTATTGAAGGATAGTAGGTAATTAATGGCGCCATTTTTTTTGCTCTATACCCTGTCTCTTCTTCTAATTCTCTAAAGGCACATTTTATAGGATCTTCTTGTTTTTCCATCGTTCCTGCAGGTATTTCTAACACATATCCGTGAGGGAATCTGTGTTGTTTAACAAGAATTACTTTTTTATCTTCATCAAAAGCCAGCATCGCTGCTGCACCTCTGTGCTCAATCATTTCTCTTTTTACTTTTCTTCCTTCAATTAACCCGGAATAAACACTAAGACCTAAAATTTTACCTTCATAGATTTTTTTCTTTTTCATGTAAGAACTAAAATTTTGATAATATTTAATTCGTTTGATAAAGAAGATGAAGTGTTGGTGAATTTTTTGATTCGGTTATCGCCAATTCTAACCATTCATGAAGAAATGTCATTTTTTTGGGGATAAACAAATCTGCTGATTTAACATGTTCAAGGTTTATTACCTTGTGGGTTAGCTCATCCATTTCATAAATATCCTTACTATACATAAATAAGACAATTTGATTTTTTGCAATAAATGGAATCTGTAAAAATGAATCTGAAAAATTATTTTCAATTTTTTTTAGAGTTTTTTTAATATTTCCCTCAATCCATACAAGTATTGCATGTGGAATAAATCCTTTAATTTTAGTAGGATTATATGTTAAGGTAAATTGAATTCCTTCATTTTCATTTAATTTTTCTATACATCTTGTAACTGTTTTGGTGGAAAAATTAGTTTTTTTTGATATACTTTCAATTTTCTGTCTTGGATCTTTTATTAATTGTTCTAGAATATCTAAATCGGTTTTAGTTAAATTAGAATTATATCCAAGATTTTCTGATTCGAAAATAGATAACACTCTAACACCTTTCATTAATTTATTTGCAAGTTCCAGTTTCTCATCCATGTTTCCCTTTGCTACAATTCCACAAACAGTAACACCTCCAATACATGGAACAATAAAACATGGTTTACCGACTAGTCTAATTTGCTCTAAAATTTCATGAATGTTTTGACCGGATACAACAATGTACAAAACTCCTAAACCTAGTACAGGCGGATCAACTTTTACGGTAAAATTCTCAATAATTTGTGCAACTTCCATTTTACGAATTCGTGCTCTGACTGAACTGCCAGAAATTCCCAAAGCATTACCAATTTGCCTATCTGATTCTCTACAATTATTCAATAATCTGCTTAGTATTTTGATATCTGAATTGTCCAATTTAGCATCTTATTCCATCTATTACAATATAGAAACCCCTAATTCCTTATAAAACTGTCTGTTATATTAGCACCAAACTACAATTACATTAAATATTAGACAGAAATTAGGTTACTCATGGATTACCGGTTGCGTCTAGCAAAAAGGATGTTGTTTAATAAAAAAGGTAGTCTTATTGGTGCCGTTTTAGCTGTAACGATTGGAATTTTAGTAATCCATGTCAATTTTGTAATTTTTCAGGGTTTGTTTGATGCTATTGTTCGTGATATTAGCAATTATCGTAATGGTGATGTTCTTGTTACTGATGAGGCAGACTACATCGACAAGTCTGATTTAGCGTTGGTAAATTGGTTTGAGCGAATTCCATTTGTACAGGGTGCAACACCGAGGTTGTCCTCATCTGCTGAAATCAATATGACAAAAAATGGAAAACTAATTGAAGAAACTAGGGTTCCAGTTGTAGGAGTTGATCCAATCCGAGATGTAAAAGCATCTACTGCACATGAAACTGTTGCTGAAGGAACATATGTTCTTAATCGAAATTCTGTAGTTTTGGGAACCAACGTTGCAACTGATCTTGGTAATGCAGAAGTAGGTGATAGTTTAAAATTGCTTATTGTTGATAGAACAGGTGAAGATCAAGTTCGAAGATTTAATGTAGCTGGAATTGTAAAATCTCCTGGTGGTCAGGGTTTGGATTATAGTGTAGTTATGCATATTGATACTTTGCGTGATATGATGGGCAGATCAGGCGAATCTAGCTCTTTTATGGTAAAGCTAAATGATCCTACCAAAGCAATGGAAGTTAAAGAATTCTTTTTGGCTGCTTTTCCAAATGATGATTTTGTTGCTGAGACAATAGAAGAATCAGCAGAAGAACAATTAGCTGGATTTAGATCTGGCATTGCCATGATAAATTTGATTGGTTACTTTGGCATGATGTCCTCAGCCTTTGCCATAGTTACAATTCAGATGATGCTTGTAAATGGAAAAACAAGAGAAATTGGAGTTATGAGATCAATTGGTGCAAAAAGAAAAGATATACTAATCATCTTTATTTTTCAAGGAATGATTATTGGTGCAATTGGTGCTGGGGTAGGTACAGCTGCAGGATTGGGATATACAATTTATGCCAAGGAAACTAATATGTCATTCATGAACAGCATTCCCTTAGAAGTAAATTACAACCCGGAGAAAATAATTCAAACGGCTCTATTGTCATTTACATTAGCAATCATTGCATCTCTTTATCCATCCTATAGAGCTACCAAGCTATTACCAGTGGAGGCGATGCGCACTGTCTAAGGTTCTCGAAGTTAATGATTTGTCAAAAATCTATGGAATTGGGGAAAATCAAGTGAAAGCTTTGGATAATGCCTCATTTTCTATTGAAAAAGGCGAGTTTGTATTAATTGTTGGAAGCTCTGGATCAGGGAAATCTACTCTTCTAAATATGATTGGACTTTTAGATCGCCCAACAAAAGGTAAAGTCTTCATTGATGGAGTTGATACTACAAAACTTGGTGAAAATCAAATATCGACATTTAGAAACAAGAAATTAGGGTTTATTTTTCAATTTTCAAATTTACTTACTGATCTAACTGTTTTAGAGAATGTTTTGCTACCAAGACAGATTAGTGGAGCGAATGGTTCTGCTGAAAAAGATGCTCGCGATCTTTTAAAAACCGTAGGATTAGAACCTCAAATGAATAAAAGAGCAAATAAAATTTCTGGAGGACAAGCACAAAGAGTAGCCATAGCTAGAGGATTAATCAATAACCCATCTATTGTTTTGGCAGACGAACCAACTGGAAATTTAGATTCAGTTACCTCTGATAAAGTGGTTCAATTGATGAAGTCAATGGCAAAAAAACTTAATCAAACCTTTGTTATTGTAACACACGAACCAGAACACTTTGGCGATGTAGATAAAATAATTACAATCAAAGATGGTAAAGCCTTTGAAGGAAAACAACCATCAGAATTGGAGGTATTGGCATGATTAATTCGAAAACAATGCTTTCAATTACAATGTTACTTTTAATTCCACTTGTATTTGATAATTCTTTTGCACAAATTAGTTCTGGAGGATTTGGTAATTCACCTTTTGAACGAGATTTTTCCGACGTAAAATTTCTAGATGCATATTTTGGAACTTTAGAACAAAAAATTGAAATTGAACCAGGTGATTCAAACGTACCATTTACGGTTGTATTGGCTAATGTAGGTACACAAGATATTACAGGAATTAGAGGCCAATTATCCTTACCACTTGTCTTTTCAGGGTCTGATGGTCCGGGATCAATTATTTATGCTGATAGTGGTTCAAATTCTCTTGCAGGAGATAATTTCCACTTGACATTTTTTGTAAACATAGAGAATAATGCCCAGATTCAACAATATCCAGCCACTGTCAAGGTTGATTATTCAAGATTAAGAGAATCAGGTGTAAGAACGTCTTTTTCTGAATTTACTTTCAAAGTCACAGGAGATAGCGTAATTAATGTTAAAGCCGTGGATCCATTCTTAACATCTTTAAAAACAAATGATGTGGTTATCGAAATTTCTAATGACGGTACTGCACCTATTTCTAGCGTAGATATTGTTGCATCCAATACTCAAACAGAAATGGCATCTACTACTTCTTCTACTACAAATATAGAAAATGTAGTTATTTTAGAATCTAATTGGGATGTTGGAAATATAGATCCAAAGTCTTCAAGACAACTTACTGCAACAATATACGTTCCTGAAAATCTAAAGGGGGAAACTTTACGAATCCCATTATCAATTTCCTACTATAACTCACATGGTGATGCACACACAATTGATAAAATCGTTGATTTTTACATTAAAGGACTAATTGATCTTACGGTTTATGGGATTAGGGTAATTGAATTAGCAGATACTCAAATGATAGTTGGAGAAATTATTAATGAAGGAAATGAAGATGCTTTATTCAGTTTTGTTTCACTAGAACCCCTGGGTGATTCAAATATAAAAAAACAATCACAATTTGTTGATGAAATTGAAATAGATTCTCCTGTTCCATTTAACATACCAATAGAATTTGATGGGGAGCCAAAATATGGAGACCATGAAATTAAAATCACTGTAAGATACAAAGATAACGTGAGAGATGAAATTTTTCTTCCATATGAAACCACAATTTTTGTTCCAGAGCCATCAGCTGAGGAATCTGAAGATTATACTATGATGATTCTTATTCCAATTGTTGTAATAATTGCAATAGTAATTTTTGTTATGCGCAGGCGTAAAAAAGAAGAAATTCAAAATAATTAGATGGAATTTTAGATAACAAATAATTCAAATTTTTTTCAAATTAAAAATGAAGTATATGACATTTTATGATTCAAAATTTTCTAAATTAATATACATATCAATAAATCAGAATTAATGGAATTTCATCAAAAACTAACAATATTAGGCATAGTTTTGTTGATTCTCACTTTCGGTATCCATACATTTCATGAACAAGATCATCCAGGAGTTGGTTTTAACTATGCATACGTGACTGGAATAGCAATGCTCATAGTTTTTTCGATTAGTTTTATTATATTTAACAAAGACAAACTTGGAGATTCTACAAAATAAGTTTTAACTAGTTTTAAAATATTTTATAAAAATGATAATTTCGATAAATAATTCATAACTCAAATTTAATAAAATTAATTTTGTTTTTTTATAAAATTATTTTTATGGAACCGTTTTAGAATTTTTTTTATAGGCATAGATAATTCTAATATTCTCATCTAATTTTACAGGATTTCCATCACAATTTTTTTCGAGAAAATATTTTTCAACCTCTTTGGCGATTTCATCTGTATCTGCGCCAAATGAAATCCAAATCCCATTCTCGTCTACTTTGTGTTGTTCAAATAATTCCTCATCTATGTCTTTTGCAATTCCAACGTACCAATCTGAATAATTCCCCTCAAATTTACTCATGTACATTCTAATTCGTTTAACGAGGGTATCATAATTCATTATATTATAATCCATATTTCTATAATATTTACAAAAATAAAATGTTTAAAAGTTGCGTGTAATTTATTTGACTTAATAATTTTCTATTTGTATCTAATTTTTCTTTTTTATTTTAGCCAGAATTTTTGGAATTTGAAGTATCTGCAATAATTATAGTTTCAGATTTCTGTAAATTATTTGATCCCAAATATGTTACACTTACTTCAACAGAATATTTTCCACCTGAAACAAGATTTTGAGATATAAAATAATCTCCTTTCCAGAAACCCTTGGAATTTGTTTGACCTGTAAGATGTGCTAATTCAATACCGTCAAGGTCTGTTAATGTTACATCAACCTCAGCTTGATTGATTGCTCCAAGACTTTGATAAAATTGTGGATTTGGATTTACAGATTTATCAAAAACTTTAATTTCAATATCATAATTTTCATTCCAAAAAGATCTGATATCTTGTTGGACCAAAACAATCATTTCTTTAGGTATAGAAATAGTTTTAATTTCAGAAGAAATATCGGTTTGAATAGGAATCGTTGTTAATTTAATGGGATCTAATTGATTACCCCCTAGAAAATAACT
>DATKYM010000043.1:0-10300 GCA_035528495.1 Nitrosopumilaceae archaeon
GGCTAGCCCTAAACTTTGGAATCTTTCTGAAGTACTAGGCTTTACACAAGCTGGAGATCCATTATTTCGAATTATTAGTTCAAGACCCTTCTTGCAAGTAATATCTTCGATTGCAATTCCTTTTTTTAATTGTTTTTTTGGAGCTTCTATCTCGGCGTTTACAGGGATTGCCAAAGAAAATATCAAAAATAATGTAAATCCAAAAACAATTTTACTTTTAACCAATTTTTTCACACATTCCCTTCTTTTTTCATCTTAAATATATTGATGACAAATTCTACTTTTTAATCACAATTGACACAAAAAATAATTGAAAATTGCCTTTGATTAGATCTATCTATGGCAAATTTTGGGTACTAGCCCATAGTGGCTAATCGGACTAAATTAATTAGGCAACAATTTCTTGATTAATTTAATGAAGCGAATTGGTTTGCTAGGGTGTGGAGCTATCGGAACCCAAATAGCTTTGGCAATTGACTCCGGAAAAATTCCAGCACAACTTACTCATGTTTATGATGCATCAAAAACCGCATCATCTAAGCTAGTTGAAAAATTAACAAACAAACCTGAAATTTCTGAAAACCCTCACTTATTATCATCTAATCCAATTGATATTGTAGTTGAAGCTGCATCACAAGATGCAGTGAAAGATATTGCATTGAGTGTCTTGCAAAATAAAAAAGATTTGATGATTATGAGCGCAGGGGCATTACTTGATGAATCTGTCTATGAAATTTTATCTGATGCGTGCAAGGATTTCAAAAAAACAATTTATCTTCCCTCTGGTGCAATTGCAGGTTTGGATGGAATAAAATCGGTTCAAAATGAATTAGACTCTATATCAATTACCACAACAAAACACCCCAGATCACTAAAGGGTGCAAAATTTTTTGAAACTTCTGATATTGATTTGGATTCTCTTATCTCAGAAACTGTAATTTTTCAAGGAACTGCAAAAGAAGCAGTTTCTCTGTTTCCTGCAAACATCAACGTTGCAGCTTTGCTGTCTCTTACCGGGATTGGAAGTGAACATACCAAGGTCAAAATATTGGCAGATCCTAAAACTGATAAAAACACTCATCATATTGAGGCACATGGAAGTTTTGGAAAAATGACTTTTACAATCGAAAATTATCCTGATTTGAATAATCCTAAAACTAGCAGGTTGGCAATTCTTTCAGCAATAGAGACTTTGAGAAAATATTGCTCAAATGAAATTCAAATTGGCACATAATATGGCAAAAATTGCTATCATTGACAAAATATAATGGGATAATTGACATCTTCTTATTCTTTAAATTCTATTTACCTTCATTTTTCTATGTACCATGTTAGTTCAAGATACTTCAAAATTAAAAGAACAGATTACACGCCTAAAAAAACAAAAAGATGTCGTAATTCTTGCCCATAATTACCAAATACCTGGCATTCAAGATGTTGCAGATTTTACAGGTGACTCATTGGGTCTATCAAAGCAGGCAGCAACAGTTGATCAAAAAACAATTCTGTTTTGTGGTGTTCACTTTATGGCCGAAACTGCAGCTATTATTAGTCCTAACAAAAAAGTTTTGATTCCAGATTTACAAGCAGGCTGCTCATTGTCTGACTCTATTTCAATAGATGAATTAAAAAATTGGAAGAAACAACATCCTGATGCAATTACTGTTGGTTATGTCAACACTACTGCTGAAATTAAATCTGAATTAGATTACTGTTGCACCTCCTCAAATGCCGTAAACGTCGTAAAGGCAATACCTGAAAACAAAGATATTTTATTTTTACCTGATATGTTTTTGGGTTCATATGTTGCAAAAATGACTGGCAGAAAAAATATGCATATTTGGGCAGGTGAATGCCATGTTCATGCAGGAATTACCCCTGACGATATTACAAAAAAATTAGATTCTATGAAAGACGCCGAATTTCTAATCCATCCTGAATGCAGCTGTACTACTCCAATGATGTATGACTTGGCATCTGGAAGTTTTGATGATAGAAATGTATCCATATTATCAACCGAGGGAATGCTAAATCGTGCTCATGAATCAAAGGCAAAAAACTTTGTTGTTGCTACTGAAACTGGAATTTTATATCGTATGAGGCAACAAAATCCTGGTAAAACATTTCTTCCTGCCTCAGAAAAAGCAGAATGTCAATACATGAAGATGCATACTCTAGAAAAAGTCTACGACTCTCTAGTTGAAGACAAGTATGAGGTTACTGTACCTAAAGAAATAGCAGACAAGGCAAGATTGGCAATAGATAGAATGCTTGCAATTAGTTAATCTATCATAGTTTACAACTTTCATTTTTGATAGTTTTAGGCACATTAAGGGTATTATTTGGGTACTTTAATTTGATGATAACTTGGTAGGGATATTTGGATTTGGTTCAAAGGATCCAACGAAAAAAAATATTTCAAAAAAAAAGAAGGAACTGCGACAATTAGTTAAAGAAAAAAAATATGACTCGGCGTTGAAAATAGGGATCAAGATTCTAAAAGATAATCCTGATGAAAATGATGTTTTGTTTATTATTGGTGGAATTTATTATATGAAAGGCAAGTATAGGACCGCAATTCCTCATTTTGAAAAATCTCTGAAAATTGCCACTCATGATATTGATGTATTGATTCTAAATGCCAATTCCTATTTTAGATTAGGTAATTTTGTACAAGCAATTAACAATTGTAACATCATAAAAGAAATTGATCCTAAAAATAAAGGTGTTAAAGAATTGTTAGAAAAAATAGAATCTGCGAAAAATAATTAAATTTCTAAACTCAAATCAATTCCTTTTACAGAATTTGTAATACTTCCAACTGAAATTATATCTACACCTGTCTTGGCGTATTGGGAAATATTTTTTGAGGTAATCCCTCCAGAAGCCTCAATCTTGACCTTATCGCGAAGTTTTTTTATTTTTAGATTCTGGATGGTTTTTTTAATCTGTGACGGTGAAAAATTATCTAACATAATTATTGTTGCACCTTCTTTGGCAGCTAAAATTGCATCTGAATTATTTTCAACCTCAACTTCGAAATTTTGATAGTGTTTTTTTGCATTTTTGATCAAATCCAAAAGTGAATCACTTACAGCGATGTGATTATCTTTAATCATGACCATTTCATCTAGCCTTAATCGATGCTTTTCTCCTCCTCCAATCTTTACTGCTTCTTTATCAAAAAATCTAAGACCTGGAGCTGTCTTTCGTGTAGCATAAAGTTTGGTTTTCTTGTTTGGTATTTTTTCTATGAGGTTTCTTGTTTGAGTGGCAATCCCACTCATTCTTGATAAAAGATTCAAAGCAGTTCTTTCACAAGTAAGGATTTTTCTTGCGTCACCTGAAATAATCATTATTACTTGATTTGGATTTACTTTTTGACCATCTTTTTTTAAAATCTGTGCTTTACATCCTTTAATTTCAAAAATCTCTTTTGCAAATCTAACTCCTGCAACAATTGCCTTTTCTCGAGATATTATTTTGGCTGAAATTATTTTTTTGGATAAAAGCGAACTTGTAATGTCTCCTTTTCCAATATCTTCAGACAAAAAACTTTGTAGCTCTTTTCTTATATTAAACGTCAATGATATTTTATAATTCCGTTGGAATTTTAATGATTTGGTGCCAAAATTTTTAAATTAATTTTTTATGTTACTTTAATTGCATATTTGCCTTTTGTTTTAATACCAAGAGTAGCTGCAATCTGAGAATTTGTGGGCTCTACTACTAAAACCACGCCATTCCAATCAGGTGTTAAGTCTGAAGATTTACAATTGGGACAGACTTTACCAATTGTTACAAACTTACATTTTCTACAAGCCATTTCTCTGGCCATTTTTAACTTGCCTCAGCTTTTACTTCTTCAGTAGACTTTGCAGACTTATCAGAACCCGTACTCGCTTTTTTGATCTCTTCTGCAATCCATTCGTCTGCACCAAGGAATGGCTGTCTGCATGTAATTCCTATTTTTCCCATTGTAGCAGCTTTGCCTAATGAAACTGCAGTGATTCTGGCACGTAAAGTTGATCCTACTTTTAATGTTCTTCCACTTTGATTAGCTAGAATCATTCCAGATTTCACATCACTTTTTAGATAATCATCCATAACTTGAGATAGGTGCAATAGCGCATCGGTTGGCCCTATTCTTACAAATGCCCCGAAGTCTGTAATATCTACAATTTCTCCATGAACAATTTCTTGAAGTTTTGGGTAAAATGTTAATGCATCAAATTCGACTTTATGGAAGGTTCCACCATCTCCTGCTATCATCTTTCCCATTTCTTCTACCTTGGCGTCCAAAATCATGATAATATAGCCCAAATCGACGTTAATCATACTCTCGTACTTCTCTTTGAGAATATTCAATGCTGCCTTTTTTAGAGTAGTTCCAAACAAGCTTGGGGGAATCCTAACGACATCACCTAAAGTAGATATAGAAAACAACTGTGATTTTTCACAAATTTCAATTTATGAATCTTTGGGTAATTTAGGTTATTTTTGAGAAAGATTTATGGATTTAATGTGAATTTGAGGAATTTTTTGTTATTTGACTTATGTTTAAATAAAGTAAAAGGACTTTTTCACCATTGGTTGGTATAGATCAAGTTCTTGAAAAACTGAGCACTGTAATTGATCCTGACTTGAAAAAAGACATTGTTTCAATGGGAATGATAAAAGATTTGGAGCTAAATGACGGTAATCTTAAGTTTACTTTAGAGCTTACAACACCGGCTTGCCCATTCAATATAGAGATTGAGGATGATGTTAGAAAAGTTGTCGGTGAGTTAAGCGATGTTAAGAACTTTGAACTTAAAGTTACTGCCAAAGTTATGGAAGGTCGTTCACTTGATGAAGACGCGGCAATGAAAACGGTCAAAAATATTATCGGTGTTGCAAGTGGCAAGGGTGGTGTTGGAAAATCTACGGTATCATTGAACTTGGCTTTGGCATTATCTCAAACTGGGGCTAAAGTTGGTTTACTTGATGCAGATATCTATGGTCCAAGTATTCCGTTAATGCTTGGTATGAAAGATGCATTCATGGAAGTAGAAGACAACAAACTGCAACCTGCTGAATCAAATGGACTTCAGGTGGTATCCTTTGGTTTCTTTGCAGAGCAAGCTCACCAAGCTGCAATTTATAGAGGCCCAATCATTTCTGGGATTTTAAAACAATTTCTAGTTGATACTAATTGGTCAAATTTGGATTATCTGATTGTAGATCTTCCACCAGGAACTGGTGATATTCCTTTAACACTTGCACAAACAATTCCTATTACTGGAATTTTAGTAGTAACAACTCCTCAAGATGTTGCAAGTAATGTTGCAGTAAAAGCCATAGGAATGTTTGAAAAACTAAATGTTCCAATTATTGGTGTGGTAGAAAACATGAGTCACTTTATTTGTCCCAACTGTAATGACAAACACTATATTTTTGGGAATGGTGGAGCCAAAAGAATAAGCGAGCAGTTTAAAATTCCTTTTCTAGGTGAAATTCCATTAAACTCTGGAATCATGTCAGGTTCTGATTTAGGCAAACCAATTATGATTTCACATTCTGATTCCCCAAGTGCTATTGCGTTTAGAAGTGCCGCAAAAAATATTGCAGGACAATGCAGTATTATTGCATCAAGATTAAAAGAAGAAATGGCATCTGAAAAAAACAATGAAGAACCTACTCCCGAGGCCAGCACTAATTAATTACGATTCTTGTGAAATTACCTGATAATCTAAGAGAACAACTGAAAATTCCTTTAGGGGTGTTACTACCTGAAAGTGAGGTCAACCAAAAAAATATTCAAAACCATATTTCTAAAATGTCTTACATTATTACGGTGGGAGATAGAACTACTGAGAAAATGAATGATTTCGGTATTGTTTCTTCCTTACAAATTATTGATGGGCAAGAAAAAAGAGTAAAGCGAAATATTCGGGAAAATTTTGAGATTTCTACATATCTTTCATGTGATAATCCTGCAGCTGAGATAACAAATCAAAGTATTGGAATAATAAAAAAAGCGTTATCCTCGCCCACACCTGTTAGAATTACAGTTAATGGGGAAGAGGATCTTTTAGTAATTCCAGTTTGCGTTTACGCTCCCGAAAATTCAGTAGTAATGTATGGCCAACCAAACGAGGGGTTGGTAATTGTTAAGGTCACTCCAGAAATTAGAAATAAAACACAAAAATTACTTGATTCAATGGAATAACTGGGGTGTGATGAGACGGTGGCTGTATGATTCGTGATTACACTATAAAATACTCTGACCCCATTAATCCATCTTTATGCTAAAAAACAAAATAACCAAAACTATAATCACTTGAAATTCCAAAGAAGTCTGTTATATCAAATGCGTTATACTCTATTTGTACAAAAAATTAACGTTCTAAGATAAACATCAATTAAAAGAGAAAATAATGTGAAATTAAACCCTGATCTTAGATTAGAAATATTAGAAAAAATTGGAATCTACTCTAGCCGTTTTTCTATTTCAGAGCCACAAATTCTTTTATCTACAAAAGAGGTCTTAGATATGCCAAAAGAGGTGACTGAAGGTAGAAGAACTTCTGCTTACAAATATTATGGCGTATCTTATCTGCAGCATAATTTAGTTTTCATTAACGTAAGAAAAATTCCAGATGAGAAGACACTTGAAAATACTCTAGTGCATGAACTAATCCATTTGAGGTTTCCATATCTTGCCCATGGCAAAAGGTTCAACAAATTAGTTCGTCAAGGACTCCGAGGAAAAACATTTTTGCCATATCAAAAAAGATTGAAAATTAGTGCTATTTGATTTATATTTCCAAGATTTAGGCAAGCTGAGTATAATATGGAATTTGCTCAAATTCTGCCATTTATTACAAGTATTGCATCATTTTTAGTTGCAGGAGGATTGGTTGCATGGATTACTAAACAACCTTCAGGAACAAAAGAAATGATGGATATTTCAAATGCAGTAAAAGAAGGTGCTGCCGCATTTCTAAAAAGAGAGATGAAAATTATTATTCCAGTTGCAATAGCATTAACAGTTATTATCGGAGTGTTCCTCACACCATCAAATGCTATTGCATTTGCAGTAGGTGCAGCACTTTCTGCAGTTGCAGGAATTATTTCATTAAAAATTACAGTAAAAGCCGCAGTTAGAGCTGCCAATCTTAGTGGCAGTGGACTGGGAAAAACCTTTGCTATGGCTTTTAGAGGAGGGGCTACAGTTGGTCTAGCAGTTCCGGCGATGGCTCTTTTGGCAATTACAGGTCTATACATGATTTACCCAGACCCAATCACAATTGCAGGTGTTGGAATTGGTGCAAGCCTTATTGCATTGTTTATCAGAATTGGTGGGGGGATCTTTACCAAAGCAGCCGACATGGGTGCAGATTTGGTAGGAAAAGTTGAAGTGAATATTCCTGAGGATGATCCAAGAAATCCCGCAACTATTGCAGATAACGTAGGTGATAACGTAGGTGATGCAGCAGGAATGGGTTCAGATGTTTACGAATCTTATATTGTTACAATACTTGCAGCCTTGCTAATAGCTGCATTAATTGGCGCGCCAAACTTTTTCCTTTATCCAATTTTAATTGGTTCTTCTGGAATGATTGCATCAATAATTGGTGTTGTAATTGTGGGGTCTAAAAATATTACAGATGTTATGAAACCTCTTAATCGTTCATTTTATGTTTCAGCAATCATTGCCATTGCACTAAACTTTATTTTTATAACACAATTTATCAACGATTCGGCTACATCCTATGCTTTGTTTGGTTCTTCTGTAATTGGTGTCATTTTAGTTCCTGTAATTCAAAAAATTACTGACTATTACACTAGTTACAAGAAAAAGCCTGTAATTGAAATTGCAGACTCTGCAAAATGGGGTTATGCCTCATTAACTTTAATGGGAATAATAAAAGGAATGCAGTCGACAGGACCCTTTATGATTGCATTAGTTATTGCAATTATTTTGTCTTATAGTATTGCATCAGCAGCTGCTCCTGAAGGTGCAGACCCAGTACTTTATGGAATCTTTGGAACATCTCTTACTGCAATGGCCATGTTGAGTCTTGCAGGAATTGTTTTGAGTATTGATGCATTTGGTCCAATTGCAGATAATGCAGGAGGAATCGTTGAGATGACTGGAATGGGTGAAGAAAACCGTAAAGTTACAGACGAAATAGATGCTGTAGGAAATACTACAAAAGCCGTTACCAAAGGATTTGCAATTGCAAGTGCTGCTTTGGCTGCCTTGGCGATGATTCAGGCATTTCAGTTTGAAGCCTCTCATGTCTTTGAAGGAATTTTGGAATTAGATTATAGTTTAACAAATCCTGCAATCATTGTTGGATTATTAATTGGTGGATTGATTCCATTTATCATCACCGGCCAATTAATCAACGGTGTATCTCGCGCTGCAGGAAAGATGGTTGATGAAGTCAGACGACAGTTCAAAGCAGATCCGGGAATTCTTACTGGAGAATCTAAACCTGATTATGCCAAATGTGTAGATATTGCCACTGTTGCTTCAATTAAAGAACTCTGGAAACCCGCAATTGTTGCAATTACTGCTCCAATTATTCTAGGAGTTCTGCTCGGTCCAACTGCAGTAGCTGGATTATTGATGGGTGCAGTTGTTACTGGAATCTTGTTAGCATACCACTTGGCTAACACCGGTGGTGCATGGGATAATGCAAAGAAGCTAATCGAGATGAAAGGAGAAAAAGGAACAGAAGTACATAAAATCGCAGTTGTAGGTGATATTATTGGTGATCCTTACAAAGATACTGCAGGCCCTGCACTTAACACTGTAATTAAATTGCTCAATACAATTGCAATAGTCTTTGTATCTGCTTTTGTTGCAATCCTTGCTATCTAATCTTCAACAATAAAAGTATCACCGATTTATGACCTTCACAAACTCGGTTAATGTTGACAACTTTATGACTAGCCTTCATTCGTGTACTTTCTTTGTATGTCTGAACTAATCCTTGGTGTACTTGAATGGTTTTAGGTTCCTATTATCACAAATCTAGTTTTCAGCCAACCTACTCGTAGGGCATCAATTTCTGCTTGTGTCATTTTGGGTTTTGTTGGAACAAATTTAGGAAGTGATCAAATAATATGTTATGGAATGTCATGCCTGAAATGCTACAGAAAAATGGAGACAATACCAAAGTGAAGCAAATTATAGTAATAGAATGAGGATACCGTATGGCTGAATTTGATGATAAAGTCTTCTACGCCATAATATCTATAGCAATTTCTGCAGGTATTTTTTTTGGAGTCACCTATTTTTTAAAAAAATTCTTTTTTGGATTAAAAGGTATTCAAAAACTAACAGGACTTATTTCAGTAGGTATAGTTGCAGTTGAAATCTTATACATTGGAACATCATTTGATATATTTTCATTAGCAATAGAAACAATCATAGCCGTAGGAGGCGCATTTTGGCTTTTGTTAATAGCCTTACAAAACCATCTCAAAAATATTTCAGCAGGTCTTAGTAATTATTTGAATCGTGAAATTGATATTGGAGATATGGTTGAAATAAATGATCAAAAAGGCGTTATTGTTTATCTAGGTTTGACAAAGACGACTATAATGACAGATGATGGCGCAAGAATATTTGTGCCAAACCTGAAATTTACTGAAGAGTTATTGAAGGTGTTTCATAAAAAACAACAATGCAAACATTTTGAGCAAATAACAAAGACTGCTTCTCCAAAAACTCAAGGTTGTGAGGAATGTGAAAAAAAGGGAAACCAGTGGAGATCGTTGAGAATGTGCCTTAGCTGTGGCCATGTTGGATGTGATAGATCATCACC
Organism: Nitrosopumilaceae archaeon; assembly: GCA_035528495.1. Classification (GTDB taxonomy): domain Archaea; phylum Thermoproteota; class Nitrososphaeria; order Nitrososphaerales; family Nitrosopumilaceae; genus Nitrosomaritimum. The sequence continues at coordinate 9,825 of DATKYM010000043.1, forward strand.
CGGAAAACATGCCGAAGAACATTTCAAAAAAACTAAACATCCCATTATTGAAGAACTACCAGAAAAAAGGTGGAGTTGGTGTTACATCCACGACTCTTATTATTAATTTTCTAAATAATTTATGAACATAAGCATACCTTTGATTATCAAAAGAGATTAGAATCTATTTTTTGGATTTTGCGATATAAAAGTCAGCATAGAAACTGCCATCATCTTCAATTTTTAATTCAATTTCAGACATGTCTTTTTGATTTAATGGTCATTAGAGAGGATATTTTTTAGATGAGTTTTTTCATGGATAAGTACTTTTTCAAAATTACCCTGCCATGAATTTCAAGTAAAACTGCAATGGTTGCAATGATATGTCATTTATTGATTTCCAGATACTATAATTTGTATACGGTCAATGATGTCATTTGGTTTACCTGCATTATCCAAGGTAACTACAAGAATCATTTCTTTGCCAAACGGAAAAA
>DATKYM010000044.1:0-6991 GCA_035528495.1 Nitrosopumilaceae archaeon
GAAAGTATGTCTAGAAGAAATTATTTACAAAAACCAAAAAAATAGAATAAAAAATGTTCAATCATTTGATATTGATTTTAATCAAACATCAATATGTGCTTCGTCAGCTTTGAATCCTGATTTTGCATGAGAGCCATCACAGTGAGGTTTGTTTGCTGATGAATTGCATCTACAAAGAGCAGCTACTCGCTCTCCATCCACTTTGACTATACAAGGACCATCTTTCATAGCATCGATTGTAATTTTTGACATAACTTTTCATAGTTTGTGGGGACTTAAGGCTATGCAAAACAACTAAAAATTACATTTGTAAAAATTTATTCTTTGTATCCTCTAAACTTTACCAGGTAAATTCCAGCACCTGCATCTTATGATTAATCCATTTCCATTAGGTGACCCAAAGAAAATATGAAATTATGTTGTAGAGTTTAGAATAAAAAATAAGAAGAAGAGGTTTTACTCTTTGTTTGTTCGAAATTTTACTAGATACAATCCTGCACCTGCGATTCCTGCAAGGGTTGGGATCATCCATACTGCACTTGATGCTAATCCGCCAATCATTAGTGCTGATGTATCAAGTGACAAGAGTTCTCCTGCAACTGGTTGATCAACTAAGAAATTCCAATTCAAGATATCATGATTTCCAACGGCGCCTCCTGTAGCAGCTGTAAATCCTGCATATGCAGTATCCGAACCAACTTCACTTGGGATATCAATGATATAACTTAAGATTGCTGCACCTTTGGTAGCAGTGTCAGAGATAAATACCTCCAAGGTTGTACCGTCATACTCTATCCAAACTGTGTATGTTGTATCTGTATTGAAATTAAAAGGTACTTCTGCCAGATGGGTTGTAATAATACCGCCAGATACAATCGAAATATTTTCTGTTGTTTCTGGACTATTATTTATCCAATGATCAAATACAACTCCAACGCTGTTAGAAATTCCACCATATCCGATGGCAGATCCAGCAGATCCTAATGCATTATCAGTTGCGGCATCATTTTGAACCACAAACACAATTCCATCAGCACCATCATCGTCACCATCACTGACTGCTAAGTCAGATAGTTCAAATTCAAATACTGTTTCAAATGAATCGATTTTGACAGGGGTGTCATAGAAAGCACTTCCAACTTGACCCGTTATAGCTGGAACCAGTCTCAATACGGGAGAAACTTGTGCAGTATCTCCGTTTAAGGTTAGATCAGCTATGGATGTAAAGTCAGGATATGTTTGTGCAAATGCATCTTGATTTCCAAATGATATGCTCAGAAGAAGTGCAAAGAAAGTAGTTGCGGTTAAAGAAGTCAATTTTTTTGTTGTTATAGACATTAAATTATTCTTCAAATATTACTTTAATACTATTCTGTGGAAAAAGCCTAGATGTTTAGTTACATGTTTGGCGCACTAAATTTAGGTTTTAGAAAATAAGAGAGAGTTTAATCTAAGTTTGCTCTCAACTTTACCAGATATACTTCAGCACCGACAATTCCAAAAGTATGAGTGTAGGAAATTCATACGCCAGGTAAGGGACTTGCTCAATCATTCCAACGCCCTTTCAAAATTCATGCGTAGCACATTGGCTCTTTTTGAAGAATTCATGTATTTCTAAGTAGAATCAAACTTGCCAAATTACTTTATCAAATTAATTTTAAAGTGTTAACGAGTTGATCCACTGTTAGTAAAAAGACAATCCCCCCACATAGGCATGAAAAATGCACCATAACTAAAGTCAATGTGTGAAATTATGATTAATCTTAAGTAAGTCAAACCAATAGCAAGCTTGGGCAATGGAGTGGAAGAAACAACTAACTAGAACACCATATCTTGTATTGTTTATCGTATTAATTTCAGTTGGAGTTGGAACAGCTTCTGCTGTGATTACAATTACACTTTCTGGTTACGTACTAATCACCGAGGACTTGACTGTGGAAGGTTACATCAAAACTTTTGACAATATTATTGTAGGTGATTCAGACCCAAATTCCGTGGATTATAATCGAATTGGAGTAGAGTCTCCTGCAAACTCCCAGATTGACAGTAATGAGGATCTTTTTGTAAGTGATACACTAGAGGTTGGAAATGATATTTTTTTGGGAAATACAGAATTAACCAGAGGTATTGGATTTTATGAAGATGGAGCATCTAATGGAGAATTTATCAGATGGAATAACGGCAATGACGAGTTTGAGATTTCTGATGACCTCAAGGTTGATGGAAAGTTGGGAGTTGGAATTTCTCAAGCAGATTCTGCACTACATGTTGTAGGTGGTGGAAGTGATTTTACTCCAAACAAGCAAGGAATTCAATTGACAGGTTCAGATGCTGCAGGAAATGTTGGCATTGAATTAACAGGGAATGGTAAAACACCATACATTGATTTTCAAAATGATATTACAGGAACTGATTTTGATGCAAGAATAGTTCTAAGAGGAAATGATACATTGTCTGTAGAGGGTGCAGATTTGAAAGTAGAAGGAGATTACACCTATTCAACAAATCAAACAAGGAAATTAATTCTGAAAGGCAATTCCTTTCTACCTCTAGATGGATATGAGACTAAACGCACCTATATCGATTTAAGAGATTGGCGAAATATTTTAGAAATAGGAGGGTATGCCGCAGCCATTTCCCCTGTTTATGGAATTCCTCATGGAGCAATATTGAAAGAGTTTAGCTGCAGAGTTTGGGAAAACGATTCCGATGTATCTATTTCTGTGACTTGTACACTTTACAAGCAATATGGATCAAATGCTAATACTATGGCAACACTTACCAACTCAACACAAACATCACTTTCCCAAGTGTTTTCTACTACCGACATTAGTAGTTTACATCAAGTTTTTGATCAAAGTTCTATTTTTTCTTATGTGGCCCTTGTATCTTTCGATCCAATTCAAGTCGCAGATTGTGCTCCCGATGATTGTAGATTAATTCAAGTAGAGATAATCTATGAGGTTTCAAAAACAGATTAATTATCATCCTTCCCAAAAAATAATTTCAAAATTTACATTCTGTTTACTCTAAACTTTACCGAATAAATTCCAGCGTCTGTAATAATATAATTCCCATAGTATGAAGTTATGAGCGCCAGGTAAGGGCTGAGCTAAAAAGGTTTGACACCCCACACGTTAACGAGTTTATCGACTGTCAGTAAAAATAGTATCCCCCCCTTTTGTGCGTGATTTTTCCAGAGAGACTAACGAGAGACGATGGTATGATTTGTTGGACTATAAAGATTTCAATTAAGTTTTAAGTCTCAATCATAGAAATTATTCATGGAAAAAATCAAAACAATTCTTGTTCCTATGGATGGCTCAAAGAACTCGTTTAAAGCACTAACCAAGGCAATTTTCCTTGCAAAAAAGTGTGATTCCGCAATAACTGCCTTATTTGTTTTGCATACAGCTTTTGATAATCCAAATATGATTTACATCCCACAAACACAAAGCGAGTTAAAAAAAGTGGAGAAATTTCTTGCTACTGCAAAAAGTCAAGTAACAAAAAACTCTATTAAATTCAAAAAGGAAATTGTATTTGGACATGAAGCAAAAGAGATTATTGATTTTGCTCAAAAAGGTAAATTTGATCTTATTGTGATAGGTGGAAGAGGACGAGGCACAATAAAACAAATGCTTCTTGGTAGTGTATCAAACACAATAGTGCACAGTTCAAAGGTTCCCATACTAGTAATCAAGTAGTCTTACCAAACTTGAATTTTGATTTCTTTGCATTCATGATTTTGACTAGTGATAGCATTACAGGCACTTCTACTAGTACTCCGACAACCACTGCTAGAGTCACTCCTGAATGGACTCCAAAAAGAACTATTGCAACTGCTATTGCCAACTCAAAAAAGTTACTTGCTCCAACAAATGCAGATGGTGCAGATTCTGCATAGGGGATTCGAAGCTTCTTTGTTCCAAAATAACCTATTGCAAATAGAAGATACGTTTGAAATACAATGGGTATTGCAATTAATGCTATGTGTAAGGGATTTTCAATGATTGCATTTCCTTGAAAAATAAAAATCAACACTAAAGTTATCAAAAGCCCAATTGGTGTAATTTTTTCTATATTTGTAATGAATTTCTGCTCAAGCCATTTTTCACCTTTTTTCTTGATGATAACTTGTCTTGTGATTGCTGCAAATCCTAATGGTGTTGCAACATAAAATAAAACAGAGAAAAATAATGTGTCAAATGGAACTGAAAATCCTGTCGTCATACCTAAAAGTAACATTCCTATTGGTGCAAACAAAACTAAAATTAACAGATCATTAATTGTGACTTGGATTAATGCACAGCTAAGATTTGCTTTAGCGAGGTATGTCCAAACAAGAGTCATTGCAGTGCATGGTGCTATGCCATAAATTATCAGGCCTATTACGTATTCATTTTGTAAAGTTTCAGAAATAAAATCTGGAAAAACTAAATGCATGAAAACCCATGCCATCAATGCCATGGAGAATGGAGCAATTCCCCAATTAACGATTGTGGTGAACAAAATGGGCTTTGCATTTTTTCTAATTCTTACCAATTCTGTGAATTTCACTTTGAGCATGATGGGATACATCATCAAAAGTAAAACTATTGCAATTGGAATTGAGACATTCGCATACTCTAACTCCGCTAGGGAATCAGATAATCCTGGAAAATAATATCCAATGATAGTTCCTACAATAATGCAAACAGCTACCCAAACCGAGAGATATTTACTGAAAAAATCTAATTCTTTTTCATAAACGTTGGAATCATCAACCAATAGATTCTCCTTTAGTCATGAACTCTATGAAATCTTTCACTTTTTATCAATTATCAATAAAAAGGCAATCCCTTTGAATAATTGAAAGTCAATAGTGAATTTAGAAAATTTTATCTTAATGCACTTTTGTAGGTAAAACCTAGATTATCTACCCTTACATCCTAGAATTAATTTAGTTGATAAAAATAGAGGAAAGTTGGTGGTTTTCTAAAGTGAGTTAATCTCCAATCAATAAGGACTGGAATGTTTTGATAATTGTTCTTGTTCCAAGAAAGTATCAGAACTCACAGGGTTTAACCTACAAATGAAAAATTCAATTACAACAAAATATTTGCCATATTTTTATCATTAATTCCTTTACGCACAATTTTTGCGATCAAGTTTAAGTAACATTTCTAATGTTACAATATGAGCGGTAGAATGTCGGAGCTAAAAAATCAAGTAAATTATACAGAATTCTTAGATGAAATTCTACGATTTGATACAAAGATTAGATTTGTTGCAATATATGATGGACAATTAAAGGCAAAGTTCAGAAATGGAGTTCTTGATCAATTTAAAGAAGCAGAAATCAAATTCTCATTGTCCGAAGCTCTAAAAATACGAAGCTCGCGTAACCAAATGAACTTTAATAGCAAAAAACCAAAGTTTGCAATGGCTCATTATGATGAAATAAACCAAATTACAATTCCTTTGGGTGAGGAAGAGATAGTTCTACTAACCACAGAGCTAAATCTGGATATCCATAAGTTAGTAAACAAGATAATTGAATTTCGTAATAGATTTTTCAGATAATAGATTAGAAAACAGATCTTACTTTAAAGTGTCATATTGTATTATTGCATCTAGACAGCATAATTGCTTCTTTGTCTACTAGTGTTACGAGTTGAGAAAAGTAATAGTTGTCAGTAATACTATTTTGCGGTGATGGAGTAACAACAGCACCAGATACTTGCGATGATGGTACAGCCAATAACTGCAATGATGGATCTTGTAGTCTTGCCTGTGATGGTTCAAGCTAAAAAGTAACCAAACTCAAATTAAAAGATTATTGAAATTAGGAATTTAGTTCTTACTTTCTTTTTTTTCAAAATAATACAAATTCTGCAATTCTAAAAAACAGTGCACTTGTTTCAAAATACCTCTAGACATTATCATAATTGAACAACAGAATAGAACTGCCCACTTTAACCAGGAATCCAAGACGTTTTTCAATTGGTTGTCTTCCAAAAAAATCAAATTACAGTCTGAAAATATCAATACGGACAAGAAACTAAATAATTTCATTTTATCATTAATCTATGAGTGGATTCACCAATTGTCCAAACTGTGTAAAAAATAAAGTAATGGTGCCTCTAAGATCTAATGGGGATTCCACGGTTTGCCCATTCTGTGAGTCTGTTTATTGAAAAACATCTCCCCCTAGAAATAAATTCTAAATCTAAACTTGAATTATTCCTTTCTCTACAAGATATTTTATTCCCTTGATAAACTCCTCCTCAGGAATTAAATCATCTGCCCACCAACTCGCGTTGTTTTTTACCCATAAAGGAATGTTTTTGTCCATCCACGATGCAGGGTAAGGTAATTTTGGCATGTCAATAATTTTCTCTTTCATTAAATACTGTATTCCCTGAATGAATGATTTATCATCAATGTCACCATTTGTCCACCATCCCGCATTTGTTTTTACCCACTGTGGAATTACTTTTTCATTTAGAGGATCTTTGTTGATCGCTAAATAGATTTTCAAGGTTTTTTTCTCTGTAAATTGCCTTTGAGAGTTTTCATCTGGAATTACAAGACTAAAAGAAGCAACATCAAAAGGAATTGAATGAAAAAGAATTCCGTGTACTTCAATTAGGACATCATATTCTTGTCTTTCCTTAAGCGATAATGGAATTGTAACTTCCCCAGTAGTAGAATGGGTTAGCAGGCTTGGTCCAAACACATCAACTCCATTTTCTGAAACTGTGATCTTGTAGTCAATGTGTTCTTGGATTTGGTTTTCCTCAGGATTGATGAAATCAAAATTTAATAGGATATTGGATCTTGATTCGTCTTGACCGTAAACAGAAGGTAGAGAAATACTCAATACAACAGATATTATTACTAGGTAGGAAATTTTCAAGTGATCCTTTTTGACTAATATCGTCTTATAAGGACAAGTTTGGTCAAAATAAAAAACAAAAGATTGGTTTTCATTTAAAACGAACTATTA
>DATKYM010000045.1:0-56631 GCA_035528495.1 Nitrosopumilaceae archaeon
CATTTTTAAAATCTTTGCATATGCAGTAATCTTTTCATTGTTTATTCCCATTGCATCATCATACTCGGAAGAACTAGAATCTTTACAATTAGAAGTAAAATACACCAATGGTGATAGGCGAGATGCATTCCAAACTAATTACATTGTTTACCAAGATTTCTCATCTACACCTTTCTTAGAAAAAAAAATGGATGCAAACCCTGAGATCCTATTTCTTCCTGAAAACCATCGATACAAAATTGAAATCTTTGTTGATGGGCTTTATTCCGAATCAGGGTATGTTGATCTGAAAAGTACTCCAGAAAAATTAGATATACATATTCCATTACCTGGCGGCATTCAACTAAATGTATTTTATGATGATGGAGAGACCCCAGTAAATAATGCTAAGGTGATATTATTATCAAAAAATGGTGATCAATTAGGCTCAGCCAATACCAATGCAGAAGGCAAAACTTTGAGGTATTGGTTACAACCCACTCTTCTTGAGGATGACTTTTACAAGTTGGATATCTATGTGGATGATTTATTGGCAACGAGTATTAAAAATATCAAAATATTTACCGGTACTTCCGTGTCTCAAAAAATTATCATTCCAGTACCTGAAGTCGTAGAAGAGTTGCTTACTTTTAGATTATTTAACACAAACTCACAAATGATTTTAAAAAGCGATGGAGATTATTCAATTGTTCTGGCTGATAAAAAACTCAATCCTTTATTCACATCCTCGTTGAAAGATAAAGGGGAGATTTATTTTTCAAATATCAATTCTGGTGTTTACACAGTATTGGTTTTAAATGAAGGAAAGAGAGAATACACGTGGAATAGTACGCCAATTGCTATTTTTGGCAATCAAACCAAATTTGATTTATATGAAAATGATAATTTTAAACCCATTCAAAAACCAATCTCAATTCCACTCAAAGATCCAATAACAATTCCACTCAAAGATCCAATAACAATTCCACTCAAAGATCCAACATCTAAACCCAAAATATATGCCCCATCAATTAAACAATACACATTATCTTGTAACTGCATTTCATTTAGATTTGACGACGTTCAGGATTTTTGGTTAAATAATGCACAATCAGAAGTACTCAAACAATTTTCAGAAAATAAAATTCCCCTCACCCTTGGAGTTGCAATTAATGTATTTCAATTTGACGATAAATTAATCGATGTCGTAAAAAGTGAAATTAAAAAAGGTAATTTTGAAATTGCAAATAATGGACTTGATCACCTTACTCTTACAGAATCTGATGACATAGAGATAGATAAAATTCTCAAAGAATCTCAAAATAAATTTAAAAAAGTTTTTAATGTAACTCCAAAGTTATTCATTCCTCCAGAAAGTATACTCAATGATGATACAAAGCAATTATTAATTGACAATGGATTTACCCATCTCAGTTCAAGCAATATCTATGATAAACCTCCTTATCCACTCCAAAATGAATCGCTTTACAGTTTCCCACGAGTTGCTTCAACTGCCTTTTTTGATCCATCACAACAAAGATTTTTGGGAATACCTGCAGATACAACATTCCCCATATTATTAAAATCGCTAAAGGAAAACGGATTTGCTGTGGTTTCCATTCATCCTCAAGAATATTCAATTTTTAAAGATGGTGAAAATCAAAATGAGATAGATCATAAACAAATCCAAGAATTAAAAAAATTAATTGACCTAATTCAAGCCCAAGATATTGAAATCGTCCACATAAGCGAAATTGATCAAAAAGTTTCAAAGGTGCCTATATCTTCCGACTCTACTAGTAAATCCGGTGACGATATTTTTCCAACTTGGCTTAAAAATAATGCAGGTTGGTGGAGAGATGGATTTATTGATAATGATACTTTTATTCAAGGAATTCAATATTTGATTAACGAAGACATTGTCAAAATCCCTCCAACTTCTCAAGGCTCAGGTGGTTCAGAAATTCCTAATTGGGTTAAAAACAATGCCGGCTGGTGGGCAGACGGTCAAATTTCAGACGACGATTTCATTCAGGGAATAGATCATCTAGTGCATCTGGGAGTAATTACTATTGGAACATAATTTTAGATTAATCTAAATAAACCAATTCTATTTTAAAAAAATCATGAAAAAAGTTTTTGTAAATGGCTACGGTTCTATAGGGAGCAGGATAACCTCATTTCTAAAAGACGATCCGGAGATTTCCATAATTGGAGTAGGAAAATACTCGCCAGATGAAAAAGTAAACCTGGCAATTTCAAGAGGGTTAGATATTTTTGTCCCGGAAGAAAAACTGAATGAATTTAAAGATTTTAAAATTTCTGGTACCATAGAATCTGTACTTGATGATTGTGATTTGGTAATTGATGCCGCTCCTGGAGGACATGGATATAAGAACAAGAAAAATCTTTACGAACCCAAAAACTTAATGGCGATCTATCAAGGCGGGGAAACTATTGTCGGTGACAATGCCGTGTCTGATTTATTGTTTAATTCTCGTGTAAATTATGATCTTTCCGTGGGCAAACGACACGTTATGCAAGGAAGTTGTAACGTTACTGGGATGGGTAGGGTTCTGGAACCTCTTAGAGAAAAGTTCGGTAATAAAATCATAAGATTTGATGTTACTTTGGTGAGAAGGTGGGCCGATATCGAACAAACAGAAAAAAAAGTAACAGATACAATTGAAATGACAGAAAGTCCTCATCATGGAGATGATGTTAAAACTTACTTTGGAGAGGATACCCCCTTATTCGTCAGAGCTATTAAAGTACCCACAAGACAGATGCACTTACACATTATGGATATCCGATTTAACGACACTGCACCCAAACCTTCAGACATCCATAATCTTTTTGTTAATGAATTTGGGGTAGCTACAATATGGACTGCAAAGGGAACAAAAGATGTAAGGGACTATGCCGATACCATGGGATTTAATTTTACTGACACAAACATGGTCCATATACATGCCAACATGACTGTATCCATTGGAGATACTGTGCAGATTATGTACTCTGATGACCAAACTGGAATCGTGATTCCTGAAAACCATATTTTAATGCAATCGATGTTATTTGGTAAGTCATACCATGAAGCCTTTTCTCATACTGAATCTATATTTCATATGAAAGAAAAGAAGAAAAAACTAGAGGAAAAATTTGCTAGAAAAAATTAGAAATTTATTTTCTCGATTCGAATTTTTTGAGGGATATTTTTAAAAACTTTTTCAACAATTATTCTAAGATCATCTACTTCAATTTTATCCCCAGCTTGTGGTATGTCTTGTAATTTCTCGTGCAGTAATCCACTTAATGAGGCATAATCATCTCCTTCGGGAATATGTGTTTTGAAAATTTGGTTAATTTTATCAATCTCAATATCCCCATTGGTGATGATGGTGTATTGATCTATTCTTTCAAACCCTCTGGGTTTTTCAAGGTCTGTTTCATCTTCAATTTCACCGACTATCTCTTCAATCAAGTCCTCCAGAGTAACTAGGCCTTCTACTCCACCATGTTCATCCACTACAATTGCCATGTGTGTTTTTCTTCCTTTCATTTCTTTTAATAACGAACTCACCATTTTTTCCTGAGAAACAAATACGGGCTTTCTTGAAATTTGTTCTAGATTTTTCATTTTATTGTCATTTTCAAATTCTTTTAAAACATCTCTAACATGGACAATTCCAACAATGTCATCTGGACTTGAACCATAAATTGGAATTCTAGAATACCCATTTTGATTTATTTCATGCAAGGCTTCAAAAAGAATAGTTTTTGAATTGAGGGTAAACATTTTGGTCCTGGGGGTCATAACGGAGCGAACTACTGTATCATCAAATTTCAATGCACCATGAACAAGATCCATTTCATCTTTTTCTAGGGCTTTTTCCGCATGACCTTGATCAATAACTCCTCGTATGTCGTCCTCAGTTATCGGAGGTGGTTCATTACTACTCCCAGTAATTTTTACCACTCCTCGAGTAATAATTTCAAAAAATTTCACCACGGGAAAAAATATGTAACTAAATCCTAATAAAACAGGAGCGTATCTTAAGGCAATCTTTGTTGAATTTGCATTACAATACGTCTTGGGAGTTATTTCTCCGAAAACTAATATTAAAAAGGTCATCACTCCAACTGCGATACCTAATCCATCATTTCCAAAAAGTCGTATTGCCAGACTAGTTGCCAAAGCTGATGAACCTACATTTACCAAATTATTTCCGAGATTTACACTCGACATCATCCAGTTTGGGTTGGTTTTGAGTTTGTATAGTGCCTTTGCCCCTTTTTCTCCCTGATTTAATAATTGCACCACTTTTGATTTTCTTACTCCTACAAGGGCTACTTCTAAACCACTGAAAAACGCTGACAAACCTATGAGCAAAGATAAAACTACAATTTCCATCCAAATTTCTACCATGATTTCCTCCGAAAATTTTTTTTAGAACAACAAATGTCATTCATTTTAATTTGTATACGCCATCTCTTGGTTGGTGTATTTTCGTAAAACACATTATTAAGGCTTGAGATAAAAATCAAAATCCCTTGATAACAATGTGTGGTTTTGAGGCTAAACTTTTGGAGGTATGGCAAATAGATTTTGTGGATTATTGTGATAATCAACTGGAAGTAATGCATCTTTTTGCCGACCAGTCAGAATTCCAACAACGACGTCGTCCTTTTTTATCACTTCTTCTTCCAACAACTTTTTAATTCCCACAACTGATGCGCCAGATGCCATTTCGCAGTCAAATCCATTTAGGCCTACAACTGACATTCCATCAAGCATTTCTGAATCTGAAACTGTCCTGACAACTCCATCAGTATAGTCTAATGACCTTAATCCTTTTAGAATATTGGCAGGTCGTCCAATCTGAATGGCAGTTGCCTTTGTTTTGGGTCGAATTCCTTTACTATCTAAATGATTATAGTATTCTTCAATTAATTCGGTGTTTGGTTTACCTTGATTCCATCGAAGCTCTTCTCCTTGAAATTTGCCATTATACAAATCTGATAATGTACTTGCTCCTTCAGAATTAATTACCGCAATTCTAGGAATTTTTTTAATCCATCCCCATTCATATAATTCCATTAGTGCTTTTCCGCAACTTGACGTGTTTCCTAAAGCGCCTCCTGGATAAACAATCCAATCTGGAGATTCCCATTTTAGGTATTCTAATGCTCTGTAGACGATGGTTTTTTGACCCTCTATTCTAAAGGGATTTATTGAATTAACTGTGTAACCATCATGATTTTTTGCGTCATCAAGTGATTGTTTTAATGCATCATCAAAATTTCCGTCAACCTCAACAATTTGTGCACCAAATTGATAAGCTTGGCTAAGTTTACCTGGAGCAATCTGTCCTGCGGGAATATACACGTCACATTTGATTCCTTCATTCGCAGCAAACATTCCTGCAGATGCAGATGTGTTTCCAGTTGATGCACAAACAATTTTTTTCGCACCTACCATTTTTGCATGAGTAACCGCACTTGCCATTCCGTTATCTTTGAATGATCCACTTGGGTTATACCCTTCAGGTTGCAACCATAAATTATTGCTTGAAATTCCAATAAAGGAAGAAACTTTAGTCATGTGGTAAGGTTTTGATTGCCTACCTTCTGCACCATCAAGGGAGACTAGAAATTTTGCGCATTCATCTATATTCTCAGTGTCAATTTCACAGAAATTTAATAATTCTCTAAATCTCCAAACTCCACTTTCGTTAAAAATTATTCCTTCATCCATCATCCCTCTATGAGCAAAAATTTCTTTTAATTTTTCTTGTGGGTTATTTTTATACTTTACATCTAGCATGTGACCTTTTTCACATTGCACCTTCGTGCTTTTTATTGGATATTCTAAACCACAATGGGGATCAATACACTTTAGATAAGCATTTCCTTGCAATGTCAGATTAAGATAATAATGATAATTTAAAGTTAGGAGTAGTTTTTTAATACCTGATGATTATTTTTATTTCCCAAGCTTATTAGATTAGAAATTAACTATTTTGAATCAACAATGATCTCAAATGATGAATATATAAAAAAAATATTACAACAGATTTTAGATTCAAGAGATGTAATTGAAAAATTAAATGATAAATCCGGAGATTTAGACCTTGTCAAAAGAGAACTATTGAAAATCATCGGATTTTTTATGGTACTTGTTAAGAAAATAGGGGCTGAGAACTTTCAATCTAACGAGTTATTAGAACTAAAATCAAAGCTAAAAAATTACTTAGAAAATTATTATTTTATTCAAGAGATCGATACTATGTCTTCATTGTATTCAGATGATTCAGATCGACTAAAAAGCATGAGATTAAAAATTCTCGAATCTTTTGAAGATAAAAAACTAATTGATAAAATACAAGTACTTTTAGAAAAACTATAGTTTTGTCGACAAAAGAGAAGAAATGTATTTTATGTGGTTGTAGGGACCATCGACTGATAGGTTGTTCAAAGCACATGGCAGAAAAATGTAGCTGTTATCAATCATAATTAATTGAATTTCTAAGTTATTTTTGAATAGGTCCAGATCTTTCATGAAAATTTAAACAACATTTACATTCTTTTTTAATACATTCTTGTTCTGTATAATGATCACATATTCCACATTCACAACTTTTGGTCAACCACTTATCTTCCCCCATTAACAATAAAAGTAATACGATTTTTAATTAGTTCTGGATTCAATGCTTTTATTTTGATTTTGTTTTTTTTGATGTTTTTTTAGGTTTAGCCTCTAATTCCTTTTCAATTTCTGCTGCTTTATTGTCCACGGCTTGAATTATTTCCTGAATGAGTCCGTCTAAATCACTATCTTCTACTTCTGGTTCAACAGTACTTGCAATTTCGGTAATGGTACTAGATATTTCTGCACTTACATCCTCAAAACTTTCAGGATCCTCATACGCTGCGTTATAGAGATTTTTTAAATTGTTTATTTGACCAATAACTTGGTCTGTAAGGATAATTCTATACTCTGTTCCATTGACATCCACTTGTTTTGCGCTCATAATTCAGAATTCAAATTTTGATGCTTAAATGTTTTTAGTTGAATTGAATCTACCAACAGTGTCTATTTTTTAGAGAATTAAAAAATGATATGGTCTAGTGCAGATGCATCGCTTATCAATCTGGTATGGTATGCACCTACAACATAGCCATTTTTAATATCATTTGCAAGAATCCATCTATTTGTGGAGGAGTAGTGTCTTTTCTCAGCCATTTCTTGCTCTATTGCCTCTATATCAAATTCCCCTTCTTCTACCTCCTGTGTGTTGAGGTGTTTTATCGTGATTAGGATTTTACTGATTTTAACCCTGTCTCCAAATTTCCATTTTGAGGGTGTATTTTCATCAGATACCTCTAATACTTTAATTTTCATTTGTTTATTTCCTGTAGAATCATAACTTATCAATACTCGTTCATCCGTAAATTCTTCAAAACTTATTCGAGAATACCCCTTATCATCTGCGTTTGCCACTAGATCGAATATGGATTCACTCTTAGGGAGTTCAGATCCTAGTTCGTTTTTCTCTTCTGACACAATCTATTCTATGTGATTATCCCTAAAAAATGATTTGATGTACACTTGAATAATTATTGGTGTAGTCTAAATTTTGTTTTAAATGGCATTTTATAATCTTCAAGATAAATCTCTTTTCGTTGTCCATCAATTTGGGCAAACACTTTGCCTTCGTAATTACATGTACAATTAGTAATCGAAATGGATTCATCCCATATCTTGTAAAATTCTCTTAATTCTCTGCTTTCGTAAATTCCCAAACCTATTCTTTTCTTTGATAGAAATTTGAAGGCAAGAATTACGTTTCTCTTTTTATAAATGTCAAATATTTTGACCCACTTTAAACACCTTTCAATCTGATCTGCAGGTACGGGAAGTGACATACTAGTTCCTGATTTTGCTTCAATCGTAAAAATTGAACTTTCTAGGGTATTTACGGCTAAAACATCAGGAAGTGCGGTGCTAGGAGATCCAAGCCTAAATGCGTTCCAATTCTCAACAGAGTTAAATCGTTTAACTATGGTGTCCTCCCAATGATATCCTCTTTGTCTTCTAGTATGAGCTGCTTTTCCATGATTTTTTGATTTTTCTTTTTGTTTATTTTTTAAAAATGTAATAGTTCGAGATTCGGGTATCAATACCCTCTTTAATTTACTAATGATTTAGACAAGTAGGTAATAATGATATAACCTCATGCCATACTTTTGATTTACTTTATGGCATTATGACATTACAATCATTTTAAAAAAATATCTGTTATTAGTAATTCCACATTCAACAATTTCCACATCTCCATTTTTTCGTGGTGCTCCTGAAATTACTTCGCCCATTAATTGAATAGAATTTTCAAATTTTGCAACACAAAAGTAGATTTTTTCTTTTTTTGAAAACTCAATTATGGTGCCAATACGTGAGCACTCCCGCCATGAGTTTTCATTTAAACACTGATTACAAAATTCTGAAGGTGGCCATACGATTATTTTACAATAATTACACTCTGAAATTAAAAAAATTCCTTTGTTTAACGCTTCTTCAAAATTCAATTCTCTAAAACCAATATAGTCGATGATGTTGCGGCGGCTGCCATGTTATGAATTAGACCAACTTTTGCTTTATCTACCTGTCTTTTGCCTGCCTTTAATTGAAGTTGCTGGGTAATTTCTATAGTTTGAGATATCCCAGTTGCTCCCAACGGATGACCTGCTCCTAACAGTCCTCCACGTGGATTAATTTTTGGACTTTCTGTTAAATATGACTCTTTAACCAATTTGATACCTTCCCCTGGTTTTGTAAATCCTATTGAATCCAATGCCATAGGTTCACAAACTGAAAAAGCATCATGAATCTCCATTACATCGATATCCTTTTGGGACTTTTTGGACATTTGAAATGCACTTTTAGTTGCTTGTTTGGTTGATTCCATATGATCAAATGTCTGATTTTTGGTAAAACTAGCAGATGTGGTTTTTTGTCCTATCCCTGTAATCCAAATCGGACTATCAGTAAATTTTTTACAAAACTTTTCTGATGTTAGTAAAATAGACGACCCCCCTGTACAAGGTCTTGAACAATCTAGTAATCTTAAATCATCTGTAAGTTTTTTAGAATTTAATACATCTTCCATAGAAACACCTTTTTGTGAGAAAGCAAATGGATTACTTTTTGAATGTTTGTGATTTTTAACGGATACAAAAGCCAGATCCTCATCAGTAATGCCATATTTTTTTTTATATGATTTTGAAAATATCGACGCCCAAAAAATAGGATGTTTAAATTCTCCTCTCAAATTGTCCCATTCCAAAATTTGACCTGGACTATCATATCTTTCTGCACCGGAAATTAAAACGACTTCTGCCAATCCTGATGCGATATAGGAATAAGCTGAGACAATTGAATTTGTTCCTGAATTACACAAGCTTTCAATAGAATGAGCTATTTTTGGCTGAATACCTGTCATTTCAGATAAAATAGCCGAAAGATATTTGGAATTATTATTTGTCGACACTAAAACTGAATCTATATCTTTTTGAGTTAGATTAGATGTGGAGTCAAATAGATTCTTGGTTGCTCTTAATAATACTGATTCTATTTTCAAATCTTCATTTGAAAATTTTGTCTGGCCATATCCCACAATCGCAACTTTTGGCATTATTTTTCCTCAAAAAAGGTATTTGAAAATAATTTAAACGAATCAACTACATCTCCAATTGGGTTAAACTGCATAATGGGCTGACTCACTCCTGTTTCCTTAATTTTTTGCAATTGATTTACACATGTTTCGGGGTCTCCTGTTACGGTCAAAGCATTTATCATTTGATCTGTAACTAACTCGTGATTTGAAGCAAATCCTGATTTTTTAAATTCCTCAAAAATGTTTCTAGTTTCATTTTGAAATCCATTTCCAGCTAAAAATTCTCTGTAAATTTTTCCAACCGATACATAAAATGCCAAGGTTTTTTTACATTTATCTATTGCCAATTCTGAGTCCTTGGAAACACATGTGATAAATTGACAAGCCACATCAATTTTTCTTTTTGATTGCATAGTTTTAATTGTCTTTTTCATTTCATCTAGTGGTCTTAAATAGAATATTACGCCGTCTCCAACTTTCCATGTCAGTTCCACCATTTGTTGATTTACTGCCGCAAGATAAATTGGGATTTTTTCTCTAGGCGCTTTGATTAACAAGGTAAAATTTTTCAAATTAAAAATTTCGCCCTTGTAATTCACAGACTTGCCTGTCAAAATCAACTTAATGATTTCAACGTATTCTTTCATCCTTAAAACTGGATTTTTAAATTCAGTCCCATGAAAATCTTCCACTATGGCAGTACTACTTGTCCCTAAACCTAAAATCAAGCGTCCGTTTGATATCGTATCTACTGTAACTGCGCCCATTGCAATGACTGCAGGGCTTCTTGAAAAGATATTGATAATTGAGGATCCTATTTTTTGAGATTGAGCTTTCTGTGATACTGTACTTAACATTGAAAAATTTTCCATTCCCCATGTTTCAGGAATCCAAATAGTTTCCACCGATGTTTTTGATAGAAATTGAGAGCAATCTAATACTTGGTTAATTGATAAAAGTGAGCCTAGACTGCAAGCTATTCTCATAGACGATGTAATGTATATGTATATTCTAGTGTTTCCTTTAAATTATCTTTCTAGACGGTTTTATTCTCAAAAAAAAATATTTTTGGATTAATATAGTATATCTCTTTTAGCATTTGGTAAATTTTCATTGAGGTCTAATATTATCATCAGATTTTATAAATTAAATCAATGTGTGCCCAAATTTTAGATGAAAACCTTTCTGATGAAAATGCCTTTTGGAGTACTGCTACAAAATATGCTGCATTAGCGAAAAACGATGAAAAATTTGTAAGCGAAATCGCCTACATGATGGTTACATTACATAGAACCGGGTCTTAAAATTTATTTAATTATTTTATGAATGTTCAAAGAACACTCTTCTATATCTTTTAACGAATCTATGGAATACCATTCTATATTTCGAAATTTCACAGTATTTAGTAGTCCTTTTTTTGCGTAATTTGGAAAAACAGTTTTTTCAATATCTCCTTTTTTCGGTAAATCTTTTAGAACATTTTTTTTTAAATGATAAATTCCCGCATTCATCCAAACCTCTGGAATTTCTTTTTTTTCTCTAAATTTTATTACCTTGGCATCTCTTGTATCCATGATTCCAAATTTGGTTCGAAGCTCAATTGCAGCTATTGAATTTGGTGTCACTAATAATTTTTTAAGATCAATGTTGGTAATTATGTCTCCATTCATTACGATAAATGATTCATTTTTAATTAGATTACCTGCTTGTTTTATTGCTCCCCCAGTTCCAAGAGGTGTTTTTTCATTGGAAAATTTAATTTCCAATCCTAGGTTATTTTTTACAGAAAAATAATTTTTAATCATTTGAGCCTTGTATCCTGAACATATTACTATCTTATCGACTCCAAATTTTTTTAAATATTTTATCTGCCATTCTATAATTGGAATGTTGTCCAAAGGAATTAGTGGTTTTGGAACATAATCCGTTATTGGTTTTAGGCGTTTTCCTTGTCCGCCAGCTAAAATTATTGCTTCCACTGTTTAACCCTACTTTGAAGTTTTTATATCTTTTATTTTTTGGTTTTAAAAATGATTTTTCTCTTTAGAATGCTTTGAAAAACAATTATTCTAAAAAATAAAAAGCAGATAGTCTAATTGACTATAGTTTTAATTGTGCCCCATTTAAGGGCAAATTCTTCTTTAGTGATTTTAATTCTAGATTTACACTTGAGACATCTTCGGATTTTAGTGGCCTTAGAATATCTCCAAAGATGAGCTTCTCCTTTTTGAGTACATTTCATACAATTCTAATTTTTTAACGACCTTAAGAATATTGTTAATTAAACAATTCTAATTCTTGCAAGATTTTACCCATAGAATGTTTCCATTGCCTCATTCCGTCTATGTCTGATGGTCTATTACCTTCCAATTCTTCTTTTTCCTTTATTAGTTCCAAATACCTTTTATTCTCAATTCTATCCATTTTGTTCATTTTTTGTATTAGGCGTTGACATAAAAATTTTATATAATTAATTTTTCCAATCAATTCTTAGAGTAATTGAATTTCTTGATTATTGACCTACACACCTCTTTCTTGGAACTTAAAAATGGCCAGTCTATATGTCAAAAAATACTAATACCTTTAATAATATTTTAATTTTTTTCTGTCAGATAATAGTGAAGTTCTGTATAGCAATCTTTACAATATTCTTCAAACTCTGTATGTTCACAGTCATATACTTTAGAAGTGTTCCTGTCACATTTTGTGCAATTCGTCATTTATGCAACCTTTGCTTGAGATTTTCTAATTTTTATTATTCCCAGGACTATGATGATGGTACCGATTGCAATCAAAGTTCCACCCTCTCCTAGCATTCTAGTATTGTTTTCGGATTCTAATGAACTAGACATGGAAATTGCACCTCCGATTATTATCAAAATACCTGTTATTATCAACATAATTCCTAAGCCTTTGAATGGGGGTTTTTTATATATGAAGAATGCAATAAACGATAAAATTATTGGAGGGAATCCAAATCCAATTCCACGAGTCATTGCATCAAATGGTAAGAACCCCTCACCTGCTCCTCCTCCTCCAACAATTACATCTGCTCCATAAATGACCAAAAGTATTATTGATATTCCAGAAAGTACATGCGGGATTGAAACCATGATTGATGTTCTTTGGAAATTATTAATAAACCTATGATGTGCCAAATCTTGTTCTGGTCACTTAGGTTAATGCATTAATTTGGAGTTTTTCTTTAAGACTTTCCAATTTTTGCAATAGGTAATCTGTAGATTCTCCTGGGTTTCCAACTAAATTAATATGCCCTAATTTTCTTAAGGGCTTTGATATTTTTTTTCCATACATTTTAAGAAAAACATTTTTCTCGGAAATATTAATTGGAATATATTCACCTTCAAAATCTTTTGATCCTAGAATATTATACATAACTGTCGAGTGCAATAGTTTTACACCGCCTAATTCCAAACCCAATATTGCTCTTAAATGTTGATCAAATTGTGATGTTTCACTTGACTGTAACGTATGATGACCCGAATTGTGAACTCTAGGTGCAATTTCATTGATTAAAATATTATCCTCCTCGGTAACAAACATTTCAATCCCGAATACTCCTGCCCCTTTAAGGATAGTGATGGTTTTTTTTGCAATTTCTTCAGTTTTGTTAGATATTCCTTTAGATACTCTTGCGGGAGCTATGGTCTCTCGGAGAATATTATTTTCATGAATGTTTTCGACTAGAGGAAATGTTTTGATTTGTCCTTTTGTGTTTCTTACTGCAATTACAGATACCTCCATTTTAAATCGCACAAATTTTTCAAGTATTAAATTTTGACCTTTAAAATAATCAAACCCTTTTTGGATATCATTAAAAGAATTTATTTTAAAATTACCTTTTCCATCATATGCATCTCGTCGAGCTTTTAACAAAGATGGGTATCCAAATTTTGCAATTCCTTGTTCTAAATCATTAACAGAATTAATCTGAATGAATTCAGGGGTGGGGATTTTATTTTCTAATAGAAACCTTTTTTGCAACAATTTATCTTGGATTATCTTCAAGGATTCGGGGGATGGATTTACCTCTACCATAATTTGAACTGACTTTAAAACATCGCTGTCACCTGATTCAATTTCATAGGTTATAATATCTGATTTTTTGGCTAATTCCTGAATCGCTTTTTGATCTTTAAAATCAGCGATAATTTGTTCTGCCCCTACCTGAGTTGCAGGACAATTTTCAGTAGGATCAAGGACTATTATTTTGGATATCTCCTGAGGCATTTTTTTGGCAGCTTCTGTAAGCATCATTCCTAGTTGACCACCACCAATAATGCCTAAAATTTTGCCCATGTTGAGGTCATAAGTCGACGATTAAAAATAGCTAATGTTTTTTTGTACGTCTTTGTCGTTTATTTTTTATTTGTTAAAGATAATAACTGATAATTATCGTTGATAGATATGAGTTATTCCAAAAAACCCCTGGTCGGAATTATTATGGGGTCTAGTTCTGATAGCCGAATCATGAATGGTGCAGCAAAAATTCTTGATCAATTTAAAATCAAGCATGAGGATCAAATTATTTCTGCCCATCGAACACCATCCCGTTTATCTGAATATGCGGAACATGCAGAAAAAATGGGTTTTAAAATAATTATTGCCGGTGCTGGTGGCGCCGCTCATTTACCTGGAATGATTGCATCTCACACTATAATTCCAGTTATTGGAGTCCCAATCCTAGTATACAATGATAAGCAAGTAAAGAAAACTGAGAAATCAAAATTTTCAGCATTTGGAGGTTTAGATTCCCTACTTTCAATATCTGAAATGCCTACGGGTTCACCTGTTGTGGCAGTCGGCATAAATAAATCTGAAAATGCAGGAATTTATGCAATAAAAATTTTAGCAAATGAATCCTCTGAACTAAAAACCAAATTAAAACAACATAAATTTACTCAACATAAATCCGTCCTCAAGGAATCCGAAGAACTAAAAAAACTAGGCCTTTCAAAATTTGTCAAAAAAAAACTCAAGTAAGTAATCTAAATATGATGTTCTTTTTTTGAAAAGATTCAATTAGTTTGTCAGATTGTTCTTTGCCGGCAGTTTCTAAACTTAAGGTAACTGATGCAGATCCCGCACCTATATTTGAGCTTAGTCTGTCATGAACTACTTCTACAATATTTGCATTAGCGGCACTAATCTCATCTACAATCTCCTTGAAGGCCCCTGGTCTGTCAGGTAACAAAACCGATATTTTCAGTAGCCTTCCCATGGCTGCCAGCCCTTTATCCACAATTTGTCCAAGTAAGTACATGTCTATATTACCTCCAGCTAGAATCGATACAACTTTTTTTCCAGGCGAAGGTTTTTTGGAAATTAAGTATGCTAACCCAACTGCTCCTGCAGGTTCGATTACTACCTTCATTCTCTCCATGAGCAAAAACATTGCCTTAATTATGTCCGAATCATCTACTAAAACAATATCATCAATTAATTCCTTAATTATTGAAAATGTTGTTTGTCCTGGAACCTTGACTGATATTCCATCTGCAATAGTTCTTGCACCACCTGCGCTGGTAATAGAACCTTTTTTCCATGATTCATACATTGATGGAAATGATCTTGATTGAACCCCAATTATTTTTACATTTGGATGTGTTGTTTTGATTGCAATTAATACTCCTGCAGCCAATCCTCCGCCCCCAATTGGCAAATACACTTCTTCAACATCTGGCATCTGTTCCAAAATTTCTAATCCGATAACTCCTTGACCTGCAATAATTTCAGGATCATCAAATGCAGGAATTAGAATTGCTCCTGTTTTGTTTGCTATTTCTTTTGCCTTTGTAGATGCTTCATCATAATTTGTACCCTCTAAAACCACTTCAGCTCCATATCCTTTTGTTGCAGATACTTTGGCAGGTGATGCATTTTTTGGCATCACAATTGTACATTTTATTTTCTCAGCATTAGCAGCATATGCAACTCCTTGCGCATGATTACCAGCAGATGCTGCAATCACCCCTTTTTGTTTTTCCTCCTCTTTAAGATTTAGGATTTTATTATACGCTCCTCTGATTTTGAAAGCACCAGTTTTTTGTTGAAATTCAGATTTTAGAAAAACTTTGGATCCACTTAACATACTAAAGGTCGGAGAATAGATAAGTGATGTTTTTCGTATTTTATCACTTTTCATCTTGTCTGCTCGTAATATGTCCTCATAAGTTGGAGTCATTTGCGATGTTCCTATTTTGCCGACATATTTGACTTCTTCCATAAAAAAATCACAATTTAATCAATTTTTACGAATAGATGCAAAAATCGTTCTCGAGGAAACAAAATTCCCTTAAACCTCCTTTAAACATTAAACTTGATATTTAATCTTAAAGTCTTCAAGGCGATTAAAATAAAATTAAACCATAATGTACTTTAAGACTTCATCTACTCGACTTTCAAGTTTTTTCTTTATCGGATCAGGTATTTTTCTAGGATCAAATAATCCCTCTTTAATACCACCCTTGACAAATTCTATGTCAAAAGTACACAAACAGCCTTCTTCCCCTGTAACTAATTTAGCATCATCAATTAATACGGTGCTTGTTTGATATGTTTCAATAAGTAAATTATCTAATTCTTTTACCAATTCTTTTTTTCTATCGACCATCTGTTGAAAATCTACACCTGATTTTTCTTCAATCTCTTTGTAAATTTTCTCTCTTAATTCATTATTTTCAAAGAATATTTCAAATAATTTTTGATGATCAAAATCCTTGTACCCTATCTCTTTTAATCTATCCAAGATAAGTTGATCATTATTATCAGATAATTGCTGCTCTTCATTCTTTGTCAAATCAATAATATTTGCTAACTCCTTTTGTGCCTCTACCACTCTTTGATCAGGTCGGTAAAATAACAACACATGGTATTGTAATGATAAATGACCTGAAATTAGATAATTACCTTCTTTGATTTCAAATTTTGTAAAAATTCTACGTAGGTCTTCATTATTTGAAATTGATACTTGTTGAATCGTCCAATCTTTCAAATCTTTTATTAAATTTTCATAAAAACGTCTTACTAATTCAGGATCAAAAGTTTTTTGTTCTGTAATTGTTGCATCTCCGAGCATCACCTTGGTGTTAACAGGAATAGTTATGTTTTGAATTTGTTCAATGAAACTATTTTGTATATCAGTATTTTTGGTATTTAAAAATTGGATAAATTCATTTGGTGATTTAATTCCAAGACGCACAAAAACATCCAATTTTTATGTTCCTTAAACCTTACACCATGAAATCCTAATAAGTGTAAAACACAGTATAGTAGATATGACCGACGATGACATTAGTTGTAATTTCTGCCAATCAAAAATTTTAGTATATTATCATGAACAATATGCTGGAGACCGTGGAAAATGTATCCTTTGTGGGATTGATTTCCCCTTAGAATAGGTTCAAAATAGCCCTTATCGGAGATTTATTGATGCCTTCAGATCATTCACCAATTGAAAAAAAAACTCCCGAAGTCATTGATCCAAGCCTTGATCATAGAGAAGAAAAAGTAGTTGATTCTGAAACAATGATCATGGAAACCCAAAAACGTGTTTGGGGTGCTCTGAAAAAAGGATATGAATACACTGGGATAACTAATGAATCTGAACAATTTTTAAGAGAAAATGTTTTTAAAAAAATCAACATAGTGGTGTTGTATGTTGATTTAGTTGGCTCTACAACTATGACTTTGGAATTACCTCCAGAAAAATTGGCTATTATTATTAGTTCATTTTCTCAAGAAATGGCCTCAGTAATACGTCAACATCAGGGGTATGTTTTAAAATTTGTAGGTGATGCTGTAATTGGCTATTTTTATGCCACAGACAACTCCTTACTTTCTTCAGATAAGGCTGTTACCTGTGCAAAATCAATGATAACGGTAATTGAAAAGGGAATTAATCCAATTCTAAATCAATATGATTACCCAGATTTAATGGTAAAAATTGGAGTAGATTATGGCCAAAGTATTGTTGTTCGATACGGATCAAATGAAACGACCTCACATGTAGATTTAATGGGACCTGTGATGAATATTTCTTCAAAAATCCAGAACATGGCAAAACCAAATCAGATTCTTATTGGTCAAGATGTATATGAAAGAATACATCCAACAACTCAGAAAAATTTCATAGAAACAAATTGGACTAAAGATGAATGGAAGTTTCGTTCCAGATTAACTGGAGATATATACAAAGTATATCAATATGATGGATGATGTTTTCTTTATGCTAAATTAATAGTTTCAAAAATTTTCAATTATTTTAAAAAACTATTTTTTGGCAGTAAAAGAATTACATGTTTTAACGTCTATAGATTTTGACACATTCGAACATTTCCAAAAAATTCGATATGATCTAAAGGAAAATTATCGATTACTTTTTTTGGATAATTCTTGGCCCTAAAATTACTCAAAAAACTAAATTATTACCGTACCGGTACGGTAATACATATCCTTCAAAATATTGTATAGAATTAATTCCAATTGTGAAATACACTGTGGCAATCACACAAACAACCCTTTACACAATCCATTCGTAGGCAGTCTTCACAAGTTTTACTTTTTATGCTTAACATGTTCATTTTATTATTGATCATGATGTTAAAGCATTATGAATTAACTAACCTAGATCAGGTATTCCATATCTGATTTAAGCAAGTTAAAATTTTAAAAATAAAAAATTGAATTATTGGGGGTTAGAATACCCTCTTGTTGAAAAACTAATGACTCTATAAGGAATAACTATCGAAATTTTTTACATATGGTATGGGGAATTCTTTTTTCAAATAATGAGTTAAAACCAGTAATTATTTTAATTGTGTTTAATGAAGATCTTTTCCTTAATTTAATTGAAAAACAATTTCGTTACAAATACAAGGAATGAAAATAATGTAAAATAAATATTAATAATTTCAAAAATTAACTCCCAATATTAAAAACAAATTTTGACATTCTAAATATATGGATTAAATTAGAGGTAAATTCTTTTCTACAAATTTTAAATCAGTTTGAACAAACATTCAAAGTTTGGCAATCCTGCGCATTTTTTCATTCTACAACGATTCCTTAACAAATTAATTAATTAAATTTTGTAACTGATAATAAAAGATCGATATTGAAACCAATTATAATATAATAATCACTGAGATGTTAAATTTTATTTTTCTAAATTTAAAATCCTTGTCATTAAATTACTTGCCTCGCAAATACGATCATAAATAATTCATAATATCAAAAAGATATCCAAAAAAGGATGATTTAAAAACTCTTATAGTTGTTTCTTCATGATGTGAGTTTTTATAATCATGTTTAAAGTATTTTTGATTAATGGATCCAAAATACCTATTCACTTTACCATTACATGATGTCAAAAGAAAAATTTTAATTTACTTGGATATTGAATTATTGGTTTTAATCGCACTCTGATCTCTTTTCTTTAAAATAAGTCCCATTAAATTTAATTGATCATGATTAAAAACTGATTGTTCTTGATTGTTAGATAGTAAATTTGTCTGGACATTCTACATGTTCGTAATGGTGTTCTGAAAATTTTTCTTGAACAACATAAATTACAATTTTGTGCAATTCTTCCCCCTTGATCTTTTTGTTGCATTTAAGACATATTTTATTTGAATTTGTCATTCGTAATTGCGATCTAAAATTCTAATCTATAAGGATCTACGATTAGCTCAATTTGAGTAAAACGAACTCATGTTATACTTTTTAGTATATCAAACGCCTAAAGCAAGGCAAAAATATGGTATAAAATCACGATAAATATGGATGGAGAAGTATTAAATCAATTAAAAAATCTTTATGACTTAAACAATGATATTCCTCACAGAGCATTTCAATTTCCGCGATTACCTCCAGGCATAAACCCCCCGATGTTTAAAATTTTTGAAAATCCAATGAAAGAAAAATTTCTACAAAACGCATCAAATCTTAATAAAACGTTGGATGGTTTTCAAAGAATGTATCATCATCATGTATCTGGATTAACAAGCATGAATGCATCAGGGATAATACCCCCAGGACATCCATTATATTCTGAAAAAAATTCGATTCAAATTTTAAAAACAAGAAACGATCAATTGTTAAAACAAAATCTTGAATTAAAAAAAAAATTAGACAAAAAACAATCCTAACTTGATTATCCTTTTTGATTTCAAAATTTCTCAACCTAGTACGAATCCTTATTAATTTCAAAATTAACTTGCCTTATGGTAAAAACTCCTGCTGAAAAGTGGAAAGATCTAGTTGTAAATTACAGAAAAAAATGCCAAAAAATTATTCAAATCTCCTCAAGTGTTAGATATACTGGAGTGATTAACGCATATGGGAGAACAATAACAGGGATTGTAAGATCCGATTTAAAACCTCTGTTGAAATCAGAGCAGGTAAAAAATGAGTTTTTCATACTTTCAACTTTAATGAATTTAAGGAAAGATTCTGATAATTCTATAGGAAAATTAAATCATGTTTTACTTCAGCATCAAAAAGTATCTATCATTATTTTCCAAAAAAATAATATGACTTTTTATATTTCAATTGATGCAAAAGAAAAAAACATCAATTCAATTATTTCAAAAATTAAAAAATTAATTTAAGCGGGAGTAAAACCGTGATATCCGCCGGTCTGTTGGTTTTTATCGCTGAATATGGGTTCAAATAGGGATATTAGATATCCGTCAGGATCTTGGATCACTGCATTCTTTCCTGCCTCGCGTTCCACAATTTCACGATAAATTGTAACGCCTTTGCTTCTTAATTCATCTACGGAGGATTGAACATCTCCAACTAGAAATCCTACTGTGATTCCGTTGTCGATTGAGCTCCCAATATGTTCTGCTGTTAATGAAGCAGGGTGTAGACTAAGTAAGGCACCAGAGGTTCCTAAATCCACCCACGATCGTCTTTGATTCTTAATTGGAAGTCCAATTAATTCATGGTAAAAAGAAATTGATCTATCAATATCTTTTACAGCCAAAATTACGTTTCCAACCTTTTTGACATTCACGATAATCTCTTCGCAGTCGTACGTTAAATTCTTTTTTATTGGACTTCAACCATGGTCTCTGTCCTATCTACTCCACTAATTTTTTGAATTTGAGTGGCAATATCCTTAATTTGTCCTAATTCGTCAACCTCAATAATTGCCACTGCATCAAATTGCCCACTTGTTGGAAAGGAATCACGTACACAATTGACTTTTCGTAGCCTTGCAGCTATCAATTTTTTAGGTGATTTTACTAAAATAATCGCTCTTACCAACCCAAATCTACCTCCACTTCAATCAATGTTTCAGTTGTAACAATATCTTTAATTTTTTTAAGATCTATCACCATTTGATTAATTTCATCCATTGTACCACGCATTATCGCACTAATGTCTGCTCGGCCTGCTACTACCATCACATCTTTGATGATTTTTCTTTTTTTCTTTAAAATTAGAACTACTGCGTCAACCTTTCCAGGTTTAACGGTAATTAGGCACAATGCTCTCATGTATTAGTATGTGAATTAGGATCGGATAAAGATTTCTTAGTCTGAGGCTTCTTGGGATCTTGCTTCTTCAAGATAAGCTCTTCTTTCTTCATTAATTTTCTCTTGATCGATCGTGAGATCATCATCAATTATTGCTATGCCATCACCATAATCTTCATTTATCTCGTTTTTACCTTTAGTTTTCCCTTTTGTTTTCTGTGTTTTTACCTTTGATGATTTTTTTGCAATTTTTTTTCCTGCCATTAATGTCGAAATCCTAGAGGTGGCCTTGTTTATAAAAATTATGAAGCATAGATATTTTAGAAGAAAAGTGCCAGGGGCGAGATTTGAACGCGCGACAGCCCGGTCTTCAGCCGAGTGCTCTCCCAGGCTGAGCTACCCTGGCACATTAAAAATTCTTTTTGATGCAAAATTAAAGTTTGTCTTTTTATCCTTTCCAGATATTTTCTTTTTTTCCTTTTCTTTTGTTAATTACACGCCCTAAAACAAACAAAAGATCAGATAGTCTATTGATGTATTTAACACAGTTTTCGTTGATCTGTTCTTGTTCCATTAATGATACTAGGCAAGTCTCAGATCTCCTTACAATTGTTCTAGTAAAATGCACTTGTGAGGCTGATATATCTCCGCCAGGCAAAATAAAATTAGTTAATGGAGCCAGCTCCGTTTCAAAATTATCAATTGTATTTTCAATCCTAGTTATCATAGAAGAAGTAACCCTGTTTCGTATTTGGAGCAAATCTGGGTTAGACAGGTCCGCTCCAGCTATAAACAAATCATTTTGAATTTGTGTGAAAACTTCTTCTATATCGGAGTCCAACTTATTAGTCAAAACTATACCTAATGATGCATTCACTTCATCTATTGTTCCATATGCAATAATCCTAGAGTTGGATTTTGCTAGGCGTAAACCGCCTTGGAGGCCAGTTGTACCATCATCACCAGTTTTAGTATATATTTTCAAGACTTTTTGTATGGGCGTTTTACTATTATGTTATTCTAATACACTCCATCTAGAAAAATTGATTAATCATATCTATATTAAAAAAACAATCTTGATTTTAGATTTTTTATACATTGCAGCCAATCTCAAAATAATTTCAAGGCAAGGTTGGATTGATAAACTCTCTATAGTGAATCCAGAGTCAGTGGCAGATCATACATTCTCCATGGCAATTATCGGAATGATT
Organism: Nitrosopumilaceae archaeon; assembly: GCA_035528495.1. Lineage (GTDB taxonomy): Archaea > Thermoproteota > Nitrososphaeria > Nitrososphaerales > Nitrosopumilaceae > Nitrosomaritimum. The sequence goes on from DATKYM010000045.1 coordinate 22,375, forward strand.
TTGTCTGACTCTCAAAATTATAATACTAATAAAATTCTAAAAATGATCCTACTTCATGATTTGGCTGAATCTATTACAGGGGATTTTACACCGGAACAAAAATCTAAAAAAGATAAAATAATTTTAGAAAATAAAGCCATGAAAGAAATTTTAAAAAATTTACCTAAAACTCTTCAAAAACAATATCTTTTAATTTGGAATGAATATCAAACGAATGAAACAAACGATGCAAATTTTGTTCATCAGATAGATAAATTTGAAATGGCATTACAGGCAAAAATATATTCAAAACAGAATAGATCTTCTAAAGATTTCACTACTTTTTTTGATTCCGCAAAAAAAGAAATCAAGCACCCTGATATTTTAAATCTGTTTAATCAGCTAAATAATTAAGAGACATGTCTGAAACTCAAAAAGATGAATTAATTGAAGCACAAAAACAAGTAATAGGAATACTTTTTGAAGTAATTAAAAGACTACAAGCAAATAATGACTTGGATGAAGAATATTTTAAATTGATTTCAAGCCAGGAAAAAACCAAACAGAATACAACAAGATTGGAGAATATTTTAAAAGAGAGAACAGAAAACGCAAAAATTGTTGGAAGGTTATTAGAAAAACTGGACGATTAATCTTCGCAATCACAATCATCGTCTGAAATAATTTTTAGTTTTAGTGTTTGTTGAAATTTATTTTGAACATAATGGGCCAAATTTATAATTCTAATTCTGATTTCTTTATTTTTCCAACTTCCTTCATTTTGAAACCATGATTCAATATCATCTAAATCGTATCGCTCACCCTCTTCAATTATTGTTTTAAAAATAGATTTAATTTGCTCAATCTCATATTCTTTTAAACTATTTTTATCTTCTATCATTGTGGTTATTTCATTTAATTTTAAAATTACATTATTTGTTAAGGGCATTATTTTTCTTACTTGTAAAATAAATAATCTTGCTATCTAAACTTATTCTTATTTAGAGTAAATCCTTGACTGTATTTTGTTTTAGAAACTATCTAAAAAAAAATTAAATTTATTTTTAAAATTACTTGTCAGATCTTTTTGAATTTTTTAATTTTAGAAATTCATTCTACTAGAACTAAATTAGATTTTTTAGTTTGAATTGTGAAAAAAAGATGTAAAATTACCACGTTTTGTTTTTTCTTTTGATTAAATTTGATCAAATTTCCATTAAAAAGATCGTTTTTATATTATTTTGAAATTTAAGAATCTGTGCAGTATTTTCAAGCATTAAAGTTGGGTCAGAAAAGGGTTGCATTGGCCCGCGAATATCTAAATAAAATCACAGATGGCAAAGCTATGCCTGCTTTGGCCCTAAGGGATAACAAAACCAATGTTTGGGATCCTGTAGGTGAAGAAATTTTATACTCATTTGTAGACGAAAGTGCGGGTTTTGTGTTGACAGATACAAGTGGCTACATTCTAGCCATAGTTGATAGAAATGGTATTTCCAAATCAATTGTACAAGGTGTTACTCAGGTTCAAAGGGAACAGTTTGAAACAATTTTTCACTCAGATAATGTAAAAGAATTCAAAGGTAAGGTAATTTTACCTGTATAGATTAATTAACAAAAACTGTGCTTAAATTCATGCCCAAACCTTTTTGAAGGAATGTCCATGAATTTATTTGATGAAAAAACATTCTCAAGAAGTTGAGGTAAGCGGTCACTTGATTGACTCTATGATTTTGACAAAAATTTTTGATAAGATAATGAATTATGGCGGAGAATTTGAGATTTTAGAATTAACTGTAGGTAAAAAGAAAAAGGATTCTAGTTTTGTTAAACTTTTAGTTACTGGAAAGGATCAAAAACACCTTGAGGAAATCATGGATAATATTCATAGAGAAGGGGCTGTTGTGCACAACAAAAAACAAGTCAAACTAAAAAAAGCACCAAAAGACATGGTGATGCCAGATAATTTCTATAGTACTACAAATAATGATACATGGATTTTTCATAACAACTCATGGATTTCAGTTGAGAATCAAATGATGGACAAATGTATCGTTGTAAAGAAAAACATCGCACACTGTGTGCCAATTAGAGATGTAAAAAAAGATGATCTTATTGTTGTAGATGAAATTGGTGTTAAAGTAACTCCGCCTCAAAGACCTCGAGATCAAGCAAATATTTTTGCATTTATGGGAAGTAGTAGTTCTAGTGAAAGACCCACCCAGCATATTGCAAAAAAGGTTGCATTAGACATTATTCAAACAACAAAAAACGGAGGTAAAATCGTAATAGTTGGAGGTCCTGCCATAGTACATACCGGCGCAGCTGATTCTGTAGCCGAATTAATTCGAGGTGGATTTGTTCATGGTGTACTTGCAGGTAATGCATTGGCAGTTCATGATATTGAATATGCTACCATGGGTACTTCTTTAGGAATGTATGTTCATGATGCAACGCTAGCTAAACGTGGCCACAGGAACCATATGGATACTATCAACGCAGTTTTCAAAGCAGGCTCTATTCCAAAAATGGTTCAACAAAAAAAACTCAAAAGCGGTATTTTTTATGAATGTGTAAAAAATAAAGTTCCTTTTGTTCTGGCAAGCTCGATTAGAGATGATGGACCTTTACCTGATGTCATAACCGATGTTGCCAAAGCGCAAAGGGAGTACAAAAAAGTTCTTAAAAATGCTAGCATGGTGATAATGATTTCAACAATGCTTCACTCTATTGCCACAGGAAATATGCTTCCATCAAATGTTAAAGCTATTGTTATTGACATTAGTCAGCCAACAGTGACTAAATTAATGGATAGGGGAACATGGCAAGCTTTGGGAATAGTAACTGACGTGGGGGCTTTCTTGCCAATGGTCGCTCAAGAAATTAACAAACTCAAATGATTAGTTTATTGTCTGTAATCTTGGATGTAATACATGGTATCCATTTTCATTGAATCTTATTGGATAGGTTTGTTCACTGTGTTTTGTTCCTCTCATTTTAATAACCTGAACTGATCGTTCCATTGTATTTGTTTTTTGAACATGATTTAAAATTACAATTCCTGATGCTTCATACCATTCTGGGGGAGTTTTTGAATCTAAATTCTCTGAAATAAAAATTGACGTGCATTTTTTTTCATCTAAGGCGTGAATCAATTTTTGAATACCTTGGCGAGCATTAAATTTATTTCCATACTGTATGCTTAAAACCGAAAGTGAATCAACAACAAGACGTTTGGCATGAATTTTTTTAATTCCTTGCAAAATTAATTGAGTCAAATGAGTAAATGGAAAAGGCTCTGTACCATACAAAGAATCTCCTGATTCAAACGTTTCATCATTCATTTTAAATGGTCGTGCATCAACTATCAAAATTTTTTCTTCATCCATCAACTTTTCAATATTCCATCCATAACTTCGAAAGTCATTAATCAGTTCTTGTGGGCTTTGTGTTAGAGTTACAAATATTCCTGGTTCTTCAAAATCTAGTGCGCCATTATGAAGAAATTGCATCCCAAATGTTGTTTTACCACTCCCAGATTCTCCAGATAAGACAATTGTTTTTCCTTCTTTTAATCCTCCATCTATAATCAAATCGAATCCTGGGATTCCTGTGCGAATCTTAAATTCCGAATTACTCACAATAACAAGCAGATAATTTTGTATATAAAGAGGTGTGAGTTTATCTGATATACACATAAAAAAATTTTTCTAATTTGAAACTAGAGTGGAATTGATTTAGATTTTGTCCATAACAAATCAAACAATAATTTTTTAGAATAAATCATTGCCGAAGAATTTGTCCACATTGCAGATACATTCTCTTTTCCAGATTCAGAATTCTTCATAAAGAATAAAATCTCTTCATTGTCCTTTATGACAAAGCAAATAGAACCATCTTTAGTAGTTGGAAATTTTTTAACATTAGTCCTATCAATTTCATCGTAAACATATAGTGTTCTTTCTGAAGAGCTTGTTAGAATCTGTAAATCAATATCTGATTTATCCAAGGGCTCTAAAAAGTTAGCATGGTAAAACTTTAGAAAATCTTTCTCATTTCCAATTATTTGAAATCCTTTTTTGGTGTTTCTAATCATATCATTTATTTTTCCATAAATTTGATTTTCTCCCTGTAACATTTGAAATTTATCTTCTTTATCAAGTTCAGGCTCATTGTGATAATTTGGTATTGTGTTCCAAAGTTTAGTAACCTCTTCTTCTTGTTTTTCTAATTTTCTAATTCGTTCTTTTTCAGTGTTGACCATTGATTTGATGGCACTGGATAATGACAATGCTGAAAATTTAATTGGATGCTGAAATGTTGCAGATACGATTCCCTTGTTTTGTAGGGTAGTTAGAAGATGATATGTCTCAGTTCTTGGAAGTTTTAAAGCTCGACAAACCTCAGGTGCAGTTTTTGAGCCATACTTTCCTAAAAATATGTATACCTTGCATTGGTTTACAGTTAAACCAAATTTTGAAAATTGATCTTGTAGTTGATCTATAGATTGTTTATGTTCATAAGAACTAGAATCTGGATCATTTTCAAATATCGTGGATTGGGCATTATCAGTCAATTCTTTCACTCCGAGTACAATCCAATATTCCTCTTTGATTTAGAGGGATCAAGTCAACTACCATTGAGTTGAATGATCGTAATGTTGCTTCTGCTTTTAAAAAAGAAGCGATTTTCAGGCCAAAAATTCTTTTTCTAGGCTTAATTTTGTTGTCTGATAAAATTATTTTCATTATTCACATCCCACCGTTAAGATCGATTTGAAAGAAAATTTCTCTCGGATAGCATCGGTTTTAATGAAGGCTAGCTCATAAGGGCCGTCATTTTGTTCATATCCAACTCCGGCTAATTCCTTTTTAATGCCTGATTTCATTAATTGTTCCAGACTGTCACGTATGTTCTTTAATCTCTCAGACTCTGCCTTCATACCTTCAAGTGATTTAAAGTATAATTCAAGCTCCCCTCTAGTTCCAATCCCATTGTAAAGATGTAATCCTTCATAATCTATCCAATTTTCTGATTTACCTTTTTTTGGTTTTCGCTTATTATCACTTTTTTTATCTGATTTCTTACTTTCTCTTTTTTTATTCTCTGATTTTTTATTATCACTTTTTTTATCTTTAGAATTTTCTGGATTTAATTTTTCTTTCAAATCAGATAATTCTTCAGAATTGTTTTGTTCACCAACTCTAATTTTATCTCCAATTATTTTTGATTGTAAATTTATTTTCTCATCTAAATCTTTTATTCTTTCATCCAGAGACTCTTTTAGTTCTATAATTGAATTAAAACGTGATATTTTATTATTCATAATCAAGATACCTCATTTATTCTTGTACTGTTTGGATTAGGTTGATTTACAATATTTTGATCAGAACTATTTGAAGAATTTTGATTAATAGAATTTTCGGAGGAGTCAGAAAGGTTACTATCATCATTTATTTTTTGGATTTTTTCTATTTTTCTGGTTACAGCCTTTAAGAATGTGATATTTTTATTCTGAATGATTTTTTCGTTTTTGCATAATTCTATAATTGGTGTCATTGCATTTTTTAGAATTTGAGCAATGTTTTTAGTAGAGAATTCATCTAATCTTTTTTGTATTACCTTACCGTTGGATTTCTTTATTACAATATCTAATGATGGTGTTAAAGTTATTTTGGTATTATCATCTTCATTGAATACTTTGGGCGGTAAATCTACAGAGAATCCTAAAAATTCAGTTATAATTTTTAAAGAGTTATACAGCTCGTCAATTACATTACCCTTTTCACTTTCTAACTCATAAATTTGTACAGATTCATCTACAAGTAAATCAGTATTCTTTAAAACCTCATCAAATTCTTTGATTTCAGCCTCATAACTTGGTTCCATTACAATAAAAGTTCAAAATTTCATAAAGAGTTTGGGTGTGTAAGTTCATGTTACAAACATCTCTCAAATCACACGCACGATTCCGATGTAGTTCGTATGGAGAAAAACCTGGCCTTCTGAATTATACCCGTCTAAAAATACATACATTCGATATCTCCCCTCTGGAACTAATTCACTTGAAACATTTCCAGGCTGTACACGGGGTCTATCAAATTCAACTGCGACAGTATTGCCTACGGATATTACTGAACTATCTTGAGTTGGTCCTAAAGGTGTACCATCTGCAGTTATGATGAACGCCGCATAGGATGCTGCAGAATTTTCATCTTCAAAAATTACCCTGCTCTGATATTTTATCCAATTGTCCGCAGGACCTGGATTAAATATTCCAATCACTCCTATGTCAGAATTATCATATCCCCCATAACCTGCTATTCCTTTATCGGGGAATGGAATCTGAAGAAAACTACTTCCCAATCCAGACACCACATCGGTATCATCTATCACCATTTTAAAGTCTAAATTGCCTATACTTTTTGGGATATTTGTCATTTGGATCATCAAGCGTTCTCCTGGGTCTATAACTCGTTGTTGAGTAGTAATTACAGTAAAATTAAACTGACCCCAAATATCACTAATGGGAGAAGAATACTCTGCAAAGTCACTAGAGTACGGGAATGAATAACTCAAAGTTTGTGTAATTATTTTGTCTGAGGCGCCAAGATCATTTCCAAATTCATCTACGATACTAATATCAAAATCTACAAGATGACTACTAGTACCATAATTTGTATTAAACAAATCCTCCACTTCTTGTTGACCACTCTCATTCAAATCGTAATTATCCCAGTGAATTATATCATCAATCATACCATGAAAGCCATTAGTCAGAGGAGATATTGTAAATGCGCCAATGTGTATATTACCTGAGAGAACAATAGTTCCACTACCCGGGTTAGAGTCTTGATCTTGTAACACTCCATCCACATACAACTTGCAATCATTATCATCGGGCATTACTGCAGCAAAATGGTGCCACGTATCATCCCTGTAATCTACTGCACTAGTACAAGTGGCAATGCTGGATGTAAAACTGGCATCTAATTGAAAAACCAAATTGCCACTTGGGTTTAGATAAATTTCAAAGCTATCAGTAATACCGCTGTTCTCTCCATAAAAAATTGTCTGAAAATCATTTGGACCTGTACTTTCTGCATTAAACCATCCTGCAGTGGTAGTAGGACTGGCATCAAGATCATTGTCATCATTTATACCAATCATTGCATATTGATTTCCTGAAAAATGATATGCTCCGGCACCTTGATGTCCAGTTGGAATCCATAATGGTCTCTGAGAGCCAGAAGCCAAAGTCATTACCGTGTTTGTAGTAGTATCTAATGGAGAGTTTAGGTCACTTTCAAAATGATATGACATGGTTTCAGTTGTGTTTCCCGTATGTGTCAAAGATGGAGGCATTGGACTGCTGATGTATCTAAGAGTCGCATTCCATTTTCCGGCAGGTATGTTGCTTGTCACATTTCCATCTGTATTAGAATAAAAAATTGGATCAATGAAGCTAAAATCAATAATTTCACCCACATTGTCTTCGGGAATAGATGCCCACATTTGACGTTGACCTAATGCATCAAAATTTTCTTTATGAAAAAATAAGATGTTATCAGGTGCAGAAGATGAGGTCAGAAATTTACTTTCTAAAGAACTTCCGCTTTCCTCAGCAAATTCTACTACCTTGACAGATACTTCTTTAGTTATAGTATTTCCTGGTGCTCCGTTTAGGATACTTGCTTCAAACTGAATTTTATCTCCGTCATTTCCTGAAATTTTAAAGGTCCACTCAAAAATTGCAGAGTTGCCTTTTTCTAGTACAGGGTGAGGATCAGGCATGGAACTCTCTAGCTGAGCTGTTGCGCCTAACGACGTTAGATTTAGAATTGGTTGAATATTTGTATAAATTGTGTTTTGGGTAGAATTATTTGTGACAGACAATAAAATAGTAGTTTTAAAATTGGTTGGGACTTCTTCAGGCAAGGCAAACAATTGTAAATTTAATGGATCAGTTGAAGCATTTACTGAAAATTCTTTTGTTATTCCCCTATCTGTTACTAGTTTCATCTTATAGCTTTCCGTAGATAAAGCTGTAAATGGTAAAAATTGTAAAATATCCTCAACCATATTTCCTGGTGCCACAGTTTGGTTTAAATCAAATCTATAAACCTGGTCAACTCCAGTTACATTTTCTATCCATAACCTAGAAAAAGAAATTGGAATGTCTCCTGAATTATAAATATCTAAATTAATTTTATTGTTTACTATTGTCAATCTAGAAATATCAAAGGACTCCTTTTTTCGATTTTCTCGTTCTTGTTCTGCTGCAATAACATTTTCTGAAAAATCTTCAAATAAATTCATGCTAGATGTCAGATAACTTGCCGCAGTAATTATTGCAATAAGAAAAAATACAGCTCCCACTACAGTTGACAGAGCTCTTCTTTGTTTCATGGCCCCATAACATACGTTTGATAGATAGATCCTTTTTCCGTTGTGACTGCAATTCGAATAGGATCAGTAGTTGTCCAATTATAAGTAATTTCAGTGGAAAAATAATCATTACTTGCAATCCCGCCGTTTGTTATTAACAAATTAGTTTTATCTATAGAATTATCAAGAGTTATTTTTGTTACATTAAGTCCTATAGTTCCAACGTTGCTTGTTGTTACATTGATAAATTTAGTAGGATTGTTTCCAAACCAAACATTTTCTACAACTAAAAATTCATTTAATTTATTCACCCCATCTGAATATGCCGTATTAATTTCCTGTTGCTCATTTGAAAATATGCTATTTGACCACGCAGTCATCATACTACCCATGACTGCGACTGCTGAAAGCAAAATCCCAGTAGTGACTACAGTAGCTAACGCTCTGCGTGTAGTGTGTTTAGGCATACAATAATGGCAAAAAATGCAATATTATCCATCGAGGTGTATTTTCAAAAACTTACAATTTTTGAAATAATTATTTTATTTATATAAAAAATGAGTTTTTCAACGTATTGAGAGCGAATTTTTATCCACATTCTCTCTGAACAAGCCTATTTGATTTGATAATCCATATGCAAACATGGTATAGGTCCATAAGAATAAAATTTCAACGATGTGTCCTGGATAGTAAATATTTTGAAGAGACAAGAATAGTACACTATTATCGCCAATTATCTGAGTAATTATTCCTAAACATAAAAGAGATATCATAAAATTTACACCTCCTTTAAAAAATAAAATAACGCCAATCAAGGCAGGTATTAAAATAAGCGAATCTAAAATTGGATATGCCAGTAAGACTAGAAAATTCTCGTTAATTAAATCCGATTTAGAATCTAAAATCATCATTAATGAGGGAATTAAAAGAGAGATTGAAACTGTTGACATCCCAACTAACATCTTTTTTGAAATTTGCTTTACAAATGGTCTTAAATAAAAAATAAGAAATGCAAAAAATAGTTGATATCCAGTTATATAGAAAAAATCATCGGCATACTTCCAGGCATCAATTCCCAACATAACATTGTAAAACACATCAACAGTTTCTGCACAAAACCAATATGCCGAGAACAACATAAACAAAATCCATGCTTTTCCATGATTCCCCTTTAGACCATATTTTGAGACCATAAAAAGTGAAAAGATAGTTACAATGCTAGAAAGAACAATTGAAATTCCATTTGAAACATTTTCTGCTATTTCTGGACTCAAAAAATTTGCCAATAAAATTAATGCGGTTATTCCCAACAAGGTAAAAAGAAGATATTCCTGAACATTAAATCCTTGATAGAATAATTGCAAAGGATTACCTCGCAATCTGTTCCAGGAAATTTTGGATTGGTTGAGATGACATCATGTTTCCAAGATTTTTCTTTATAGAATCAACAATCGTAACATGTGCTGTTCCGTAAATATCTTTGAGAATTCTATTTAGGAATTCTGGCTCATCATAACAATCAGCTAGAGTTCTGTTATAATCCGCCATTAATTTCTCTTTTACTTTATTTAGATCTGGTTTTCCAATTTCCAACAATGATTTTTCGATCGCTATTATGATGAGTTCCTTTGGATCATTACTTGTGGTAGTTACACCCCAATCAACTGAGGTAATGATTTTTCTTACCTCATCTTGAATTTCATAATCATCACTAGTCATGGCAACTAGAGTCTCATTTCCGGCATCTAATGGCGATGCACCATCGGCAATTATTCTTGCCCAATTTGCCAGATCACCTACTGAAGGACCGTAAGGTAAATCGCCGTTTTTGTATTCTTGGCGTAATTTAGCTGCTACATGAACTATACTTGTTGCAGTATCTCTGGGAACTCCAGTACGTTCTAAAAGAAGGTTTATTTCTTTTTCATCTATATGATTGTCCACACTCATGTAGTCAAAGTTTAGCCAAACGCTCATTCTTCTTCTAAATGCAGCATTCAGTGGTTTAGTTCCTGTAAATTCAGAAGAGAAAGGATTCATACTGATAATCATGTATGCATCTTTGTGTCGATTAATTAGTTCATTATCTTTTTCATTTAATACCATATGACCCCTAGCGTCCAAAATTGGGTTTAGTTTTGTGGCAACATCTTGTTTCATCATATTTGCCTCATCTAAATACAGTATTCCACCATATCTACACCAAGAAGTAATAATACCATCAATCCAATTTTCTTTTCCTAATCCTATGTAACGACCAAACAGATCATATGCGGATGTTTGTAAACCACAATTAATTTCCCACAATGGAAGCTGAGTTAGTTCAGCTACAAGGTAAACTATGTGCGTTTTACCTGTACCACTGGGCCCAATACATGCACATTGTTTAAAATATCCTAATGCTCTAACAATTCTTTCTACATAATTCTGCCCATTATCATAAAATGGAGGAGTGTCTTGTGGAATCAACTCTTGCATATCTTCAGAGAAATTAAAATTATCTGGATTCACATATTTTTTAATATCATAGGTGTGTAACTTCTTTGAATCTACTTTTTTATTTTTGGAAAAATTTATTTTTAAACTAAAATCATCATTATAAACTCTTGATGTTTTAAGATTTTTTACATTACCCTCAGATGTGCTTGAAATCATAGAATTAATTTAAAATAAATATGTTAAACAAGAGAGATGTATTGTTATACTACAGACAGGCTGTTAATTATGAATAATTAAGATATTAGTCATGAATCATGAGGTAGATGTATCTAATTTAATGTTCAATAAAACTGCCGAAAAAACCAGTTTTAAAAAATATGACATTAACGTTGATCTTGAAGAAGAATCCAGTGATGGTGAAAAAACGATTTTAAAGTATTCTCTAGATTTAACTTCAAATCCAAAAAATTCTGTCATCAATATAAGCGGAAATACAACATTATCTGGTGAAAAATCAGAGATTGAGGAATTTTTAAAACAAGAAAACGAAAAAACACCTGAAGTTGTATCTTTAATTTACCAGGAATTATTTCCATTAATGTATATAATTTCAAAGAATATGAAAATTCCATCACCATCTCATACGTTGTCACAAAATAATATTAAACAATTCGATGAACAGAATAAAGATATAGATTCCAATGATGATAAACATGAATCAGTTGAACCTAAAAAAGAAAACGAAGAAAATCAAAATGATCAATTAAAAGAAGGACAATCAGAAATTGTAAAGGATACCACATCCATTGAAACAGAAGGGCAGAATAATGTTTCTGAAACTTGATGATTTAAATTGCAACAGACATTTCTTGACATAATCTATAAAATTTTCTATGAAACTGCCCAAAGAGATTTCAAAGATATTAGATTATTATTATCTGAAAAATTTTCTTTCCCTTCTATTAAATTTGAACCCATTATTGAAGTAAAAATCCCAATTCCAAAAAATACTGAATATGGGATAGTTTATGCAGGTTATTTATTTAAAAATTCTCAAGAAGGTTTAACAACTGTGTGGAGTTTTTTTTTATCGACTGTTTATCATTTAGCAGCTCATGTTGCAGTCTCAAATTATTCTGTTTATAATGGTTGGATGAAAGATAAAACACCAAGATTAGCTTGGAAAGTTATTAATTTTATTGAAGATGATGCAGTTGAAAGGTATCTTTTTTCTACCAATCAGGATGTGTGGATCAACCTTTCAAAAATTAAAAATGAATATGCTAAACATAACAAATTTAATAAAAATCAATCTAAATTTGCTCTTACTTTAGGCCAAAAAACCAAAAACTCTATTAAAAATGAAATGAGTCAAGTTACTCTACAACAATTTGATAATGCAAGTAAAAATAATCAAATTCATTGGGCCTCAGAATTATACAAAAATAGATTTTTGTTTTCAGAAGACACTCCATTTTATTATGAACAAAATAATTACAATCAATCATTAATTTTAAAACACAATAAAATAAAGATATACCCCATTGGAAAATTTGCAAGTAGTGTTAAAAAATTAAATTTTTTATATCTTGAAGAAAAAGAAAGAATTCAAAATATAATACATAAACTTCGAAGAGATTTAAATGGTTTGAATTTTGAAGATATCGTTCTTCCAAATGAAGATATTTTCGAATATTTTAAACTCAAAGAGAAAAATAAAAAAATTCTTAAAAAAATTAGGGAGCAAATCAGAAGTGTTCTAAACAATTCCGAAGATCCAAATACAAACATGTACGGTGAAATAGATATGGAATTAGCAATTCAAGCAATAGCAAGTAATTCTCAAAATTATGCGGAGGTATTTAATAAACTAGAAGAGCAGAGAATTGAAGAAACCTGGGGAATTCTTATTGATAATAGTGCAAGTTTGAAGTTGAGATTTGACCAAGTAAAAGATTTCATGCTTTGTCTTGCAGAAGCATCAGATGAATTAACTGGGCCTGCGGGGTCATGGGGTCTTTATAGTTATGATCAAAAATTTTCTATTTTAAAGGATCATAAAGGAAAATACAATCAAGATTCTAAAGCAAGGATTGGAGGTTTGCATAGCGGGGGATTATCATATACATCTGATGCAATTTTATTAGCAGGGAGGATGATGGCCAAAACTCCTGCCGATCTAAAACATCTTTTTGTGTTTACAGATGATTTTCCTACCGGAGTATGGAATCAGGACCGCAAGCTGGCCCTTGCTGTAAAAGAAGTTGAAGGGATGGGAATAGAGACCATAGGAGTTGGTTTATCCCCTGGAATTTCAAAATATTTTAAAGATTCCTGTTGGGGAACTAATATTCGTGAATTAGTAGATGCCTTTGTGAAAGTTTATAGAATGAAATCAATGAAATCACTATAAATTTGAAGATTTTGGATTAAATCATAAAAATATTATTATAAAATTCGGTTATTTCCAATATTTTACCATTAAACTCCTATCTATCTCCGTGACCCTGAGTTTGTCTGTTCAAAAATATTACACATCAGATCCTATAACCTCATACTGTCATTTTATTTTAATAATGAAAAACCACGTTTTCACAAAAAAGAGAAAAGGTATCAGTACAGTACTTACCACTGTAATTATCCTGGTAGCTTCGGTAGTTCTTGGTTCTGGTGTAGTGTTGTATGGAACAAGTCTGTTCCAAACAGTTGCCCAAGAAGAGAGTATCCAAGTACAGGGGATTCAGGTTTGGGTAAATGCAACTGATCCATTAGGTGATGCGTGGGGAGCAGCAGGTGTAAGAAATAACGGTGACAAGAACTTATCTGTAGACACCATCCACATCAAAGGTGTAACAATACCATATACAAACTGGTATTGGGATGCAGATCAAACAAGAGTTACCACCGATAACTGGCAAGCGAGCTTTGTTCATGAAGGTACTGCAGGTGTAGGAACTTTAATGAAAAACTCACTAGAAGTGACAACTAATTGTTCCGCTTCAACAGTTACTACTTTGGAAATTGATTTTGATGGTGGTGTATCAAATCCAAATGATTCATTGGCCACTCTCTGTCTACAACAAGGTTCAGGTCCAGTAGGACTTAAACCAGGAGAGAGAGCAATTATCTACTTCCAAGTACCGCAAGAGAAAATCACAACACTTGATGCAGGAGCTGCAACAACGTTGAAGATATTTGCAGGAGAAGCAGGCGCTCCCCTAAGTACAATCATCCAAAACCCATAGGGAGAGTGTTTTTTTGTATCTCTCTTTTTATTTTATTCAGGAGAATGAAAATTGAAATCTGTAAATGAAAATCAAATTGAACTAGGAGGTATTCTAAATCATGACCTGTTAGATGAAAGCACAATCAATAAAGTTTCAAATCAATTCAAAATAGTAAAAGAATATTCATTAAATGCACCATTTAGTTATGCAAAAATTTTATGGGATGAGAAAAATTCATATTTTCAGTATTTTGTGGATGAAATTAAATTAAATTTTGATGAAGAAAGAATTTACAAAGATTTGTACACCTTTGTAGAGGAGAGTTTAGATTCTCTTGAGACCACAAAAGAGCAAAAATTTGATGTTCATTTAAACGACGTAATTAAAAAACATGAAATTTTTTTCACCTCAAATCCTATAGCGAGCATGGAAAAGGTCAAATATTTTTTAAAAAGAGACATTATGGGTTACGGTGAAATTGACGCTTTAATGCATGACCCAAATATTGAAGATATTAGTTGTAGTGGCCCCAAAAATCCACTATATGTTTGGCATAGACAATATGATAGCTTGTCTTCAAATATCTCCTTTGAGTCACATCAAAAGCTAAATTCATTTATTACTCGTATTGTTTTCAAAGCAGGAAAACACGTCAGTACTGCCCATCCTATTTCTGACCTGGCAATTACTGGAAATCATAGAATCTCAGTATTGTATCAAAAAGAGATTACTCCAAAAGGGACTAGTTTCACAATCAGAAAATTCAAAGAGGATCCTTATTCAATAATTGATCTTATTGGATTTGGGACGATTGATATTGAAACTGCAGCATATCTCTGGATGTTGATTCAAGCCAAGATGTCAATAATGATAATTGGTTCTACAGGTAGTGGAAAAACAACTGTACTTAATTCAATTGCCGGTTTGGTAAGTGAAAATGATAAATTATTTTCAGTAGAAGATGTAGCTGAAATTAATATACCACATGATAATTGGTTTTCACTTATTTCAAGATCAGGTTATGGATCAAATGATGAAGGTGAAATTGGATTATACGAATTGATCAAATCTGGTGTTAGACATAGGCCAGACTACATTATTGTTGGTGAAATTAGGGGTTCTGAAGCTTATGTAATGTTTCAAGCAATGGCTACAGGTCATGGAGGCCTAAGCACTATGCATGCAGATAGTTTGGATTCTGCAAGTAAAAGATTACAACAAAAACCAATGAGTATACCGCCAGCATATCTTTCTTTGATGAATTGTGCCCTGGTAATTAAAAGGGTAAAAGACAAGGTAACTGGGCAAAGTATGAGACGTGCAATATCTATTGAAGAAATATCTAGTAGTTCTGCTCCAAATTCAGTAACTACGTGGAACCCTAAATCCGATTATTTTGATCATTCTTTTAGTTCAAGTAAAAATCTTAAAAAAATTTCTGAACAAACAGGTGATGAATTTAATGAGGTTTTAAAAGAACATCATAAAAGAACAAAAATCTTGAAATGGATGTCATCTAACAACATCCGAGAACATAAAAAAGTCACAGAAATGATTAGGAAATATTATAATGATCCAAAATCTGTCTTAAAAAAAATCAATTACGGGGATGAAGAATAATGTTATCAATAAATAAAATAAATGAAAAAAGTTTTGAGCATAAACAAGGGAACAAAATCAATGGGGAACTACCATATTTTATCACGATTGTGACCTTACTTAGCAGCGCTGGCCTTGGACCATACTTTATGCTTCAGAGAGTAAAATCTATGGAACTCTTACCTACAATAAAAAATGAAACAGTAAAAATGCTAAAACGCATTGATCTGTTAGGCGTGGATCCTTTAGAGGTAATGCGCCAAGTAAGGACTCATTCTAGTTCAAAAGCCTTGGGAGAATTTTTTGACGGATATGTTTCAACCATAGAGAGTGGAGGAAATATTGTAAATTATCTAAAAAGTAAAATGAAAACAGTTTACGACAGGCATGCTGAATCCCAAAAGCAATCAGTGGTCAAGTTGGGTGCTCTTGTTGAGGCATACATGACCATTCAAGTTGTTTTACTGGCAGTTTACATTATTGGGGCTGCTGTAATTTCAGATCCATTCAATGCATCTGAAACAGGAGTAAGTGCTGAATTGATATTTTTAATTGTAACACCTGCAGTATCTGTCTTGTTTCTTTTTGCAGCTAATGCTAATTCTGTTTCAAAAAGTCCAGAGATAGATAAGAAAAAAATAATAATTTTTGCTGCGCCTCCATTAATAGTAAGTGGAATTGTAATTGGTTTGAATTTATTTCCTTATCCTGTAATGAATCCCTATTTGCTAGGCGGAGCATTAATTGCAGCCTCAATTGTACCGACGATTTATTTCAAAAAAGTGTATGCAATTACAATGGCATCAGAAGATTCTACTCCTAAAATACTTCGTACTATATCAGAAGCACGAAAGACCGGAATGAGTCCTGAAGGAAGTGTTATTCATGCATGTAAAAGAAAAGAATATGGTGCATTTGATCCAATCGCAAATGGGATAGCAAATAGGATAGAGTGGGGGGTTGATTTTAAAACTATTTTTCATTATCTACAAAAAGAAATTCAAACCTTTAATGTTTTGATTAGTTTCAATATTTTGTTTGAGTTAATTTCTGCAGGTGGGGGGAATTCAGAGACGCTTGATTCCTTAACTGAAACCAGTGAAAGACTACATGTAATCCAAAAAGAAAAACGTGAATTGCTTATGCCTTATTTGTTTGTTGGATTTATTTTAATGGGAACCACAGGATTTACAACTCTTTTAGTGATTGATTCCTTTGCAGACATCGAACAACAAAGTCGAAATTTATCGGAGATTGAGGAAGTGGTTGTATCAACCTCGTTAGGGTTGTATCCATTTATTGTGCTTATTCAGTCCTGGACTGCAGGTTTATTCCTTGGTAAGGTAATCAAGGGAGCATTTTCAGGAGGTTTCCTGTATTCTATAATACTCGTTATTATGACATTGATAGGAATAACCTTGGTTCAATTTTCAATAATAGATGTGAATTCATTATTCTAGAAAAACTAGGTGTCTCATAAAGAGTCATACAGTTTCTTATATCGATTTTTAGGCAAATTTTTCATGTATTGAAAACTTTCTTTCTATTATTGTTAATTGTAGCCTCCATAATTATGCCAAATGCATATGGGCAAGAACCAAAAAATTTTGGATATAAACAGTTGCCAGATAAATTAGTTGAAGGAACAGAAGGGATTTTACAAATATACGGACTTCAAAAAAATATTCCAATTCCAAACATCATTGATAATTTGATAGTTACTTCTTCAGACCAAAATATTGTGCAAATTCTAGAATTATCTACAAACCAAGACACATCGATTACTTCGGTCAAATTACATGCGATTCATTCCGGAACTGCAGATATTGCAATTGCAGCTCCTGGGTTTGCATCAGAAGAATTCAACATTATCATATATGATATTAAACAAGGCGAACAAAAATTATTACTAAAAACAGTACCTGACACATTTACTATAAATGGTCCAACTGAAGGATATTTTTCAGTAGAATTAGCAGACATTGATTCTAATCCAACTTTGGCAAAAAAAGATACTGTTGTTTCGATTAGCACGTCAAACTCTGAAATAATTACCCTTTCTCAAAATGAAATTTTAATTAAGGAAGGGGAATATTTTGCAATAGGAGAATTCAAAATTAATAATCCTGGAGAAGTTTCAATTTATGCTGAAAGTCAAAACATAGAATCAGGTAGTAATAAAATTACCGTTTTTAGAGCAGGTACTGATAAATCTATAGGTGGTAAAGAAGATTACAAAATTCAATTATATGTAATACCTAAAAAAATAAGTAACTTTGCTACATCTAGTACATTTGCAATTGTTCAATTACAAGGACCCGATGGGTCCCCAATCAAGTCAACTGAAAGTATTCCCATATCCTTAAAGATAGATCATGCTAAACCAACATTCGGCCAAAGACCGCCAAATGAAATAAGCACTGCTAATTCCATAGTAATTCCACCTGGTTCCTCTGTAGGTTATGCCAAACTATCAGTTGTAGCAGGATTGGAAGAAACATATGATGTCACTATTTCAGCTGAAGACTATCTAGTGTCAGATTCAGTAGAATTCCAAACAGTTCTAACTTTTGATGTCGATGATCCGATAACAACACTAGAAACAATTCCATTGCTAGCCTCAGGCGGAGAGGAGTTGATTGGAGTTTTGTATCCTTCTGATAGTAATGGTGTTTCTTTACTAAATCTAAATGCGGTAAAATCTGAAATAAATTCTTCTGACCTAGATGTTTTGGCAATATCTGATGATAGGATGGAGACAGGTTCTGGTGCAAAATTAATTTTTGGAAAGATGGGTCAGACAAAACCAGATGTATTAGAAGTAACAGTGATTGGTCAAGAAAAACAAACAATTTTTCCAATTGTGTTTGGTCCTGAAAGATTAGAGTTAAGGTTAGTATCAGAATCTTTAATTTCCAAAGTAATGCCAGGTTCTGATTTTCCACTGGTAGTGTATCTTGCTGATCCAAATAATGCTAGCTGGTATTTTCCTGACACATCAAACGTTGTCATGGCTCCAAACGAATTTGTCAAAACATCGGTACAAACGATTAGTGAAGGTCAATCAATTGCATTATTAAAATCACAGTCATTAAAGGAAGGAAAAGCAAATCTAGATTTTGAAGCAAATGAATTTACAACTACGATGTCCTTTGAAACCGGAGTAGCTAAACCTGCCAAAGTTGATCTTGCATATCCAGATCATTTGTTGTCTGGTATGAAAAACACATTATCATTACAAATACTTGATGATAAAGAAACACCTATTTTTGCAAATAAGGATATTGAATTCAGAATTGCTGCAAACGACAATACAATTGAGATGCCTCAAACTGTAACTATCAAAAAAGGAACATATCATTCACTGTTTGAAATCATCCCAAATCAAGTAGTAGAAACGGAAATCTCTGTACTTGCAGGTGATTTCCCATTATCTAAATTCAATATTAAAACGGTAGAAACCACGCCCATGTTAATAATATCTACGGTGAATTCAATTGTTGCAGGAGAAGTATTTGATGTGGTATTAGATGCAAAAATTTTAGATGTTCCTCTTGAAAACATTGGAGTTAATTGGAATATTCAAGGCGCACAAATTCAAGAAATATCAAAGACTACAGATAGTAGTGGAAAAATCAAACTGACCTTAATTGCTGATGATGTTGAGAGGATAAAAGTCGAGGCAACAACTTTGGAATTTAATCAAATAATCGTTTCAAAAGAGATTACAATAACAAAATCAGTTGAACCTTCGGTAGGAGTTGCTGAAAATGAAAATACACTAGAAAATAATGTGGTGTTTATTCTCGTTCCAGGGGCTGTAATTGGTAGCAGCATTTTACTTAGAAAAAGAGGGTTGCTTGATCCCATCACCGAGAGATTCCCCATAGTTGAAAGTCTTTTCAATCGTGTAGACGATATATTTGAAAGATTAGAATTTACCGAAAGGCTTGAAAATATCAAGGAAAAAATACCCATCATAAAAAATAGATAAAGATTTTTGATTTAACAGTAATTAATTACTCAGAGCATCAAGGAAATTCTCTGTTGATTTATGTGATGATATATTTTTAATGTTATCCTTTAAGGAACCCATTACATCAGGATAGGCATCTCCTAGCAGATCTTGCAAAACTTGTTTTAAAGATTCAGGATTATCATAACAGTCCTCTAGTGTGCAGTTGTGATCTTTTTGCAGCATTAAAACAATTTTATCATATTCCTCTAATCCCAATTCTAAGAATGTATTTTTCATCGCAAGGACCACGATAGTCTTTTTCATCACATCTAAAGAATCTCCTGAAGGTATGCAAAGTTTATGGGTTTTTCTTAAAATATCATCAACATCTATTGGTTCTCGGATAATAGCCGATGGCTTTAATCGATTCAATTCAATTTCTTTATCTATACTTAATTTATCATAAATTACGATGATATTGGAATCTTTACTAATTTCTCGCAATTTTTGTAGAGCGAAAATCCCATCATAAATTGGCATTAAAATATCTAAAAATAAAACATCTGGTTTTAACTTTTGATACAAAAAAATGGCATCCTGACCATTATACCCTTTCCCAACTACCTTAATCCCATTACTAGTAAGCAAGTCGCTAAATAATTGGAGAGTGTCTTTATCATCATCAATAACTACTGCTCTAATCAACAGTAAATTTTTACCTGTATTTTATAAAAAGGTGTCATTTACCCTCAAGGATTTTGTGTGTCATATGAAATTACATGTCCTCCCTTATGTCATATTTACAATATTACGTTTTATGGGATTTGAAGAACCAATATCGGGTAGCAAGAGTAATCAAGATCAGCTGTTGCAAGTTATACAAGAAAAATTACATGATTTTGGTTTGACAAAAAACGAATCAAAAATTTATTTATTTTTGAGTAAAAATGGACCATCAAAAGCGATTAAAATAACACAAGCTGAGGGAATTCCAAGAACGGAGACATATCATTTGTTGTCAACTCTTGAAAAAAAAGGAATTGTGAAACAGTCTATTGAACGACCCACAAGATTTTCTGCAGTAATTATAGAACATGCCATTGAGGCAATAATTGAAAATCAGCAGAAAAAAATTGAAGATTTAAAATTATTAAAATATGACATGATAAAATTATGGAATTCGTATCAGAAAATTAGAACTACCAAAACATCCGACATGTTAAAATTCAAATCCACGATGAAGGAATATGTTGAATTTGAAAAAATTGGTTCTAGTTTTAAAAGAAATTTAGAGGAATTAAGAGAGAAATCAGATACTTTTGATAATTAATTCAAAAAAATAAATGAGAATTAAATCATGTTAGAAATAGATATCTTCCACGTTCGAATTATTCTTGCCCTAGTTATGTTAAGTTTAGCTACGATCATTGATATTCGAAAACGAGAAATATCTGATTTATTGTGGATTATTTTTGGAGTAATCTCAGTGACCCTCTTATTCCTAGAACCTGACTTGATCCAGGCAGCTATGGGAATAGGTTTTTCATTAATTATAGCACCGTTGGTCTTGATACTATGGAGGTTTGGATTGTTTGGGGGTGCAGATGCATTAGGATTAATCGTTTTAGTATCTTTGGCGCCAATGGCAACATTCTCTGATTCGGCTATTAGTCCTTTTTCAATCTTGGTTAATAGTACCATACTTTCAGTATCACCAATGATAATTAATTTTATCCGTAATTCCTTCCTAATTTTAAGAAAAGAGAATATTTTTCTTGATTTTGATGAACCCACATCAAAGAAAGTTTTGGCTATGTTCCTAGGATATAGATCAAAAAACCCCAAATATTGCTTTTCTTTAGAAAAAAAAATAGGAAAGAAAAAAAGACTCAATATTGTAATGCACAACTCAGATTCTGCGGAATATTGCACAACTCCGGATACTTGGGTCACTCCAGGATTACCTTTTATGATCTTTATTTTTGGAGGGTTCATAATTCAATTACTTTTTGGAGATGTAATTCTAGGGGTAATAGGAGTATAATTAAAAATTAATTTATTTTAAACATTACCATGCTGAGATTCATAACTGTTCTACGTTTTTTTTAAAAAGCATAAAAAATATAAAAAACTTATGGGAAAAACATCATTATTATTTTTAACATTGATTATTTTAGTTTCAGGAATTTTACCTATATTTGCTGAAGTTGTAGAGATACAATTAGATAAAAATTCTTACTTTAAAGGAGATTCAATAAATGTTAAAGGCACGGTGGAAAAAGATACTTCCGGACTAGTAACAATAGTCTTGAGAGATCCTGGAGATAAATTTGTTTTATTAAGTCAAACAAAAATCCAATCAGATAATTCCTTTGAACAAGACATTCCAATTAATGAGAAATTTCAAGTTCAAGGTACCTACAATGCGACAGCATTTATCCTAAATATGACTGCGGCAAAAACACAATCATTTGAATGGGATAATATTCCTTTAAATGAAAACAAAAATTCTGATGAAAATTCAAACGGTGTTTTAGAATCGGATTATATATTAAAAGAAGAGGTAAAAATAACCAACATCCTACTACAACCCACCCCCAAAACAATTGAAAGTCAAATTGTCGAAGAAAATATTGATATTCGTTCCTTAGAAAGAACAAATGAAAATCAATCCCAAATTGCAGATTTTGTTGATAAGACAAAGAATCCAGACTACTATTTGGATAGATACTACAGTGAATTAGTTTACAAATCATGGTTTGATAGAAATTATCCCAATCTTACGATAGAGGAAGCTGTTGGTTACAATATTCCCCCTCAAATAGAAATAGAATATACCAACACTAGTGCAGGATCTGAGATTATTCCGAAGGATGAAGATATTTTGATGGAGTCAGAAACCCTAGATGTGGGAAATAATGATGAATTGGCTCAAATGGTATTAGCAGTAGGAGGATTGGCAGTATTATTTGGGGCCGTTTATGGAATTAAAAGAAAGATAGACACTAACTCCAGACACATTATTTTAAACAAAGATCTTATTAAAAGAAAAATAATATCCCCAACAATTTCTTCGAATCCACTTGCTATCATTAAAACAAGATTGGCAAAAGGAGAGATTACCATTGATGAATATGAAGAGTTGAAACAAAAACTAGAGAACGACCAAATCTAAACATCATAATGAACTATCACATAGATAAAAAACTCTTAAAATAATCTACCTTCTAATTTCAGTCCAAAAGTATCTGTTGACAATAAATCAAATCAGTACTACAAAATAGAAAAGATGATAACTCTGCTTAGATAGTTAGGGTATGGGTTACGAGATGGAGGAAAATCAATGAAAAAATTTGTTATCGACCAGCAAGTTGAAGATATTGAATTACCGGAAAATCTAAAATTAAATACATTTTTGCAAGAATTTCATTCTGATTGTCCTCATCCCGAATGTAGTTTTGGATATTATGGATTTGCTTTTGGACAATCTCCATTCCCCGTACCAAAACCAGTGCAAGATGCATTAATTAAAAATGCAAGTAGGGGATCATATGCCTCCGTACAAGGCTTTCCGGAACTAAGAGAAACTATCTCACGATACAACAAACGAAATTTTGGATTTGATGCAGATCCTAGACGAATATATGTTGGACCAGGTACAAAGGAGCTTATTTTCAATCTCTTGGAGATCCTTCACGGGACAATTATCCTGCCTACACCTGCATGGCTCGGATATTTACCACAAATCAGATTTTTAAAAAAAAATTATCACATGCTGCATGTTCACTCAAATGGCAAAATTACCCCCAATGATCTTGAACACCTTACATTAAGACTACATGATAGACAAAAGATTCTCATCTTAAACAATCCAAATAATCCAACTGGTCTTGTTTATTCACAACTCGAACTAGAAGAAATTACTGACGTTTGTAGAAAGCATGACATTCTTGTTATTTCTGATGAAATTTATGCTCAAACAACATATGATATTAAAAAATTTGTCAGCATGGGTAAAATTTACCCAGAAGGTACATTTGTCACAAATGGATTATCAAAATCCCACTCAGCTGGAGGGTACAGATTAGGATATGTTATTTTCCCCCAACACACCTATGAACTACGACAACAGTTCAAAAAAATACTTGCAACAGAGTACACTGCAACATCTACTCCAATTCAATATGCAGCAATTGCAGGTTTTCAAGACAGTCCTGAGATGGATGAATATTTTGAGTTAGCTAGAAGAATTCATCAATTAATGGGAGATTATACATATCAGGCATTAAACAAAATTGAAGGAGTAAAGACTACAAAGCCGGAGTCAACATTCTATTTGCTTGCAAACTTTAATGCATATTCTGATTATTTCTTGGCAAATAAAATATCGAATTCTCAAAAATTTTCTGAATCACTTATTCAACACCCATATCATACTGCATTAGTCGGTGGAGATAGCCTTGTTCTAGAAAGAACTGATTTTAGTGCAAGAATTGCATTTGTCGATTATAATGGGACAAAAGCAATGACAAACTATGCTAAAAATCCTCCAAAGACATCATCTGAAAAAATGGAATTTGTAAAAAATAATGCCCCGAAAATAGTAGATGGGATATTAATGATACAAAGGTATCTAAAAGATATCAAAAACAAAACAAACTCCAAGATAACTAGACGTGGAATTGACGTCAAAGAGATTAATACATAATTTAATTATTTTTTGAGAAATAATCTTAAATCAATCTAATTTTGAAATTTCGTCTAAAACTTGAGGATTTTCAAGGGAAGACAGGTCTCCCAAATTCAAACCCAACAATTTTGCCTTTAATAGTCGTCGCATAATTTTCCCCGTTCTTGTTCTTGGGAGATCAGATAGTATAAAGACAAGTTTTGGTTTGGCAAGTTTCCCAATTTTTTCAGAAATATAATTAGATATTTCAGTATCTAGGTTTTGTTCTTTTTCACCTTCTGGAACAACAAAGAGTACTATGGATTCTCCCGTAATATCATCTGGAATAGATATTGACGCTGCATCAGATATTTTTTTATGATTAATCGCAATATGTTCAATTTCTGCGGTGCTCATCCTATGACCTGAAACATTAATGACATCATCTGCTCTTCCTTTCATGTACCAAAGACCATCACTATCCACAAAGACATAATCCCCATGAAACCAAATATTTTCAAACCGAGACCAATAGGTTTGCAAATATCTTTTATTATCGTTCAATAATCCTCTAGTCATTGCAGGCCAAGGAGATTTAATAACAAGATATCCATCCTTTTGATTTACTGAATTTCCATTATCGTCATAAACGTCTAGATTAATTCCAGGACATGGGATTCCGACAGTGGATGGTTTAAGATTCATTCCAGGAAAAACAGAAAGCATCGCACCACCTATTTCGGTACCTCCAGATAAATTCATTATTGGTATTTTTTTATTCCCAACTTTTTCAAAAAGCCACCTCCAAGAATCCTCATCTAAAGGCTCCCCTGTTGTAGGAATATTTTTGATTTTATTTAGAGAGTGTAGAGTTAGTGGTTGCACATTATTTTTTTTAAATAATCTAACCGCAGTAGGTGAAATACCAAAAATAGTCACATCGTAAAATTGCAACATATCCCAAATTCTATTAAAATTAGGAAAATCAAGTGCGCCATCATAAATTACAGCATTTGCCCCTCGAAGTAAAAGACCATAAACGTTCCAAACCAATCCTGTAATCCATCCAATGTCTGCAGGCCATAAAATTACATCAGATTCTGTAGTGTCAATCAAAAAAGCTGCCTGATAGCTAGCGAAAACTGAAAACCCTCCATGAACATGGACTACTCCTTTGGGTTTCCCAGTAGTTCCAGACGTGTACAAAATGAATAATGGATCCTCTGAATCTGTATTTTCAGTGACACATGATTCGGATTGAGAAGATACTAGGTCATTATAAAATAGAATTTTTTCAGATTTTTCATAGATATCAATTCCTTTGTATGGTATAACGATAATTTTTTCAATGTTTGTATTTTGAGTTGCAAAGTTGATTATATTTTTTTGAGAAATTTTTTTTCCTTTTCTTTGAAAACCATCACATACAAAAAGAACTTTTGCGTTACAATCTTGCAATCTAATTTGTAATGATTCAGAGCTATATCCAGAAAATATTACTGTTTGTACAGCTCCGATCTTAGCTGAGGCAAGAATTGCCAAAATAGATTGCTCCATCATGGGAAGATAAATGGCAACGATATCTCCTTTCCTTATTCCTAATGATTTTAGCGAGTTTGCAAGTTTGCATACTTTTTTGTCCAATTCTAAATATGTCATATTGGAAGTTTCCCCATCTTCAGAAACAAAAGTGTAAGCTATTTTATTTGGATTAATTTTTGAAAATTTTTCAACAGATGACTTGTAAATGTTTGTCTTACCTTGGGTAAACCATTTAGAAAATGCTATTCCTTTGGATAAATCTAAGATTTTTTCGTATGGTTTATCCCAAACTATTCCGAGGTATTGTTCAACTTCTTTCCAGAACCATTCTAAATCAGAATTTGCCTTGGAAGATAATTTATCTAATGTGGAAATATCAAGGGATTTCATAAAACGGGAAATATTAGAATTTTCTTTTTGATCCAAAGTTGGAATAAATTCAAAGTTTGACAATTAGTTATTACAAAGATCCTCTAGTAAAAAATTTTTAATTTCAAGAAATATCTATTCCCAACCTTCTAGCACATGCAATGGCTGCCTTTCCATCATCATCGGATATGCCTGCGTGTTCAAATTTATCAGTCCAAATTTTTGGCGTATTCCTAGTGTTTTCTTTGTAATATTCACGTAAAATCACCCCGATATGAGAGTCTAATCGGTCTTTTGTGGCAAAATTCATCCCCTTTTGTAAAAGAGAGGAATCAGAGTTTGCAAGAATTTTGATAAATTCAATATCTTCAAGGGAAAGATCTTTCATATTCTAACCTAGTTCTTTTTTTAATAAATCCAAAGTTAGTTTTGGATCAGCTTTTCCTTTAGTTTTCTGCATAACCTTTCCTACAAGAAAATTAACTGTTTGAGGATTTGATTTGGCTTGCTCTACTGCTTGAGGTTCTTCGGATATAACCTGGCTGATAATATTCAATAATTCATTTTCGTCTGATACATTTCCCAAGTCTAATTCAGAAATAACTTGTGATAATTCATTCCCACTTTTTACAATTTCATATAACGCATTTTTAGCAGATGTTCTAGTTAATTTCCCTGATCGTATTGAATCAGCAAGGTCATTTAGATGAGATGGTTGTAGTTTTGATTGTTCTCTTTTTTCTCTAGTGTCTACCAATCCCATAAGATCAGTGGTAATTATATTTGCAATTTCTTTTGCATTATTTTCGGTATGAGATTTTTCAAATAAATCAGAATAGAATTTATTAGAGGATAAAACATTTGCAACTTGGTCTGGAATACCATACTTTGAAACATATCGTTCTTTTTTAGAGCTGATACTTTCGGGCATTTCTAATTTTAATTTTTCGTGAATCTCTTTTCCAATTCTTATCCAAGGAATGTCGCTTTCTAAAAAATATCGATAGTCCAACTCTTCTTCTTTTGATCTTGAAGAGATTGTTATTTTTCGTTTATCATCCCAATGTCTTGTTTCTTGAATAATTGGAATGTCTCTTGAATGAAGACTTTCTTGTCTTGTTATTTCAAAATGAACTGCTTTTTCTAAATCATGAAACGAACCGATATTTTTTATTTCAACCTTGTTCCCCCCCTCAATTGAGACATTGGCATCTGCCCTCATTGCACCCTCCAAGCTAGGATCTGAAACATCAAGATTTTCAAGTAAATCAGATAAAATATTCAAAAATTCTCGTACTTGCTTGGGATTTTCAAAATCAGGTTCTGTTACTATCTCCACAAGAGGCGTTCCTGCCCTGTTATAATCAACTAGTGTAATTTGATTTTTAGAAGAGCTGCCCTCATAAATTAGCCTCCCTGGGTCTTCTTCTAACTGAATCCTACTAATTCGTATTTTTTTATCTCCTATAGTCACCATGCCAGATCCTCCAACACTAGTATCACCATAAATGTTTAGTTGGGTAATTTGAAAATTTTTTGGAAGATCAGGATAAAAATAATTTTTTCTAAAAAATGCAATTTTTTCAGGAGTGCTACAATTTAGAGCCATTGCAATTAAAGTGGCTTTCTCGATTGCTTTTTGATTTATTCTTGGTAGAGTCCCTGGAAGACCCATGCAAACAGGACAGATGTTCGAATTTATCTCATGTTCTCTATAGTTTGCTTTGCAAGAGCAAAATAATTTACTTTCAAGTTTTGTCAATTGGCAGTGTATCTCTAATCCTATTTTTGTCATATTGAAACCTCGGGTAGGTGAACTGTATTTTCAAGTGCTTTAGCTGCTTGTAACAGTGATTTATCATCAAGGTGTTTTGCCATCATCTGCATACCAATTGGCAGTCCATTTGACATTGCAAATGGAATAGAAATCGAAGGTATTCCAGAAAGATTAGACATTACTGTGTTAATATCAACTAAAAACAAGGATACAGGATCATTAATTTTTTCACCAATTTTAAATGGAAGTATTGGAACGGTGGGGGCAATAAGATAATCATATTTTTTAAACGCTTCATTTACTTCTTTGGTCAATTTACTTTTTACTTTAAGGGCTTTGAGAAAATATTTTCCTGCATGTCCAGATGAAGGGACAAATCCTCCCAAAATCATTCTGCGTATTACCTCAGGACCAAATTTGGCTCTAGCTTTAGAAATATACGAATTAAATTCAAATCCCTCAACAGGAAAATCATAACCATATCTAAGATTGTCATATCTTGCAAGATTACTCCCAGCTTCTGTTGCAGTAATTGTATAGTAAGCTGCCACAGAATATTTTACCATGTCAATAGATACATTTTCACAAACTGCACCCAGTCCTTCTAGTCTAGAGACAGCGTCATTTGTTGCAGAAAGCACGGAGGAATCAATTCCTTCACCCATCATTTCTTTAACTATGCCTATTTTCCTACCCTCTATGCCAGAATCAATCTCTGAGAGGTAATCTTGACTTCCGTTATCAATAGTTGTGTTGTCATTAGCATCTAATCCAGATATGATATTTAGCAAAAAGGCAGTGTCTTTAACAGTTCTAGTTATTGGGCCAATTTGCTCTATACTATTTGCATAAGAAATCAAGCCATATCTGCTAATCAATCCATAAGTTGGTTTGTATCCAACTGTTGAGCAAAAGCTTGCAGGGTTTCTAACAGAACCACCAGTATCAGAACCCAGTGATGCTACACACTCAAATGCGCTAACAGAGACTGCACTTCCTCCAGATGAGCCACCTGGAACATAATCCGTATTCCAAGGATTTCTACTTGGCCCATATGCGCTAAACTCTGTGGTCAATCCCATTGCAAATTCATCCATGTTTGCTTTTCCAACAAAAACTGCATCTTGTTCTTTTAGTTTTGAGATAACTGTGGCATCATATGGTGCAATGAAATTCTCCAACATTTTTGATGCACATGTAGTTTTAGAATTTTTTATACAAATATTATCTTTAATTGAAATTGGCATTCCAAAACACGCCCCTATTTTTTCGCCCAACTTTAATTTCTTATCGATTTGTCTAGCTTGCTCTACTGCATCTGAGTTTATTTGTAAAAACGCATGTACTTTATCATCAATGTTTTTTATTCTATCAATTGTTGCAGACATGAAATCTTCTGCAGAAAAGTCTCCCTTTTTTACACCCTCCACATATTCTAAAGCCGAGATTTTAAGATTCAATTAGATCATCTTTGGGGCTCGTACATAACTGCCCTTGTAGTTGTTTAGTTTTTCAATTAATTTATCATCATACGGAATATGTTTATCTTCTCTTAAACTTGATAAGGGTAAATCTTTCATTATGATTTCTTCATCTTCAACTCCTGCAGAATCCAATATATCAAAATAATTAATCATGTCATGAACTTTTTCTACAAATTCTTTATGATCATGAACATCTATTTTCATCAATTTTGCAACTTGTTCAATTTCTTCTTCAGTTACCATCTAAATCATTCTCGGAAACATTGTATTATTCTAATAGTTTGGCGTTGAACTTGAAAAAATTGAGAAACTACAGGTATGAATGGATTAGATTCTAGCATGATGATTTTTGTTGATTTTCGTTATATTACCGTTAATGTTAATCAATTTTTTAATATAAAACATGATTTTAATATGTGGAATTCTTTTAAATTTTAATAAGAAAATCACTTACGAGTGATATTCTCAGATTTAAGTTAATGATTCTTAAAAAATTTATTTTTTATTTGAATTTTAACTACGGGCATTCAATATTATTTTTTTCCTCCAATTCAACGAAATTCCCAAAACAATGAGATAGGCCAAAATCCCCAATATCAAGGCATAAAACGCACCAACCATTATCCCAGTAACCACGGTTAAAACTGCTCCAAGCACAGAGAATGCCCCATTTATTGCCCACATCCAAGGAATATATGAAGTAAAACTATGTTGCATTATTCTCATTCCAGTTGGTAATGGCATACCCATCAAAAATCCAATTGGAAAAAGCATAACCACACTTGCGACAACCTTTACAAGAAAATCTTGGGAAATCACAAATTGTATTAAACTAGGTAACATTACCGAGTAAATCAATCCTATTCCAACAATTCCTAAAATTACAAATGATAAATTTCGTGTTCCAACTTTGATAAATCTTGTACTTGCAAAACTACCAAGTCCACTTGATAAAAGCACAGTGAAAAGTAAAATTGCGAAAGTCATGGTAGGATTTCCTAAAAGTAAGATCAATTTTTGAAGTAACGCTAATTCAATGAGAATAAATCCCGTACCAAGAGCTGCAAAATACAAAACCGCACTAGATATTCTAATATCTTTGTGTGGATCTCCTTTTGTTCTGAGCCATAAAAATGGAATAACAAGAAATGAACCGGCAATAATTATTGAGGAATATAAAAGAATTTCAAGTATCTTTGGAATTGGTTTTTCAAATGATAGAAAAAAAGGACTATCATCAGTTACAGGATGTACTTTGGTAGAATACAGTTCAGTAAAAACCTCTAGTGAAACATTTTCTTTGAGGAGTAGTTGATATGGTTCTAACATTATTTTGTCTGGCATCAAAATTTGTTTGTACCCATTTTGATTAAATGAATTAGTTAAAAACGATATTTCAGATTCAGTGAATGGTGATTTTGAAAGTATTGATAATGTTACACTTGGATCATGAATAGTAGAGTCTGCAGATACCGTCACAATATGTTTATAAACGTCATTTCGATTGACTCCATTATTTTCTAATAACTGGGTAAATGTTGTTACAAATCTGGGAGAATCAATAAGCCAACGAACTGTAACAATTTTTCCATTGTCTTCTAGATGATCATAATATTCTTGAAATCCCTCTAAGGTATATAGAAAATTTTCAGACACTCCCAGACCACCTGAAGATACTGATGCCCATGTGTCTACAAATGGGATATAAATAATGTCGAATTTTTCGGTAGATCTGGATACGAAACTTCTGCCATCATCGATATTGGAATGGACGTATTTATGATCATATAGATTTCCGGCCCTTGCGCCAAAACTTTGAACAGTATTAAAAATAATTGGATTAATTTCTACTGTGGTGATATCTTTGCTACCACTTGCAATTGCAGCTACCACATCGCGTCCTCCGCCTGAACCGATAATCAAAATTTTAGGATCTTCGTGCATAGTAAATGGTATATATTGCATCCAAGAAGAAAGGTCCTTTCTACTTTCGGGATTGCCATCCCAAGAAATAATATTAGTACCTGCACCACCATCAATGAAAATTTTTGCAATTAGTCCTTCTTCGGCGCACTGAGACGGATTCCTAGGATCAGATGCTGGAATACAATCGCCAGAAATTCCTTCTACTAGATCAATTCTAGAAAAAGAATTCCATTGGGTTTTTGAGATTTCTGATCCAGGGTTTTCTCGTAGGAAAATTGGAAGATCTTTGTTCGCAGTAGGATCTGTTTGAATAGAAAAAATGCCCAACTCAAAATTAATAACTAATAATGATATAGAAATCAAAACAAAAAGAAAACTAATTAGTATTTTTTTCTTATTTTTAGTAATTAACGAAAAAATTATGGCACATGTTGATGAAATTATTCCAACTAATAGTGTGGTGCCCTCACCTCCAATTAAAGATAAAAAGAATACTACAGATAACGCCCCAATTGATGCCCCAATTAGATCAAATGCATAAAGTCGACCTGCTGTTTTTGCAAAAGCACTAAATGCGGCAGATATAACCACGCCAATAAAAAAGAAAGGGATTGCAAACAAGAACATGAAAATTGGAAGATAGAGTATTTGTGATGCTAAACTATGCATCACCAATAATGTGATTGGAATGATAATGGAGATTCCAATAGATGAGAGAATTGTAATATCTTCTGCCCAGTTTTCTTTTATTTTTTTTACTCTATAATGAACAAATAGTCCCGATGAGCCTAATCCAACTAGTGCTACTGATACCGCAACAAATGCAAAGTGATACCAAATTGCTGCTGAAAAAATTCTAGTAATAGCAATTTCAAGTATTAATCCAGAAAGTGAAATAAGAAAAACACCTACAAAAAGTAATCTTTTGTTGATTAATGTTGTAGGTAATCCATATTCTGACAATTAATTTTTACCCAATTGGATTGCTATATTATCCTTTGATAAATTAGATTGGTTAAAAAAATACCGTCCATAATAAAATTCTGAATTCCTTAATCATTAAATTAAATAAATTTTCATATACTAAAGATACCACTAACATTTATGATAATTGGAAAAATTCAAAAAAATGAAAAAACAATTAGATTTAACACGGATATCTATTGTTCTAATTGCGAGAAAAAAGTACCAGGTGGAATTAAAACATCAGAAAAATATTCAAAGACAGATGGGTTTGACAAAGAGTTACAGGGATTTAAGGAAAATTATTTGTGTGGAATTTGCAGAGATAAAAAAAGAGTAAACAGATCTTGAATCCAATATTTCAATTAAGCACCAGAAGTTATGACAAGGAATTACCCATAGTAAAACAAGCTCTAAATGATTTACAAACTGAATGTAAGGTAAAGAATGGATTTACAATGGAGGATCCTTTTGATAAATTTGGTTGGACATTTTTTAATATTCAAATTAGTGAAGAGATGACAGATATAATTGAAAAATCAGGTATGATGGAAGGTGCGTTAGGATATAGAATTGGAGAACAATTCACAAATTTTGTTGGACATTATTTAGAAACTAAAGGAAGTAACGTTCGAATTAAAAAAATTAATTACTAATCATTTCAAATAATAAAATTCTAGTAAAATGATATAATGGTTCTTTGAATTAAAAATTTATTAAAAAAATAAAACGAGTATAATTGAAAACCTTTTTTCAAAATTTAGATGCTTCCATCTTTTTTGCGGTTTTCTTTTTTCCTATCTCTTCCTCAGGGTTATTCTTGATTCAGTCTATTAGATAGTCCTCGTCACACAAGTAGAAGAAAAATAATATTTAAGTTAATCTAACTGAATTATCAAAATTTGTTTAAATTATCACATTTTATTTGGATGATTGTTCATTTTTTGGCTATACATAATCTAGAAATCAATTTTACCCATTTTGCCATTTTTGTAATCTGAAATTGCTAGAGTCAATTCTTCATCGGTGTTCATAACAAAGGGTCCATAACGTTTGATGGGTTCATTGATTGGAACTCCTGCCAATAGTATTACATCTAAGGGTTCAGTGGCATCAAATGGTGTAGAGATAATTATTTCCTCACCATCTCTCTCAAAAAATACTGCTTGTTCTTTATTGACAATTTTTTGTTCATCTCCAAATACACCAACACCACTCATCACATATGCAAAGGCATTGTATCGTTTTGGAATGCTCTGAGTAATTATTCCCCCTTGTTGTATTGTAAAATGGAGATACACTATTGGTATTTTTGTGTCAATTACAGATTGTTTTCCCATGGACTCACCAGCAATTACTTTAACCTCAACTTTACCGTCGCTACTTTTTCCAATTGGGATATCTTTTGATGATACATCTTGATACCTAGGTTTTATCATTTTGTCTTTTTTTGGCAAGTTTACCCATAGTTGAAAACCATGTAATCTTCCCCCTTTTTTCACAAATTTTTTTTCTGGCATCTCAGAATGTACAACACCACTTCCTGCAGTCATCCATTGAACATCACCAGAATATAATTGTCCTAAATTTCCATGAGAATCTTTGTGTTCAAAAGCACCATCGATTACATACGTAATGGTTTCAAAGCCTCGATGAGGATGATCAGAAGTGCCTTTTGCCTCTCCTGGAGATAATTCAATGGGGCCCATTTCATCTAGTAACAAGAAAGGATCAAAATCTCTGATGCTTTGGTTTGGGAAGGGTCTATGGACAATAAAACCATCTCCTTCAGTAGTAGTTTTTGCATCAATTATTTGGGAGATTGTGCGATTTACACCCATTCGTTTTTCTTCTTGAGGCATTAAAATAATTACAAACTTTTGTTATTTATTATCATAGATGATATTTTGGTTTGTTATCTGGAGGTTATGGAGTCA
>DATKYM010000046.1:0-33763 GCA_035528495.1 Nitrosopumilaceae archaeon
TCTAGATAGTTGTTAATTGTTTCAGCTTGGGTTGGGCATAAATCCAAGTTATCTACAATTCCATCGCCATCAGTATCTCTAGTTACCATTCCATCAGTTACTATGTCTGGACAACCATCAGTGTCTTCAAATTTGTTGTAAATTTCTTTATTGTATGGACAAAAATCTATTTGGTTTGGAATTCCATCGCCATCAGTATCTCCAAAATCTAAATAATCGACAATGTCAGGGCAACCGTCATCATCCTCAAACCTATTATAATTTTCTCGCTCATAAGGACAATTATCTTTTGAATCAGGAATTGAGTCATAGTCAGAATCAATTAAACCAGGAGAGTCAAATCCTAAATTTTCTGGACATCCATCCCAATCCAGATATCCATTAATATTCTCTGGCAAATCAATACAAACATCCCATCTATCATCAACTCCATCCCCGTCAGTATCGGGAAATTGATATGTTGTCAAGGTATCAGAAACACTATCAGGACAGCCGTCATCGTCTTCAAATTGGTTATAAGTTTCGCTTGCATCAGGACATTCATCAAGATTATCCGAAAGTCCATCTTGGTCATTATCTCTCAAAGAAAATATATCATCTGGGCAACCATCTTTATCATCAATTCCATTGAATGTTTCAGGCTGATTAGGACAAAGATCTAGAAAATCAGCAAATCCATCATTATCAGAATCAGCTGTATTTTTTCCATCATATGGAGCTGAGTCAGCACACCCGTCTTCGTCTTCAAATTGATTGTAAGTTTCTTTTACAGTTGGACAATCATCGATGTGATCTTGAATTCCGTCACTATCAACATCATACCATAGAACAAAGCCTGAAGGGCAACCATCAATATTAATTCCATTTTGTGGATCATAATCTTCCAAAAGATGAGGACATCTATCCACATTATTTGGGACTCCATCATTATCATTGTCATTTATTCCAGCTGCATATGTGCTACCTGGCAACATGCTAATCGTTGAAACGAGTAAAAGTAAAATTCCTACTATATGATATAGTCTCATTCTCTCAGACCTCTAATAATCAGGACAGCCATCTAGGTCTCTGTCGCCATCATAGTCTTCAGGTTGTAGAGGGCAGGAATCTTTATCGTTGATAATATTATCCAAATCATAGTCGTGTACAAATCGGTCTTGTTCTGGAACGGCATCTGGGCAACCATCGTGATCATCATATTTGTTCCAAACTTCAGGAGCAGTTGGACAAGAATCTACTGAATCGTTATACCCGTCTCCATCAGAGTCGATTCTAGTGGGACTGGTTGATTTTGCACCTTCTACATCAGGGCAACCATCCCAATCAGTAATATTATTGTAATTCTCAGGCACAGTGATGCATTGATCTTTTCTATCTTCAATTCCATCACCGTCAGTGTCTGGGAACTGATAAGGTGTCACGTCTTCCACGACACTGTCAGGACAGCCGTCATAATCTTCGAATCTATTGTAATTTTCTGGGTGTTGAGGACATTGATCAAGTACATCAATAATTCCATCTCGGTCACTATCAAGGGTTGGGTTTAATTTATCAGGGCAACCGTCATTGTCAAGATAATTATTAAACGTCTCTGCTTGCCCAGGACATAAATCTATGTTATCAATTATACCATCGCCATCAGTATCAGAAGTAACTGTATAATCAGCGACATAGTCTGGACAGCCGTCTAAATCTAAGAATCTATTATAGGTCTCTGCTACAAGAGGACATTCATCTACATCATCCATGATACCATCATTATCTGCATCTCCAACAGAATCATAAGCTACAGCATCAGGGCATCCATCATCATCTTGGAATTTGTTATATCTCTCTCCAATTGTTGGACATTGATCTCTATAATCTGGTATCCCGTCATAGTCTGAATCAGATACTTGATTCACAGTTACACCAGAAATTTCAGGACAACCATCAGTGTCAAGAAATCCATTAAAGTTCTCTGGCTCATCAATACATGCATCCCATCTGTCTTGGATTCCATCACCGTCCGTGTCTGGGAATTGAAAAATAGAAAGTTCATTTACAGTAGAATCAGGACACCCATCAAAGTCCTCGAATTTATTATAATTTTCAGGTTCATGGGGACAATCATCAATGTCATCTAAAATTCCATCTCTATCACTATCTAAAGTTGGATTCAATTTATCCGGACAACCGTCTGAATCTATGTATCCATTAAATGTTTCAGGTTGTGTAGGACAAGAATCCAAATCATCTCTAATTCCATCTCCGTCAGTATCTGCTACAAATTTATCATCTGCAATTAAATCAGGACATCCATCTAGATCCTCAAATTTGTTATAGGTTTCTGAAACATATGGACAGGCATCCTCATTATCTAAAATTCCATCGTGATCAATATCATTTGTTATTGTATAATTTACTATGTCTGGACAGCCATCATCATCTTCAAACCCGTTAAAATTTTCACGTTCTAGTATACATCTATCAATAGAATCTGGAATTGAGTCATAATCAGAATCTAACCGTTGCTCCCCAGATGGACTAGCTGAAAGTTCTGGGCATCCATCTTTATCAAGAATTCCATTGAAATTCTCTGGCTCATCAATGCACGCATCCCATCTATCTTGAATCCCATCACCATCAGTGTCTGGGAATGTGTAGGATTTTTCATCTTCAGATATAGTATCAGGACAACCATCATCATCTTCGAATCGATTATAGTTTTCAGGCATATCTGGACATTCATCTATGTCATCAGAGAGACCATCTCTATCACTATCCCTAAGATTTAAAACATTATCTGGACAACCATCTTTATCATCAATTCCATTGAATGTTTCTGGTTGAGTAGGACAAAAGTCAGAATAATCAAAAATGCCATCACCGTCAGAATCCTTGATGGTAGTGCCACCTTCTGAAAATGAGTCAGGACAGCCATCATCATCTTCGAATCTATTGTAATTTTCTCTTACGGTTGGACAATCATCAACATGATCCTCAATTCCGTCATAATCTGCGTCATACCACGGAACAAAGTCTGCTGGGCAACCATCTATGTTGTAGCCATATTCAGGATTGTAGTCTTCCTTTTGGGAAGGACACTGATCTACATTATTGGGAATTCCATCACCATCATCATCATTTGTCTCAAGTGCATATACACTACTTTGAAGGAAACCAATTGTTGAAACAAGTAAAACAAAAAATCCTAAAATTAGAAAATTTTTCATTTCAAGTCCACCTAAGAGTCCGGACAACCATCAGTATCTCGATCTCCGTCATAATCTTCTGGTTCCAGTGGACACAAGTCATTATCATTAATAATATCATCTAGATCTGCATCATGTTTGTATCGTGATTGTTCTGGAACAATATCTGGACAACCGTCTTCATCGTAATATTTATTCCAAGTTTCTTTGTCGTTTGGACATTGATCTAGTAGATCATCTATTCTATCACCATCAGAGTCAATAGAACCATTTCCAACTGGAAGGACATCAGGACAACCATCATAATCTACGTATCTGTTCCAATTTTCCATCTGTGTTGGACAAAGATCCATTACATCTGCAACGCCATCGCCATCAGAATCAGGTAAGGTTGTGTTAGTTTCTGGGCAACCATCTTGATCTTCTAATCCGTTATAGGTTTCAGCATCAAATGGACATGCATCTGAAGCATCATCAATACCATCATTATCAGAATCTACTATTAATGATTCTACAATCTGGTCTGGGCAACCATCAGAATCTCGGAATTGATTATAAGTTTCAGGAGATTGTGGACATGCATCTATTGCATCAGGTACTCCATCTCTATCTCTATCAGCACTTGGAATATAGCTATCTGGACAACCATCTCTATCTAAAATACCATTAAATGTTTCAGGTTGATTTGGACAATGATCTACAAGATCATAAATTCCATCACCATCAGTATCTGCTCTGTTCTTTCCATCCACTACAGAATCAGGACAACCATCTTCATCTTGAAAATTGTTATAGATTTCAGGAACCGTTCGACATTCATCAATATCATTTGCAATTCCATCAAAGTCAGAATCACCAATAGTTAAATAATCTATGAAATCTGGACAACCATCTTCATCTTCGAATCCATTGTATCGTTCTCTTTCCAGCAAACATTTATCCACACTATCTAAAATGCCATCAAAGTCAGAATCGTTCTCTAGAGTATCATCTGGACAACCATCA
The DNA here is from genome assembly GCA_035528495.1 of Nitrosopumilaceae archaeon. Lineage (GTDB taxonomy): Archaea > Thermoproteota > Nitrososphaeria > Nitrososphaerales > Nitrosopumilaceae > Nitrosomaritimum. The sequence continues at coordinate 4,200 of DATKYM010000046.1, forward strand.
TTATCAACATATCTATTCCAAGTCTCCGGTTGTGTTGGACACAAGTCTGAAGAGTCCATAATCCCATCGCCGTCAGAATCTATCATCGCAATATCTGGACAACCATCATGATCGTTATATCCATTAATAGTTTCAGGCTCTAATGCACATTTATCCAGTAAATCAAGAATTCCGTCTCCGTCAAAATCTAAAACAGACAGACCATCAACATAATCTGGGCAACCATCTTCATCTTGAAAATTATTATACGTCTCCTTTACTGATGGACATTCATCAAGTGAATCAATTACTCCATCTAGATCTCTATCAGTTGGTGATTCAGTATCAGGACAACCATCTCTATCAAAAAATCCATTGACTGTTTCTGGTTGAGTAGGACAGGAATCAGCAAAATCAAAAATTCCATCACCGTCAGTGTCTGGTGATTCAGCAGTTTGGTTGACATAATCAGGACAACCATCAACATCTTTGAAATTATTATAATTCTCTTTTACTGTTGGACATTCGTCAATACTATCAAAAATTCCATCAGAGTCTGAATCCCTATCAACAGAGTAGGGTGGAAAATCAGGACAACCATCAAAATCTTCATATCCATTATATCGCTCAGCAGTTTTTGGACAAAGATCATCCTCATCCAAAACGCCGTCATTATCAGAATCATTATAGATTCCTAAAATAGGGCCTGAATCAGGACAACCATCATAGTCGGCGTATCTGTTAAAAGTTTCGGCTTGTTTAGGGCAAATATCAAATCTATCTGCAATACCGTCACCATCTGCATCGGAAAAATTTGAATCCAATGCAGTGTCAGGACAACCATCAGCATCTAAATATCCATTAAAAATTTCTGGTTGGGTAGGACACACATCAATTTTATCTTGTAACCCGTCGTTATCAGAGTCAACAAATTCAGAATCAATTACACTGTCAGGACAGCCATCGTCATCTTGATAACGATTATAAATTTCAGCTTTTAATGGGCAAGAATCAAGACCATCAATAATTCCATCTCTATCCCTATCACTTGTCATTCCAAAGCTATCAGGACATCCATCTCTATCTAAAATGCCATTAAATATTTCAGGTTGATTAGGACAAGAATCAACCAAGTCTATAAATCCATCACCATCAGTGTCTGCAACTTCTGAACCAGTTTCTGGGGAATTATCAGGACAACCATCATAGTCTTCAAATTTATTATAATTTTCTTTTAGATTTGGACATTTATCTATGTGATCTTCTATTCCGTCATAGTCCTCGTCGTACCAAGGAACAAAATTTGAAGGGCACCCATCAATAGCTCCTTCATAATCTTCTTGAAGATTTGGACATGAGTCTATCTCATCTAAAACCTCATCGCGATCAAAATCATGAGCTGCAAACGTAGGAGCTAGCGGAACACTCGTTATCGTGGTTATAAGCAATACTAGGAATGCTACAAAATACTTTGGCTTCAACTTACAAATTTACCCCTAAGATCCAGTTATTAAACCTCACTCCCAATTGGTGGAAATTTGGGATCAAATTTGAGAATAAATTTTGTAATTTATATAAATCCAGATCACTTTAAGTAAACCAAAATTGGATTTTATTATATGAGTTGCTCCGGCGAAACAGTTGAGGAAGATCAGATAATTCAGATCAAACCAATGGTTGCACAGCAGTTAAAAAATGCAAAGTATGGTGTAGCCGATCATTCTACGGTAGCACTTTGTCATTGGACTAAAAAATCATTCAAGAATGAAGGAGATTGTTACAAACACAAGTTTTATGGAATTTTGACACATAGTTGTATGGAATTTTCTCCTGCAGGTATGTATTGCGAAAATCGATGCGTATACTGCTGGAGACCAATGGAATTTTATGAATCAATGAAAATGGAGGCTGAAAATGTAGCTGAGCCTGAGGACATAATGTCAAAGTTAATGGAAGAACGAAGAAAACTGATCGTTGGACATTATGGAGATGATAGAAGTGATAAAAAAAAATTGGATGAATCTCTAAAACCAAGTCATTACGCAATTTCCTTGTCCGGAGAACCTACAATGTATCCCAAGCTTCCTGAACTAATAAAATATCTAAAGTCCCTAAAAGAAACCAAGTCAATTTTTCTAGTAACCAATGGACAAGAACCAGACATGATTGAAAAATTACAAAAAGAAGATGCATTACCAACTCAATTGTATTTGTCCACAAATGCCTCAGATTATGAATCCTTTTTAAAAATAAACAAACCAAGATATGATGACTCATGGGAAAGATGGAATAAAACCCTAAACATGTTAAAGACTTTAGATACAAGAACTGTACTTCGAATCACCTTGATAAGGGATTTTAATACTCATAAAGAAATGGTCTCCGCCTTTGCTAAAATGTTGGAACAATCTAGTCCTCATTTTGTTGAAATAAAATCCTACATGCACATTGGTCGTTCAACAAATAGACTAGATCGTGAAAATATGCTAGAAATGGATGAGGTAAGAAAATTTAGTGAAGATGTGGCAAAAAAAAGTAATATTTTTTCAATTATGGATGAAAGTTTTATTTCAAAAATTGTAGTGTTGCAAAACAATAAAAGAAATATTGATAGATTTATCCCTACTTATCTAAATACCAATTAGAAAATTTTTTCAGAGCTTGGAATCTATGAGATACTTTAGTTTTTGATTGTGCAAAGGTTTTTGTAGATTTTGAAGGGATGAAAATTGGATCATACCCCCAACCAAATCCAATAATTGATTTTGAAATCTTTCCATTTACTTTGGATTCAAATGATTCATGATTTTTTCTATCGTAAAATGAAATTATTGAAACGAATTTTGCTTTTCTGTTTTGTTTTAGAAGTTGTAAGATACCTTTGTTTCCAATTGTCTTAAAAACATACGATGAGTATGGACCAGGAAATCCACTAAGAGAGTCGATATAGAGTCCATCATCTTCAACTATAATTGGTTTTTTGCATTTTTGGAATGCTTGTACAGCTTTGTTTTTAGCAATTTCTTTTAATGAATTCGATTGAATTTCTTCTAATTTGCATTTAAAAAAACCTAGATTAATTCCAAAATCATCAAGAATATTTTTTGCTTCTTGGAATTTATGATTATTCGAGGTAGCAAAAAAAAGATCAAATGACTGTGGCATATCGACCTCTACTCTCAATTTCTGATACTAATTTTTTAATTTGTAGATATTTTGCAGTTCCAACCACTAATTTGTATCCAATCAAAAAGTTTTTCCAAGATTGTTTCATTATTATAGCATGTGCACTGTTTAGAATTTCTTTGATTAATCTCAAATCTACTGCGTGATCTTCTGGTTTAATGGTTTTAATCGATAAACCAAAATCAACTACAAAGACCTTATTTTGGAAAAAAATAAAGTTTGAAGTGGTCAAGTCACCATGCATAATTCCATTTTTATGCATTAATCCTACAAGTTTTCCCATTTGTTTTGATAATGAAATTATTTTAGGGTTGGATAAATCATGAATTGGCTTTCCAGGTATTTGTTGCATGATTATCGATTTTTTTTCTAAATTAACAAAAAACACAAGTGGTGTAGGGATTCCAAAGGATTTTACCTCAGAAATTGTTTGAGATTCCTTAATGGTCCTTTGTTTTCTTAGGTTGGAATCAAGAATTTGATTACGATAATGTTTAGCCTTTCTTATTTTTAGAATAGCTCTTGAATTCTTCCATTTTGTAATATAGATATCTGCTTCTGCTCCCTTTTTTATTAGGTTCATTAAAGATTAGAAAATTGTTTCATAATTTAGAAGTTGTTGATAAACATACAAATCTCTCCACAATAGTATTGGTTCATGGATGAAGGAGAAAAAAGACTAAAACAAGAAGATTGTAGTGAAGATAATTTAGGTTCAGGGATTCTTACTTTGACAAATAAAAGATTGGCCTTTGATAAAACAAGTTCTAGAATAATGGATTTTTCGAAACGTTTTGGAGATACCATATTTGAAGTGGAACTAAAAAATATTGTAAAAGTGTGGAAAGAAGGAAGACTTATGAAGAAAGTTTGTCTTACTGCTAAAACTGATAATGATGAAAAAACATTCAAGTTTGGAGTATTCAGTACCAAGGATTGGTTAAAAAATATCGAGTCCGCAATAGAGAATAATAAAATTCAATAATTCACTTTTACTGAATCTAATCTCCAAGATTGCGTGACAAAAGTATTCTCTAAAGAAACTCCTTTTTTAATTTGACTTTCCAAAAGTCCTGTCCAGCAAATTTGACTGCCACAATCACCCGCAAATTTCAGAGGAGCTATAAAAAATTTACATCCATGACGTTTACATACTTCTTTTAACATTTCAGATAACCTTTTGTTAGCTGCAACACCGCCAACAATGAGTAATTCTTTTTTTTCAGTAAATGACAAAGCACGCTCAACTGTTTCACTAATCATCGCAAATGCTGTTTCTTGCAAAGAAAAACATGCATCAGCTTTGCTTTTTGGTACAATTGATTTTGCTGCAGATAGTAAACCTGAAAATGAAACATCGTTTCCTTTTACAGAATATGGTAAGATAACATATTTTGTTGAAGTGTTTGCAAGGTTCTCGATGTTTACTCCACATGGAGAAGCAAACCCCATGGATCTTCCAAATTGATCAAGAAGTTGTCCTAAGGTAATATCTAGAGTCTCTCCAAAGACTCTCCATTGTTTGTTTAGAAATGCAAGAATCATGGTATGACCACCTGAAACTAAAATAACTAGGGGGTTTTTTGCACCAGTTAGAAGTTTTCCTAAGTCTATATGCCCTATTGCATGATTTACAGGATAAATTGGAATTTTATAGTAAGATGCTAAGGTGCGAGCTATAACGGCACCTACTCTCAGACAAGGACCAAGACCAGGTCCTGCAGCATAAGAAACAATGTCTATATCAGTTATTGCGACTTTTGCCTCATGAAGACATTCAGATAATACTTCTGAACTGTTTTCAATATGATGCCGTGATGCCTCTCGAGGATGAATACCTTCACCCCCAGGTGGGCGATATATTTTCCTAATATCAGATAATATTTTTCCGTGTTTTCCATTTTTTTTTATAATTGCACATGAGAAAGTGTGTGCAGTACTTTCAACCCCTAATCCAATCAAGCTAACCACGACTTAATGTTGATACGATTTTAATCACATCCCCATGTTTTAGTTTGTGATCTCCTCCAATTCTTTGTTTTGTTTTACAGTCAATTGCATGCAAAAATCCTTTGGCAATGTCAGCATGAATCAATTCAGCAAGATCCTTTGCAGTAGAGTTCTCAGGTAATAGTTTTGCGTCAGGTAAAACATCGCCGTCCTTGTTTGTTAATTTGGTTTCATCTTCGACTGGAAATACCACAATAAATTTCAGAGAGTCAAACACTGCCATGTTTAGAATTTTTTGTATTCCAGTAGATTTAATTTTTGAAAAAACTGTTTTAACAACTTCTAAAGCTTTTTTTTGTTGAGGTAAAATTTCCTTGTTTTCTACAATAGAGAAATCTTCATCACCAGGTGAATAATTTATCATTCCTCCTTTCGAAGCTTTACGTAACAGCAATTCTGTTTCTGCACTACACAGAACCACATTAGTATCAGGAATTTTTTTGATTATATCAAGATCTTTACAGAGGTCTGCCTTGTTTGCAGCAATTATTATTGGTTTTGTGTTTTTTCTAAGTTCTTTTACGAAAATTTGGATATCAGAATCTGACCATTCCTTTGGATTTTTTGAAATTAAATTTAGTTTTTGTAATACATCTGAAACTTGATAATCTTTAATTCCCAAACCAGTAAACCTTTTTGCAATACCATCAGTTAATTTAGCTCTTTTTTGATCAATTTCCCTAGTAATTTTATCCCATTCTCTTTGAAGTATATTTACAAACCACTGATCAAATTCATTTTGAACAAATTCTATATCTTCAAGGGGATCATGTGTTCCTATAGGAATGGGTTGTCCTTGAATATCCGTTGTGCCTGCAATATCAACTACATGAATAAGAATTTCCGCTTGTCTTGCATCATCCAGAAATTGATTTCCTAACCCCTTTCCTTCATGAGCACCAGGAACTAATCCTGCAACATCAATTAGTTTTATGGGAATAAAACGAATTTTGTTTACACACAAGATATTGTTGTGTGGAATATCAAAATAACCACAAGCACAGTCAGATGTGACATATGCTACCCCAATATTGGGCTCTATTGTCGTAAATGGGAAATTTCCTATTGGAACTGGTGTTTCAGTTGCAGCGGAGAAAAATGTTGATTTACCAACATTTGCCTTTCCCAGTAGCCCAATTTGCATAAACGGCAGAAAAGGGATTGTACATATTAGTATTGCAGAAATTGTTTAATGTAGTTTATTCTAAATTCATTGTATGTCTTACGTAATTACCGGAAATCCTGGTGTAGGAAAACATACCATATCAAAGGAAATCAGTAAGTTAGTAAATATGGAAATAATTGATATCAACAAAATCGCACAAGAATTTGAGTTATTTGAAAAGAATGAAGAAACTAATGATGTAGATGTTTTAAAATTAGGACAAATAATAAGAGAAAATTTTGCACATCCTGTTTTGTTTGTAGGTCATCTGGCTCCCTATGTGTTATCATCAGATAAAATAAAACAGGTTATTGTATTAAGAAAAAATCCCTATGACCTGATTCCAATCTACCAGGAGAGAGGATATTCAAAAGAAAAAATTAGAGAAAATTCAGGAAGTGAAGCCCTTGGAATAATCCTGCACGATGCAATTACTCAGTTTGGTCCTGAAAAAACTTTACAAATAGATGTCACCTCACAAAGCGTTCCACAAGCAGTAAAAAAAGTAATGGATGCCTTGACGGGAGAAATTAAAACCGAAGATGTTGACTGGTTAACAATAATTTCTGAAAAAAATGATTTAAAGGAATTTTTTGCTTATTAATTTAATAGAACCTTTGCTTGGAAATACTTGATTGTTTGAAATTTTAAAAACTGATTTAGCTGGAAGGATTGGAGTAATTAATACCAACCATGGAAAGATAGAGACACCTGCATTTGTACCTGTTATTCATCCTGTAAAACAAACAATTCCTTCAAAGAAAATTAAAGAAATAGGATTTGATCTAGTAATTACAAATGCCTACATTACTAGAAATCATTACGGCGATGATGCAATAAAGAGGGGAATTCACAAAATAATTGATTTTGATGGGGCGGTTATGACAGACTCTGGTGGATATCAAGTTCTTGAATATGGGGATGTGGATGTTTTACCCCCAGAAATGGCAAATTTTGAAAAAGGAATCTTGACTGATTTTGCAATACCATTGGACAAACCAACTGGGTACGGACTAGCAAGGAAAAAAGCAGAAGCATATGTTAACCATACTCTAGAGGTTTCAAAAACAACATTACAAAATAAAGAAGACAATGGGCAGATTTGGATTGGGCCCATTCAAGGTGGAGAGCATTTTGACTTGGTAGAAAAGTCTACAAAATCACTGGTGGGTATGGGTTTTAAGATGTTAGCTTTGGGAAGTCCAGTTGAATTCATGGAATCTTATGAGTTCAAATTATTAGCTCAGATGATAGTATCTGCAAAAAAACAAATGCCGTACTCTATTCCCCTGCACCTATTTGGAGCAGGTCATCCATTAACAATTCCTTTTGCAGTAGCACTTGGATGTGATACTTTTGATTCGGCATCCTACATGTTGTATGCCAAACAAGATAGATACATTACTGATGATGGGACTAGGTATCTCTCAGATATTTCGGTTTTTCCTTGTAATTGCCCAATTTGCTGTAAATACACACCTGATGAATTACGTCAATTAAAAGGCCAAGAAAAAATTAATGAAATTGCAATACATAACTTACATGCAATAAAACTGGAAGTTGATAGGGTAAAGCAGGCAATTTACGAAGGAAGATTATGGGAATATGTCATGAAAAAGGCAAGGGCTCATCCTAAATTATTTGAGATGATTGAGATTCTTGTAAGCAATTCAAACATGTTGGCAATATCTACTCCAAAATTTAAAGAAAGAGCAATTTTTCTTTTTGACAAAGATGATCAATATCGACCAGAAGTTAGTTCATATCATGAGATCGTTAGAAGATTCAAAACAAAGAAAAATATTTTAATTATACTAAAAGAGCCCAACATAAAACCGGGATATTTATCGCATGATTATGTATCTCTAAAAAGAAAATTCAAAAATATTGAATCCATTCAAGTTTGTTACTATAATCCACAGTTGGGGTTAATACCAAATGAATTATCAGATGTTTTTCCTGCTGCTCATCATGAAACTGCAAGAGTAATTTTTAATCCAAAAGAATTTTTGGAGTTTGAAAAGACTTGGATTAAATTTTTTGAAAACAATGATTTTTCCGAAATTTATTTTGATAAAAAAGATGATTTTTTGAAAAGATTTACCAAAATTCTACCAAGAGAAATAAAGAAAAAATCTCTTAATTAAAAATAAGAAAAAAATGTGCTGAAAGATACAGTCTATAAGGCTGCGTCTTCTGCCCAGCCGTTAATGAAGACACCGTTTTTGTGAAGAGGTACTGGTTGTCCAGCTGTGTAATTCATTGGTCTCATCCAAAAGATTGACTTTGTTGGGCATACACCAATGCATGCACCATCAGAAATACATCTTTCTGGGTAAAAGACAAATGCTTTACCTCTCTTCCAGCCTTCGACTGGTTTTACTCTAAGGACATCAGGACCAAGGGTTGTACAGATTTCTACACATAGTGCACATCCGATACATCTTTGCTCATCAATGTCTGGAAGTATTGCGATTGGCATTTTATTCAATTCTTTACTGCTTAGTTGCTATTTAAACCATGATTGAATCTCATAACCCTGTTATGAAAATGATCGATAAACAAGACATTTGTCAAAACGACATGTGATCAGACTAGAATATTTTTTAAAAAACAAAAAGATAACGTGTTTAGCACGTTTATTTTCTCATTGCATCGATTTGGCCAGAAGTTACCCAATCGAGTAATTCTGCTGAAGAAGGATTAAGGTCTGCCTTCTTGTTCATAAGATTGTGAACCCAAATCCAATTAATTTGGTTAAGAAGTACTTTATTTCCTTCATCGCCTGCACGAGTTTTTGCTACTAGAGCTTGGTCTTGTTGAGCTATCCACTCATCATAAGATCTTCCCATGAGGATCGAATCTTAGCTTGCGCTAATTAAAGCTTTTGTAGATTCTATATTGTATGTAATGATCGGATGTATCTTGGTAAGGTATTAACATACATTAAAGTCAGTTTATTTCTTGAATGTTAAAGTTTTAGGTTCGGCAAATGAAGTGGGTCGCTCTGGCTTTTTAGTAGATTGTAATGGTACCAAGTTATTAATGGATTATGGAGTTCTGTTTGGAAAGCGAGGTTCTCCCGCACAATATCCATTGCATGTAAAGCCTAAAGATTTGGATGCAATAATTATCACCCATGCTCATCTTGATCACTCAGGAAATGTTCCCTCCTTGTTTGTAAGTGGAAATACTGATGTCTATGCCACACCACCTACCTTTGATTTATCTCGGTTGCTCATTGAAGATATGCTAAAAATCACAAAGGATGCACAACCATTTGGATTACCTGAATTAAACAACATGATGAGAAATGCAAAGGAAATTGAGTATAAACAAAAAATTACCAAAGGAAATGCAACTTTTGAGTTAAGAGAAACGGGTCATGTAATTGGTGGAAGTAGTGTCTTAATTGAATCTGAAAAAAAGAAACTATTCTATACTGGAGATGTAAAAACTCACGGTTCTAGAATGCTTTGTGAAATGGATTTAGATATTGGAGATATTGATCTTTTAATTATTGAAAGTACATATTCTCAAACTGAGCAGAAACCAAGAAAAGAATCCGAAAGAGAGTTAATCGAATTTGCAAATGAAGTTATGGATAGAAAAGGAGTGTTATTTATCCCATCTTTTTCAGTTGAACGTTCTCAAGAGATTGCATGTATCTTAAGAAGTTCCAATTTTAAACACAAAATAATCATGGATGGGATGGCACTCAAAGTGAACGACATAATGTTTCGTCACCCAAGTTATCTTAGAGATCCAGATGTTTTTGCAGATGCAATTAATCGGGCAGTTGCAATAAAAGACCATGATAAAAGAAAACGTGCGATTGAAGAGCCTTGTGTAGTTATCTCTCCTGCAGGAATGCTTGTTGGTGGAAACGCGACATATTATCTTCAGCAATTGTCATTTGATAGCAAAAATGGTATTGCACTGGTGTCTTACCAGGGTGAAGGAACTCCTGGCAAAAAACTTCTTGATACTGGTAAAGTTAACACGAGAGGAAAAGACCTTAACGTTGCAGCTGAAGTTAAACAATTTCAATTTTCTGGACATGCAGATAGAAATGAATTGTTTGAAGTGATTAAGAAAATACAAGGTAATCCTAAGGTATTAACAGTTCACGGAGATACTGAATCTTGTGAGAAATTTTCTCAAGAGATTCATGATCAATTTGGGCTAGATGCCCACGCTCCTTCTGTTGATGAAATCATAACCATTTGAAATGGTTGATTATTGTAAAATTAATTTAGAAAATACCATAAATAGTGGGCAGGTTTTTCTTTGGGAAAAAGATCAGAGTAATTGGTATGGGATTAATGGTCAAAATATTTTAAGAGTGAATGAATTAGGCGAAATTAAGTCATATGCCACACACAAAATGGATTTTTTTAGAGATCAAGATGATCTTGAAAAAATTTTAAAATCAATTTCAAAAGACAGAACAACTAAAAAGGCAGTAAAAAAATATTCTGGACTTCGATTATTGAGACAAGATCCTTTTCAATGTTTTATATCATTTATTGTATCCTCCAATTCAAATATCCAGAAAATAAAAATGTGTCTGGAAAATATTTGTAAAAATTTTGGAGAGAAAGTATTTTTTGATAATAAGGAATTTTTTTTGTTCCCTACACCAAAAATTTTAGCGTCTGCATCAATTCAGAAAATTAAAAAATGTGGTACTGGTTATCGTTCAAGTTTTATTATTGCGGCCTCCGAGATGGTTTATTCTAATAAAATTAATTTTGAATACCTAAAACAATGTGAATACCATCAAGCCAAGGAAATAATTACTCAGGTACCAGGAGTGGGAAACAAGGTTGCAGACTGCATATTACTATTTTCGCTTGACAAGTTAGAAGCTTTTCCATTAGATAGATGGATGATTAGAATCTTAGAAAAATATTATCCTAGTGTTTTTGAATTATCTACTAAAACCATTACACCCAAGCAGTATGAAATACTACATGAAAAAATTATAAAATATTTTGGTCCTTATGCAGGATATGCTCAACAATTTTTGTTTAAAATGGAAAGGGAGAACTACGAAAAAAAATGGTTGTAAACCCTTAAAATGGCAATTACTATGCTGGTTTCTGGGCCTATAGCTCAGCATGGATAGAGTGTTGGACTTCTAATCCAATGGTCAAGGGATCGAAGCCCTTTGGGCCCGCTTTAACAAATTTATTCAGAGAAAATTATTATTATTCTGTGAAAGACATTGAATTTAATTTAAATTCTAAAGAATTTCACCCAAATTCTGAAATCAAAGGCATAATTTCAGTAACCTATCCAGGTAGATACGATGGTGTTGTAATCAATACAACCATTTTGGATTCTAATGAGCACATTATCTACAAATCATACAATGGAAAAAAAATATCCCAAAATGTTTCTCGACTTTTTATCAGCAAAGATGTAATGCCTGAAAATAAAGCTGACTTTTCTGCAATTATTTCATTTGAACCTACAAAATCCCATGAGATTAAATTTAGAGCATCAATAATTGAGCAACATAAAGAAATTGAAAGTCAAATAATTTTTGCGCAGTATTCTATCTAGAATCTACCCTTCTCAATTTTTATTGTCCCTGTCATCCAAGGATGAGGTGAACAGTGATAGGGTATCTCTTGAGGTTCTGTAAAAAGGAATTCAAAAGTTTCTCCGGATTTAATAACTCCAGGTGATTCGAAATCACCGCTGTAAGAGTCAGAAGCTCGGTGATCTGGTGTAACGGTATGTGGTGTATCATCATTGTTGGTCCATCTTACATGGTTGTCTTGTTCAAGGATAATGGTAGGTTTGTTTGGGACATAATTGGGGTTGCCTTCAATAACTGCTCCTGGAACAATATCAATTTCAAAGATTTCTGTAGGTTCTAAAATATGTTCAGAAACTGAGGGTTTTGCCAATGATTCTGGAAGATAAAACCCAGTATAGAAAATTAACCCAACAGATATTCCAACAATTACTGTAATTACTCCAATGCCATATGCATGACTTGATGTTGAGGCGCTCAATGACTTTTTTTCCTCCAGAGTTCTTATAAAGCTTTTTTAGAATTTGGAAAATTAAGGTTTTAGAATATCCGAAGATCCAATGTTTGTATCTCGGTTAACATCAAAACCAGCATCAGCTTGTATTTTTGGAGTTTGAATTTCTGGTGCTATCTCTTTTTTGTCAGAGGATTTATCTGATCCTTCAGGAAGCTTGGTACTATTTGGAACTGGTTGAGGTTCTTGTAACTTTGGTTTCTCTTCGGGTTCTTTAAGTGGTGGTGGAGGAGGAGGATTTTTGGCTTGCGCTAGGCCATATCTGTAGATATGGAAGAATCCAGCAAATACTACCAATATTATACCTATAAAGAACAAGGATATGTTCTTCATTCCCGTCAAGGCTGCATTATATGCTGCAATATTGAGTAAAACTTGGAATGCCAATAATGCAATTAAAACCCAATTAATCCATTTTTCTGAGAGATTAATTACAGCAACTTTTTGAGGTGCGTTTTCTTTGTGAAGTTTTGCTTTTCTTTCGGATTCATTTGCAAGTTTTATCATCATGTAGGTAAATCCAAACCCTAATGGAACTAGTAGAATCATGGTCGAATAGAAGAATACTGGATCAATTACAAGACGCTCAACTAAAGGAATTGTTGTGTCTGGAGAAATATAGAATCCCCAATAAGTTGTGACCATAATTTGGGCAAGTCCTGTAATTCCAAATGCGGTAATCATAGGACGATCCCTCCAAGAGAATTTCTTGTATCTGTCGATAAATGGAATCAAGACTAACGCTATGATAAACATTAGAGGCCATAGTAATCCTGTGACAAACTTGTCATATTGGGTTCTCATAAAAGCATAGATTCCTGTAAGATACCATTCAGGTACCGTTACACCTGGCGGCACAGTAGGTTCAAATTTGAATCCCATATCAATTGGGAAGACACCACCTGTAATCAAAATGGCCCCACCAATTGCCATGACCATTGGCACATCAAAGACCAAAAATCTTGGAAAGTGTACTGCCATTAAACCTAACATTACTATTGGTAAAAGAAATACATGTTGTGCATAAAATCTTAAAACAAAGTCTGAAAATCCACTACCCAACATCGCATCACGCATTACAGGGCCCACTACAGGAATTGAAGTGGTAAGAGACGCTGCAATACTAATTGCAAGTTCTGATCTTTCACTAAATATTACATCATATCCAGTAAATGCCTCAAGAATTGTAATTACACCTAGTATGACACCTGTAACCCATAAAATTTCATTTCGAATCTTGTATCGTCCACTAAAATATTGATAATACATGTGAAGTACAGCTAATAACACCATTGCGTTTGAACCGTGATAGTGAATGTTTCTAATGTGGAATCCAAATGGAACATCATCATTGATAAACTGCACACTATCCCAAGCCCTGTCTAAAATTGGTTGATAGTAAAACATGAGTAATGCTCCAGATATTCCAAGGATTACAAATGTAACAAAGGTAAGCATTCCCAAAAATCCAAATGGACTTACAAATCTTGATGGAAATGAAAATTTAATTGCAGTAAAAATTGATCTGTCTAATCCATCCCATAGCCAATAGAAAAAGGCTGTGACACCTGTTCTTCTACTTAATGAAACGGCCATATCCAATTACTCCATTATCATTCACACCCCACGTTGGGGGCATAATCCATAAAAAGCCATCTGAGGCAATTTCAAAATTTAATTTCGGCAAAGTATTTGATGGTGCAGCTTGAACTGATGCTGGTCCAACAAAGGCTGTTCCAGAAAGCACATCATACATGCTACCATGACAAGGACACTCTCCTCTTTTTCTTCCTTCATCGGGCCAATATTTCCATAAACACCAAAGATGAAGGCATATCATGCTATAACCCCGAAAAGCAGAAATGTCTTTTTTGGAACCACCAAGCTCTTCAGGTAATCTGATGAACTGCCACTTTCGAAAGGCCTCTGCATCAAGTGCTGCATCACCAGTGGAAGGATATGTAATAACTTCTGCATGATTTGTAGGATAAGTATCAATATGAGCTTGAGTGCCATCAGGTAAGATTACAGGTACTTTTTCAAGAGTAGCTGATGATGGGTTTGGCATAAAGTTTCCAAATGGAATAAACGGAGCAAATGCAAGTCCTGTACCTGCAGCTCCAATTAATTTTAAAAAGTCTCGCCTGGATAATCCGCCAGATTTTTGTGTCCCTTGCTCTGACATTCAAGCTGACGTACTCGCCAAATTGCTTATAAACTTTGTTCAATTAATTGTCTGAATTTCGTCTAGTGATAAATACGAATATTAAGGCGATCGCAATTCCAATTCCAATTCCAACAATCAATTCTATTGGGAATGAAATCTCTAAATTCTCATCTTGTTTTAAGATGGTTGATGAATCGTATGGTTTGACATCTTCTTTGACTTTAGGTGTTCCTTGAGTGTTATTTGGAATAATTAATTCATTTTGAATTTTGGTTTGATTTAATTCATTTATTTCAACTTGGACATCAGCAGAAATTGTAGAAAACTTTGCGGCAAGTGTGATTGGCTCTGTAGTTGAATTTCCTCCAAATAAAGTAGAGTGTGCTAGAAGGGAATAAGTTCCAGTTTGATTTATTGGAACATAAATTACTGTTGATGTGTTATCTTTATTTTTCACTGGAAAAAATCCACCACCTTGACTAAACAATGAACTTCCTAACCAATCAAGTGATACCCATCCATTAAAATGTCCAAAAATTCCTGTGGGCATGTTAGTTTGAATTATTTCTCCTTTGGGATTCATAACAAATACAGAGAGATTGGTATCATCTGTAACCCAAGATAATTCAATGGCAGCTGAATTAATAGACTCATCTTGAATGTCAAAATAATATTGTCTCCAGTCTCCTGCCATATAGCGATTAGCCATATCAAAAGCGCCTTTAACATATCCATTCCCATAAAGTATATCATCACTTTGGTGACCTTTGATCAAAATTGGAGTGTCTTTTTTATCTACTAATTGCTTTACTACAAAAGATACTGGGGCATTTACAGTGTGTTTGTCACCTTCAAATGTTAAAAATCCCTGATAAACTCCAGGTTGAATGTCAGTTGGTAAAACCAAATTTATGTTTACATCAACAGTATCTTGAGGTGCAACTGTAATTGTCGAGGTTTCTGGCCAGATAACTGACCAATTTTGTTTTTGGTAATAACTTGCAGATAAAGTATAATCCATTGCAGTTGAATTTTGTCCGTTATCACCAAACCAAAAAGAGTATCTTGATGGGACAGGATAAACTCCAACAAGTGGAGTACCCTCAAATTTTTCATTTGGATCTGAAACTCGTAGTTCTTGTACTGTTCCCCATGAACCTGCACGATTAATTAACGATAATTCATTACTAGTAACTTTGGTGTTGTTATTATGATCAATCCAATCATAAAGATAAACAGATGAAATTTTCAAATCATCTGCATAGATATCGGCAGTCTTGTTCATAAAGGAACTAAAGGGAAAATTTACATTCAATACCAGCAAAGAGGCATCTTCAGGAATGGCATTTTGTTCATCAAAAAATTCTCCTAAACTTTGATGTGATTTTACATCAGAGAGTTTAATGTAATTTGGAATAAATGCATCCTTGTTTTTAAGTTTAGGATCTTTAAGATAATTTGCATCTAGTTGTTGGACTTTGGTGGTACCATCAAACTGATTTTTTTCAATTAGAGATAATTTTTGTGGTTTTATTTTTATTTCAATTGGTGTATCATTAGGATTTTCTATTGTAAATTTTGCATAACTTTTTTCTCCAGGAGATAATTGCCCTCCAAACCAACTTGTCATGGGCATTGATTTTGAGGGGATTTCAAATCTATCAAAATCTAATGCAGTTGAATTTATAGATTCTACAGCTGGATCAAGTATTTTTTTTATGTTTCTGTAAGAGGCGTCATTGTAAACTATGAAAGTTTCATTCTCACCATTTACAAATTCAAGTGCCGAATTTACATTTACTAATCCTGAGCCTTGATTAAATGGATCATTTTGTAAATCTGTTGCAGTAGACATTAAGATATTTTTGATAGTAAAAGGATCATAATCTTTTGATTGATTTTTTAATCCCTCCATCAAAATAGCAGCGCTTCCAGAAACTATTGGTGCTGCCATACTTGTTCCACCAAATAAGGTAATTGATTCACGTTTTGAATCTTTATGGATCTTTAACATTGATGATGGTGTAAATCCATATGCTCCAATACTCATGATGTCAGGTTTAGGATCACCAATAATTCCGGGACCTCTGCTTGAAAAATCAACTACATCATTATGATGTAAAGTTGAATTTCCAAATCTTGGTTCATTTTCATATGGACCATATCCGACAAAAACATTATTGGTTGTTGCACCTACGGAAATTCCAAATGGCGCGACATTTGGCATTCCCATTGTCCCATAGCCTGGTCCCGAATTTCCAGCACTTGAGACAATAGTAATTCCTGGATAATCATCGTCAAGAGATCTTGGCGTTGCAAGTATACTTGCAATCAAAGACAAGACATCCATGCCAGGAGCAGCCTTGAGATTTGGAAAATTTGAGATGCCCCAACTATTGGAAATTATATCTACATTTGTTTTACCAGTAAACTCCCAATTGTTTTCTTTATTTTCAAATCCAGCAGCCCACAACCATGCATATACCGTATCGCCAAACCAAAGCGCCTTTATTGGAACTATTTTTGCATCAGGAGCCACGCCTTTTATTACAAACTTTTTTGTATTGTTGTAAATATCATATTCTTGTATACCTTTTGAAGCAATTGAACTTGTGCTACCAGTTCCATGTCCCATGAAATCAGTCATTACTCCAAAAAATTCCCCATTAGGATCAATTGAAGGAAGCAAAGTTCCGTTTATTGCATTTACAGTATCATCAATTTGGATTTTTTTGTTATGAATAACTCCATAAACATCTAAGACTTTAGCCCCAACAGCTCCTGCAGTGTAGTCAACTTTCCCATCCCCATTGGAATCATAAACAAGAAATTCATTTCCACTTCCTAGAATAATTGGTTTTTCATCAGTGAAATCAAAATCATAGTTTGGTGTTTCACCATATTCTAAATCAAACCTAGTGAAATCTTCCCATGACGTGGAAAGATCAGGAATTATAGTATCATACTTTCCCGCTACATTAGAGTCTACAAAAAGAACAGGTACCACTTGAACTCTACTATCAGGGCCAGAAAGCCCACCCTGATACATTATTCCAAGGCGATAAACTCCACTTTTGGATTTAATATAGTCTCTATTATTATCACCAATTTTCATATCAGTGTCAAGCGTTCCGTTAAAAATAATGTCAAATCCCACCTGAGGAAAAAAAGAATTGTATATTGGAACGTTTGTTCCTTTTCCATCTTGGGATATATCAAGAAAAATACCTTCCTTTGATTGATATACACCTGAAGTTATTCCTTCAGGTAATGGTTTGCTGTAGTTTCTAATTATGCTATCTTTATCCACATATGCAAAGAAGGTAGCATTAGTCAAAACTATTCCTTGGCCGTCTGCATCAATCATAATAGGATGATTAGATTTGTCTCGTGCCAGAGAATCTTGAATGTCTGGATTGGAAAAATCTACTCCTGTATCTACAATTGCAATTGTTATTCCTTTTCCTGAAACATTATATTTTGTCTCAGCTAAAGTAGCACCCGTAATTTCACCAATCCCTGATGCATCAGGAATATTCTCCTCCGAGTGAAAATCTAGTTGAAAATCTTCAATAACGTAATAGCCTTGTGATATTAAATTAGAAATCGAACTTTCCTCCAGTACGGCGACATGAAAAAATCCCTGCTGAGATTTCATCCCATATATGGAATTTTTTTGTAAAAAATTAGAATCATCTATACCTGCTCCAAATATCACATATCTTTTATAATTATTATTTGTAAAAAAGTCTGGAGCAATATCTACTATGTTTGAGTCAAAAAAAGTGTCATAATTTTTCTGAGCAAAATTATCATCAACTAGATCACCAGTTGTAAAACCATAGGAATTTGAAATTGTAGATGAAAGTAAAATTAACGCAAAAAAGATTGCCACCTTGGGCATATAGTTATTGTTTTATTCTTAGTTATTATAACTATCTTCTTCGCGCAAGTATCGCAACCTGGAGTGCAACAATAATTCCAATTGATGCCACTACTGGAAATAATAATGAATTTAGCTGAGATGATGCCTCTTCAATGTTTAATACTGAATTAGAAACTGATGCTACACTAGCATCAATATTACTGCTAGCATTTCCCAAAGTAGAGCCAAAATCCTGGACTTCTGATTTTAAAGTATCAAGTTCTTTAGAAGTATCATCTAACACTGAATTTAATTCAATTATTTGTTCAGAAATTCCACTAATATCCTGCCTTTGGACTAGAGTTGCTGCAGAGCCATTAGAGGTCGTACCTTGGCTAAATGCAACCACATGAAACACAAAGGTTCCTTCTTGCTTTGGAGTATAGTCTACAAAGAATAATCCCTGATGTAAGGTGGTAAAGGAGTCAGTCAAGGTCTCTACCTGTCCTGAAGGAAGATGAACATGACTTGATTCAAGTAGTTTTTTAGGATCATTACCAATTAAAAGACCGTCGCTAGTAATTTGAACAAATACACGAAATGAATTATTTATAGCTGCAGTCTCTGGTGCAAATACAAGTGTATTTACATTTCTTTCAACTGGAACTTCATCTAGTACCGTAGTTGATGTAAAAGTAACATTAATTTTTTCTGATACTCCACTCTGTTCTGTACTTATTACCTCTACCGTATATGTTCCAAAAGGAAGACTCGCCGAAGAAGTAGGCCAAGTTATTAAAACATGATTAAAAGAACCATCATCATTTGTAGCCACTTGATCAAATCTTGCTATAGTGTCATCTGGTGCAAATAATCTAATTATTAGATTTTCATTTGGTAATCCTTTTCCATATACAAAGAGGTTTTGATCCTCTGAGAATACACGATTGTTTGTTTCAACATTCAACTCTGAAAAACTATCTTGTATCGGAATAGTCAATAACGGAATTAAAAACAAGATTAAGATTTTTTTATTCACGTTAGAATACATGGCTATAATCACCTAGATAATACTTCTGGAAAATTTGTCTACAACTATCGTTAAGAGAAGATTCAAAAAAAAGAAAAGGAATAGTGTGAATTTTCTAGTCTTAGATGACAGTTATGCTTGTATCTACAGGTGGAGATAGAGCAGTTGGATTATCAACGCTCTCCCAAACGAATGCGGTCACATCAAAGTTACCTGCATTCTCTGGTATCCACGACAAAGCTGGGCTGAATGATTGTCCTGGGGACAATGAACCAGTAATCCATGCTAGTGAGACTGTAACGCCGTTTGCATCCTGAATCTGTATCAAGTAAGCGAATGGTTGCTCTCTATCTTGGCCATTTGACACATCACAAGTGATTTGTACCTGTTGGTCTACGGAGACACTACTTAGAGTGTTACCGAAGGCATCAACAACTCTACAGTTAGAAGCCGGAGCTCTCTCTAGAGGTGGTACAACAGTACCTATGAGTGAAGTGGCAGTGATATCGAGTTCATCTGCTGTTGTATACGGATTAGGTAAGGTGTTATCTTCATATTCTGCAGTGACAGTGTCACCTTCTGCTACTCTGAGTCTGTGACCGGATGATTCATCACGAACAGTGAAGAACACTGTTCCCTCGAATATACCGGTTGCCTCATTAGTTTCAGTTACAGTTAAGTCGATACCACCAGCGTCAGAATCAGACCATACGTCGACATCGAAGTTGTCGACTGCTTCTGGATCTAAGTTCATGTCTGGATCAATTACTCTAACAACGCCAGTTCCGCTTGCAGGATAGCTTGCTTCAAGCCACTGTGTTTCACCAATGTTCCACCTAACAAGTGCTGAGCCGACTACTGTTTCATCCTCTGAGAATTCAAAGGAGACAGTAATACCGTCATCATCATCAGCTGGCAATAGTCCATCAGTTGGACCGTTACCAGAAGGAGCTCGAGAAATTACATCATTACCATTATCATCACCAGTTCTGGAATCGCCATCAGCATCGTGTGTGAAACCAGTAAGGATTACCTCACCAGTAAAGATGCCTGTGTCGGTACCAGTTTCGACAAGTTTGTAGTTGTCAATATCGTCACCTCTGCTTGCGACCTTTATTGGGTCCAAATCAGTGTTACCGATTTCGTCAACTAAATCACTATCGAAGTTGTGATCTGGTGCTACAATTGTAACGTATACTTTATCAGTCCATGTGTATACTTTTTGGTCAAGTTCAACAGTTGCTCCGAAGTTTGAAGTGTAGATTGTCAAGTTGACATCTTCATCTTCATCACCTACAAAGTCAGATCCACTTGGGCCCCAATCAGTGTACTCGAGGACAATTTCTTCTCCTCTTTCCAATCTGTCACCTGCTAACACTTCAGGTACTTCAATGATAATCTGGAAGATTCCAGTGCTATCACCTGTTTCTCTGAAGGAAGTTGGTTCTGGGTCAAATGAAGCTCCTTCACCGTCAGCGTTCCCCATGGAAACGGTAGCGGCATCAGAGTCCCACTCAATTAAGTCCAAGTCATATGTTTCTGCAGCATCATTGTCCAGATCTAAGTCTGGTTCAATCATGGTGAGAATAATATCGGATCCAATGATATATACGGATTTATCGGATTGAAGTACACCATTTCTAAGGTCAAAAGTAGCAGAATCTGTTACAGTATTTATATCACCAGATGCATCGGCTGGGTCAGTGTATTCTACTTGGAGAATATCTCCTTGTAAGATACAATAGCTTTCACCAGATGATGATGTGGTTGAAAATCTGTTAAGTTCTGCAGTACCACTTGTACCATCAAGTGGACTGAATGCCACTGTTGTTGGACAAATGGAACTTTCTGGACCGTCGGTATAGCGTATTGCAATATCACTCTCAAATATACCTGCATCTGGTGCAATTTCAAGGATTGGACCAAACTGTCTAACAGTTGGTGCATCAGTGAAAGTACATGTTGCAGTTACTCCACCCACTACTGGGCTTGGGGTAATTGTACATGGACCATTTACAAATCCACTACCACTTGGAGATGGGAATATTGTTAGTTCGCCATTTTCCAATGTAGTTGTAAGATCTGTAAATGTTGCAGTTGCAATTTGTACTCCACCAACTAATACTTCTAATAGTTCACCAGTTGCATACGTGGTACCAGGATTTACGATGGTTAATTCACCATCATCAACATTAAGATCACCGTTGATATCAGTCCAGGTAGCAGTAGCTTGAACAGTAGCGCTGCCAGAGCCGACAATTGAGCCTGCTCCAGTATCATCTAATGTTACTGTGGTTGGTAATGGAAGTACTTGGTCGATGGAAGTTTGTATATTGAGTTCACCTTCGGCAATCATACCAGTACCAAGATTGGTAAAGGTTCCAGTTGCACAAACAGATCCTGAATTACTTGGTTGACAGATTTGTACTGCACCTAGTAAGAAGGAGTTAATTTGTGAAATTTCGGCACCTGCACCTAATCCCAGTGAACCGCTATCAGTAAAGAGAGCGGCTACGGTATTACTGCCTTGTGAAATTGTGATTAGACCATTTGTGAAAGAGATTAACCCTGCGCCTGTAAATGCACTTAATTCAGTTCCTGAATCAATACCATTTGCTGCGTTATCTGTAAAGGTTGCTCCTACACTTGGAATGCCTAATTGGACTATGGATACTGGGCCATTTGTAAAGGCTGATGGATTGCCTGAAGCAATCGAAGCGCCAAAGCCAAGTGTACTAGATAGTATGTCTATTTCACCATTTGCTACCTTACCATCACCAATTAGTTGAGTTCCTACATTAATCGTACCATCAGTTGCTGCTGGTCCACCGGCAAATCCAAGGATCACAACTTCAGAACCTCTAATTACAGAGATCTTTACTGGACCGATTGGAGCTGCTGCAGTGTTTTGATTAAGTATGTCTTCACCACTTGCGGATATATCAAAGTCTGGGTCGTTAACTCGTACGTGAATAGTCAGATCTCCGCCAGGTAAGAAACTACCTGCAACAGTCAAGTCATCAGCATCAGTGCTGGAGCCATCTGTGGCTATACCAGTTGCGTGTATTGGGAAAATGGACTTGTTATCTGGACTAGTTTGTCCAGTAAGAGTTCCAAAGTTGCCAGGTACACCGAATGGTACTGGATAAACTGTTCTGTCGAGACTTACTGAACCGGTGTTTGCGCGAATTCCTGCGCTGTCACCTACCTCGATAATTTCACCAGAAGCGTCTCTGAAATCAACATAGTTTACTTCAAGATCCAAACCAGTGGCAGTTTCAGGTGTTAATGCACCTGGTCTACACCACTGAACTGGGATTTGGAAGTCTCCTTTGAAGAGTCCAGAGTCGGTATCACCTTGTTCAATTAGGCTAAATCCACTTGCACCTAAGCCGGTGTCTACACCTGCTGGTACGGTACAAGTTTTGGATAGTTGCCATGGTTGATCATCTAAGGTAACATCTAGTAATCGTCCTAGTGGTCCAAATGAGAACACTGGGAAGCCAGCTGCGCCTACTGCATCACGTGCAGGTTCAGCGAAAAGGGCTCCTGGAACGACTGTGAAAATATCAATGAGGTCAGAGTCTACGTTAAGATCTGCATCTTCTAATGTAATATTGACTGTGTCAGCTGTCTTGTATGAATCGAGATCAAATGATACAACACCTGAGTGACTTGGTGCCTCTTGTTGGTCAGACACTTGGGTAGATACACCGTCTGCACCTAAGTCAAGATAATTGACTCTTGGTGAATCTTCATCGGTGAGATCTTCCATTACAATGAAATTTGGATCATTTGCAATGGTGGACAAGCCAGTATAGGTTGCTGGATTCAAAATGTTCAATTGGTTAAGCATAGTATACTCTAGTGAGCCTTCAAATGTGCTAGTGTTATCACCAGTCTCTTCTAATTCGAGTCTGATAATTTGATTAGCTACTCTTTCACCTGATTCTACACCATCATCAGTAAAGCCAAAGCCAAAGATATCGGATGCTATTGGCAACACGTTACCTGGGCCTATGACTGTACCTGCAGCGCCGTTAAGAACGACTACTACGGTTAATGGAGTAGATGGTGCAAGTCCACCAAATACTGTTGGTGCTCCAATGGTATTATCAATTAAGATAAGACCTTGTAGAGAAGCGCCAGCATTACCTGGTAATACGGTTACACCGCCTATGGTTATAGAGTTAACTGAAGTTGCACCTAGTTGGTCGCCCATTGATCTAAAGTCATAGTTGTATAATGCTACGCCTTTGAAAGATGGGTCGTTTACTGGTGCTGCATTGAAGAATCCGGCCATTGTTCCTTGAGCTAAAGTCAATGTATCACCACCAATGCCACCTGTTGTGGTTGCACCAGAAGATGTTAACATTGCTCTTTGACTGAAGGCTTGTACACAGCTATTTCCTTGTGCTAGTCCACAACCAAGTTGTGAACCAGGTGCACTTGAAAATGTAACAGCGGTTAAGCTAGCTAAAGTTACAGGTGAACCTGTTTGTAGTGTTGGGATAAGAGCTACGTTTGGATTGTTGAAATCGAGATCTTCGTCTGCACGAGAGTTTAGGTTAGCATCAGCATCAACGAGGATGACTGGAACTTCTTCACCAGAAGACCATTCATCATCGACTAGCTGAATGTCTATGCTACCGAATGCGAAAGCTACAAGAATTGAAACTGGGGTCTCATTATAATCAATAGTTGCAGAGGTTCCCCTTGCTGCAGTATTTGTAATTACAATGCTGGAAGTATCTGATTCATCATATGAACCAAATACTCCGCTGTTTGGACCTTGTTCAGTTATTGTGACTGGGACTGTTCCCAACATAAAGAATGGTGCCACTCCACCAGTACTGGCAGTTTGCCAATCTAGTGGGTTTTGTGGATTTATTCCATCAGGTACTGCTGCACCTGGGTCACCATCTGCGTTGGTTAATACAGAATCATTGTTATCTGCGAGTGTGATAACGTTGCCTGAACCTTGGCTATCAGCCGTAGTAAGTAAGACACAATTATCTTCACACATCAGATTTGGAAGTTGACCAGTAAGGAGGTTAGCGGGTCCAGTATTTGAAGCTACATTACCTACAGAATTTCCGTTCTCATCGAATACTTGATAGTTTGTGGTTGCAGCAGATTTAGTGCTGGTTCCAGTTGTACCAAATGTCCAAGAGTCTTCATCTGTTGGGTCAATGTTAAGCCACAAATCTGTGATTGTAGCGTGTACTTGGTCGCCTTGTCCATACGAACTTTTGTCTAATTCTGCTCCGGCAAAGGCTTCGACAGTATCAAAAGTTAGTGTTGTTGTTTGAGCACCACCACCTTTGTTGTACTGTACGACTACGTTACCAGTTGGATTTAGTTCATAAAGTTGAATGAATGGCCATACCAAGTTATCTACACCGATTTGTCCACCTGTACCTAAGCCAGGAATTACAGTGTTGACTTGTTTATTTTCTCTGAGAACATTTTGTGTATCACCTGTTGGATGGCCTGGTCCACAAGATGCACCAGTAATTGGTCCACCTGTTGAAGAGCCAAGTGCAATTGAGCCCGCTGATGGGTTACCAATTGCAATTCCTTCTGTATCTGTTACGAATACAGGAGGAAGTCCAGCTAAAGATAAGTCACTTGTGTTATCACAAAAGTTTCCGAAGTCAAGACCTGTTCCAGGTGTTGTTGCAGTAGAGTCGGCAATTTGTGCCATGTCTCTGTCTGCAAAGTAACCATACCAGTTACCATCGACGGCTTGAATCATTCTGAGATCCTTTCCGTTTACTGTAACGTCTGGTTCACCTTTGGCGTCATCTGTATCATTAATGTCCGAATCTATCACAACGACCTCAATTACTTGAGGTCCTGACATATAGTTGTCAAATTGCGAGTTTTCTGCGGATACAAATAGATTGGCGTTGGCTGCATGAGCAACTGGCATTACACCAGGTGCTGCAACAGTTAGTCCACCGGCAATCATAATTGTCATTATTGTAAGACTAGTTATTTTACGTCCTATTTCGTTATTCATGTTATTGTATTTTTTCTTGATAGTTTGTATTTAACCCTAATGGACGAATTGTCCACCAAAAGCCACATTCGTGTAGTTTTTTCATGCCTAGCAAGCAGTATATGTAAATTCTATAAAAAATGTTGTAATTATTACAATTTTTACCTTTTTTGGATTTTTGATCTGAAAAATTTAAATGATTTGTCTCATTAAACACCAAAAATTCTATTGATTTTATGGAATTTTTAATTTTTTGATCCCATAGAATGCAAGATAATTGGCAGACTTTACAGGATTTCATTAAAAATCCTAGTTACAAGAGGAGCAGGTTTTATTGGAAGATACCTTGTGAATTTTTTATCAGACCATCACGAGGTTACAATTTATGATAATTTATCAAATAGTTCAAAAGAAAATATCGGATTTCTCATTAAAAAAGAGTTAGATTTGTACATTCAGATATTTTAGATTATGAAAAGTTACAAAAATCAGGTATTGGATTGGATTTGATAATTCATCTAGCTGCCAAATCAGATGTAGCTGACTCTGTGATTCATCCAGAGATTACAAATGAGGTAAATATTACAGGAAGTGAAAATGTTATCAGGTGATGCATTGAAAATAAAATTAAAAAAATAATCTTTGCATCATCTTCTGCAGTGTATGAAGAATCTAAAGTTCCAATAAATGAAAATGCAAAGACAAATCCTTTATCACCGTATGGAAAAAGTAAACTTGTAGTAGAGGAAAAAATAAAAAATATCTCAACAGAATATGGAATTGATGCAATCTCTTTGCAAATGTTTAATGTATTTGGTGTAGGACAAAATTATCAGTATTATTGTGTAGTATCCAAATTCATCAAGAATATTTCAAAAGACAAACCGATTGTAATAAATGGTGATGGAGAACAAACAAGAGATTTTATTGGAATTTTAGATATAGTAGAGGCATTTAATTGTGCAATTAAAAACATTCACGGAAAAAAAGGAGATGTGTACAATATTGGAACTGGAGAGGCCATTACTATTAATGAACTTGCACAAATGATTCAAAAAATAGCTGGTAAAAAATTTGAAGTGAAACATGAAAACCAAAATGAAAGTGAGATAAAATTTAGTGTTGCAGATATAACACTGGCAAAAAATAAATTGGGATTTATTGCAAAACAAAAATTACAAGATGAATTAATTAAGTTGCTTTAGAGTTTAGAAATTTAATTTAATCGTCATCTTTATCATTGTCATCATCTTTGTCTTTGTTTCCTTTACCTGGATTGTCTTTGTTTCCTTTAGCTGAATTATCTACATCTGAGTTACCTTTGCCAGAGTTTCCTTTTTTCTCATCGTCCTTCTCTTTGTTTCCTTTACCTGGATTATCTACGCCTGAGTTACCTTTGCCAGAGTTTCCTTTTTTATCGTCATCGTCATCATTGTCTTTGTTTCCTTTACCAGAGTTGCCATTTCTGTTTTCATCATTTTCGTCATGGTCATCATCATGGTCATCATCATGGTCATCATTGGATTTGTTGTCCTTACATTCACCTAAGAAATCACCATGTCTCAAATGAGCATTGGTTGCTGGCTCTCCAACTGTAATAGTATGTGAATTGTTTGGATTTCCTGGAGGTCTGTGACATATAGTTACTTTGTTTCCTTTATCATCATCATGGTCTTTGTCATGATCTTCGTCGTTGTCATTATCATTATCGTCGTCATTACCGTTGTCATTATTGTTATCATCATCGTTATTGTCGTTATCCTTATTGTCATCATTATTGTCATCATCCTTATTATCATCATTATTGTCGTCATCCTTATTATCATCATTATTGTCATCATCATTCGTATCCTTCACCGTTACCTTTACGTTATCATCATCCATATCACCATCATCATCTGTAACTTTTAGATTAAAAATTAGTACAATGTTCGAATCCACATCAGGGGAAGTAAAGGTTGGGTTAACACTAGTTGATGATGACAGTGTTACATGTGGACCATCAGTTTGAGACCAATCAAATAATTTAATGTCTCCATTAGTATCAGTGCTGCTAGAACCATCAAGGGTTGCAGTTGTAAACTCTAATACTGTTTGGTCAGGACCAGCATTTGCTGTTGGAGAAGAATGCACATTAGTTACTGTAATGTCTATCTGATCAGTTGAATTATCACCAAAGTCATCTGTAACCTTTAAACTAAATCGAAGAACGATATCATCTGATTCAACTTTAGGTGCCTCAAAGATTGGATTAGCTATAGAGGTCGAAGATAGTTTTACTGGTGGATCTGATACTTGAGTCCATAAGTATGACTGAATAGTTCCATCTACATCAGTGCTGCTAGAACCATCAAGAATTACAGTTGCAAACTCTAATACAGTTTGGTCAGGACCAGCATCAGCCCTTGGTGCAATATTATCCTCCGTAGATGAAGTACTACTTGTCTGGATTACGGTTGCTTCTCTAAATTCTATTATAGAGTCTGATGGTTTTTCCTCAAAAGAGAATATTTGCCTTAAAATTTCTAACAGCGAAGAGAGGGGGTTTTCATCCTGATTACTTTGCGCAAAAGAGTATGAAGGAGTAAATATTACACTAGAAATCAGTACAAAAATAACAAAGGTTACCTTTAAGGAAATCATAAAGAAATTCTCAAATCAATATACTTAATGACAGAGTAGAATTCTCTCGTAATCTTAAAGTACCATTATTGTAAATTTGTTAAAAATTAATGTTACATTTTTCATAAAAATTATTTTTGTTGTTATAATTTTAAATTTTTAAAAATAATTTTTGTTGAATCAAATTTTTAAGGTCAAGACAGAACATGGTCATGATGAATTTTTTCTATTCTAATATCTATCTCTAATTAGATTTGCCATTGAAAATAAAATTATAGCAGTAACTGAAAGTATTGCACCTAACAAAAACAATATAATTGAACCAAAAAGAGATCCGTAAAATATTGTCTGGTCAATCAAGTAACGTTCTAAAAATATTCCTCCTAAAATTAATCCAACAATAGTTAATCCCAATCCTGGAACACCATAGAATTGTAACGGATGTTTGATAGAGACATATTTTATTGTGTTCATCAAAACTCCCATCCCATGTGATATAGAATTTTGTTCAGATGTATCTCCTTCGTAAGATATTGTAATTGGGACTTCGGCAACTGATAATCCCTTGTTTGAAATTTTAAGTAAAATCTCAGTAGATACTGACATTCCCTGCTCTGTTGGGTGGATTGCATCAATTGCGTCTTTAGAATATGCTCGAAATCCAGACTGGGAATCAGATACCTTAAAGTTTGTACCATAGTTTGATGCAGAAGTTATAATTTTAATTCCAGTTTTGCGGTACCCTGATGCTCCTGTAGTATCATCTAAAAATCTAGAACCAATTGCCACGTCCACACTATGAGTAATAATGGCATCAACTAGTAGTGGAATTTGGTGTGGATTGTGTTGTCCATCCCCATCTAGAGTAACCATAATCTGTGCATTTTCTTTTCTTGCATAATCAAACAATGAAGAGATTGCAGCACCATAGCCTTGGTTACTTTGAGTAATTACTATTGCCCCTGCATCACGAGCAACTTTTGCAGTGTTATCCGTAGAGCCATCATCACATACCACTACCCTATCGACGTGTGGTAAAGACTTTGTAACTATATCAGATATGGAACTTTCCTCATTGTATGCTGGAATGCAAGCAATTTTCATCGTATCAGATATTCACTTAATACCAATATGTAAAGTGTTTGTGTTATCTTTGATAATATTCACGCTTGAAATAAAATTAAAAAAGACTTGTTAGGATAAATTTCTACTTTAGAAAATTGTCTAAATTTTGAAAAGATAAAATTTTTTGGTAAAAAAATAATCGAACAAATAAAGATCTCAAGGAATACCTGAAATATCCATAATATGAAAAATAACTCATCCTTACGGTCGTATTTTAATGAAATAAATTCTAATATCATGTTGTAAAAGAAAAATATTCAATAATAGAGTCTGCCAACAAAAAAGATTAAGAAAATTTTGAAACTTTGTTATTGAATTCCATCAGAAAAAATTATTTGTTCAAAAAGGC
>DATKYM010000047.1:0-4473 GCA_035528495.1 Nitrosopumilaceae archaeon
AAACATTACAGGTTTTATTTTAACAAATAACTTGGATGGAGTTGATATTAATTGGGAGACTCCAATTAATCAAGCAAAAATTGACAACCAAGATATTTTGTTATCTGAATTAGCTGATACTTTACATCCATTGGGAAAAACAGTTACAGTCACTGTACATGGAGACATAATCGATCTAAAGGAAAATGATTCCATAGATTGGGTACATGTGATGGCCTATGACATGAATGGCCTAAGTGCGGAGCACTCTACATTTGAAGACTCAGTAACAGCTCTGAAAATGTATGAAGATATAGGAATTCCAAAAGACAAATTGGTACTAGGTATTCCATTTTATGGAAGATCTGAGGGTTGGACTAGTGCGATGAATTATCAAGAGATTGTATCTTTGTGCAATCCATCACCATCAGAAAATTACTGTGATAATCATTTTTTCAATGGTATTGATTTAGTTCAGCAAAAGACACAATATGTTTTAGATAATGATTATGATGGAGTAATGGTGTGGGATTTGGGAAAGGATGCACTTGATAAAACATCTTTACTTAAAACGATAAATGGTATTATTCTGGATGCTAAAAAAACAGCGATTACTATTCTAGGATGGTCATTCATCTAATCTTACAGCACACTCTGATAACTGTGATAACGCACTCTATAACATTGGGTGTTCCAATTGATCCTGATTCCACATTATCCCCAACACTACTGTTTTAGAGTTTTGTATACAAATTTCTTGATAGTGACGAGTATCTCAAAATACAAATGTATGATGGCAACCAATGGAACACTGTCTTAAATTGTACACATGATCCAGATAATGAAAATACATTGCGCAAAGAGACTGAACCTTGATAGTTACCTTTACACAACTAACTTTAACATACGATTTGTAACAAACGAATCCGGTGGAAGAGGAAAAGTAAAGATCGACTATGTGATAATTTATACAACAATCTTACGATAAATCTAAATTCACGATCACCTATTTTTTTTTAGATCGCATCATAAAGTATTGAATTTGTTGTAAAACAAATCTAATAAAATGAATGTAACAATAAAAAAATAACATACTAGATCATACTGAGAACTTCTACGTGTTCCTTAAATGAAAAAACTGTGATCGCTTTTCAAGGGGAATAAAATATTGAATAATAAAATAAAAACAACACCATTAATTTTTGGAATTTTAATTTTAACTATCGTCTCAGGATTTAATTTTGGACCTATGAATGTTCAATCAGCTGATGCTGCAGAACTAAGTCCAATTGCAGGATGGCGTTC
This sequence comes from Nitrosopumilaceae archaeon, assembly GCA_035528495.1. Taxonomy (GTDB): domain Archaea; phylum Thermoproteota; class Nitrososphaeria; order Nitrososphaerales; family Nitrosopumilaceae; genus Nitrosomaritimum. Next base: position 1,285 of record DATKYM010000047.1, read on the forward strand.
ATCTCAATATGGTGATTATCTCTCATCAGGACATGACCAATCAGATCCTGCTTATTGGATAAGTGTTGCACAACAAATGTCTGCCAAATTCCCAGGATTCACTCCGGGCGGTGTACTTGTAATTGGTGAGATTGATGGTACACCAGGAACTGCAACATCTACATTCTTGCCATTTCCAAAACCTACTGGTACGTATCCAAAAGTAAACTTTGGCACTGTTGATAAAATAGAGCCATTACTTGATGCATATGATTCTGCAGGGCTCAAAGTATACTTGCAAGTCGAATCAGCAGATGCTGATATTCCAATGCTGATGGACTTGATTATGAACAGATACCAACACCATCCATCTGTAATTGGCTTTGGTGTAGATGCTGAATGGTATCACGAGGCACAATATCCAGGCGAGGGAAGAAAACTCACAAATGCTGAAGTAAATGCTTGGGCTTCCCAAGTAAAGACATTTGATCCAAATTACAAACTATTGGTAAAGCACTGGGATTATGCTTGGCTTTCAAACGCAAGACCAAGTAACGTGTTATTCCTAACAGATAGTGAACAGATTGGTTCTTTGAACAATGCAAAAAATGAATACATTGCATGGATTGACCACTTTGGAACATCTGAAGTAGGATTTCAGATAGGATATCCCTCTGACCAATCATGGTGGAGTACATTGACAGACCCTGCAGCATCAATAATGAATCCAGTAATTGCAGCAAGACCTAATGCAAACATTGGCGCAATATTTTGGGTGGACTTTAGTGCATTAGCAGCATTTCCAGACACTGTAGTCCCAACTCCAATCATTACAATTAATGATGTCACCAAAGCAGAAGGAAACTCTGGAACTAGTAACTTTGTATTTGCTGTAACACGTAGTGCAAATACTCCTGCAATCTCTGTCCAATATCAAACTGCAGATAACACTGCAAGTACACCTGCTGATTATGGTTCTAGTTCATCTACACTAAACTTTGCATCCGGCGGTCCACTAACTCAAACAATTACCGTATCTGTAAAGGGTGATGTCACAGTAGAGCAAAACGAGAAATTTAATGTCAATCTATCAAACTGCTCTGGATGTAGTATCGTTGATTCTCAAGGGGTAGGTACTATAACAAATGATGACTCTGCACCATCAGATACTATCAAACCAGTAATATCCCCCATGGGTACTAGCAAATCCATTCCATTTGGTTCGACTTACACTGAATTAGGCGCAACAGTAACTGATAATGATCCGGCATATTCTGGGACCGTAAGCGTTGGAGGTTCAGTCAATACATCCGTTCCAGGAACTTATGTAATTACATACACTGCACCAGCTGATGCTGCAGGAAATACCCCTAATGAGAAATCAATTACAATTACAGTAGAAAATGATACTATCACCAGTCCTGGCCCTATTTTATTCTCTGATGACTTTGAATCAGGATTTGCAAAATGGACCGAATCAGGTGAGGGTGATTGGAAACTAGAATCCCCAGCTGAGGTACAAGTACCTGGGTATTCATCTAATCTTGTAGCACACTCTGATAACTGCGATAGTACCTGCACCATTACCTTAGCAACTCCTATTGACCTATCTGCACAAACTAGCGCTACTTTGTCATTTTGGAGATTTGTAGATGGTGATTTGGATGCAGGTGAGTATCTCAAAGTACAGCTGTATGATGGCACTCAATGGAATACTGTCTTTAACTGGACCCATCAAGCAGGTGATGATAACAAATGGCATCAAGAGTCAGTTGATCTTACTGACTATCTTGGGGCAGAGTTTAATCTAAGATTTGTAACCAACCAATCATTCTGGTTAGAAGAGGCAGAAATTGATGATGTGTTAATTGAAGATCAAGGGGGGGTAAATATTCCAAGACTAGCTGTAGATACTTTTTTCAATCCAGATCTTTAACATTGGATAAGACCAATTACAATTTTTTTTCTAACATAATTCAATTACCACTAGAAAAGTAACACTCTATCCAAATAATTTCATAATTTGAATTAGGTACTATGCATCTTAATGGGTCGCCACCAAAATTTTCATCAGGAGTTGCTGCTGCAGAATCAGATCTAGGACTAGATCCTTCACTAAATAACGCTTTTACAACAAAAGTATAGGTACGATCTGTTTGCAAACTATTAATCGTATATGATGTTGTTTCAGGTCCGATGGTTTCTATTTTGTTATATGTTCCAGTCAGAATCTCTCTCTCGATTATGTATCCTGTAATCAACTTACCCGAAGCAGAGGTGGGTGGCAACCAAGAGAGTTTGATTTGTGTTGGTGATATCGCAGTTGCATTCAATGCTGTGGGTGTAAAAGAACCCGCGGAGATAGTTGATGAAGGACTACTTGTGCCCTGAGAATTTATTGTAAATATTCGATAATTGTAAGATTCCCTATTCTTTAGCCCTTCGTGGACAAACGCTGTGGAATTACTTCTAGTGTTTGATACTATTGTTTCCCAGTTATCAGAACCTTCTTTTGATTCTATTTTATATCCTGTTATCTCTTCATAAGGATCCACTACATCCCAAGCAAGAAATATTGAAGTGTTAGAAATAGGATATGCTTGTAAATTTATTGGTCTGGTTGGAATATGTGGTGCAGAGTCACGTATTTCATTAATGGCACTCAATAATGATGCCTCATCAAGTGCATCCTTTCCCAAATCCCACACCATTACTCCATCATAATCATTATCCAAAACGTATTGTGTCTTTTGCTGAACCAAATCAATGCCATTGAAAAAATGATCATCACAATAATTTTCTGATGGTAATGGATTGCACAAAGATACAATCTCTTGATAATTCATTGCACTAGTCCAACCCTCAGATCTTCCATAAAATGGAATACCCAGTACCAATTTGTCTTTTGGAATTCCTATATCTTCATACATTTTCAGAGCTGTTACTGAATCTTCAAATGTAGAGTGCTCCGCACTTAGGCCATTCATGTCATAGGCCATCACATGTACCCAATCTATGGAATCATTTTCCTTTAGATCGATTATGTCTCCATGTACAGTGACTGTAACCGTTTTTCCCAATGGATGTAAAGTATCAGCTAATTCAGATAACAAAATATCTTGGTTGTCAATTTTTGCTTGATTAATTGGAGTCTCCCAATTAATATCAACTCCATCCAAGTTATTTGTTAAAATAAAACCTGTAATGTTT
>DATKYM010000048.1:0-7969 GCA_035528495.1 Nitrosopumilaceae archaeon
ACTTGACTGCAGCAGGATATACAATTGGTTCTGCAAAAGAAATTCATCGCATTGTAAGTGATGATGGAGATACAACAAAACTGTTGCTTAATCTAACAGATAATAATTCTGTAGAGACTGTTTTAATGCAATATGACCCATCTAAAATCGGAGGTCATCCACGTTCAACAATTTGCGTTTCTACTCAAATAGGATGTGCAATGGGATGTGTATTTTGTGCAACAGGTCAAATGGGATTTGAAACAAATCTAAAAGCAGAACACATTATATCCCAGGTAATTCATTTTGCAGAAATATTACAGCAAAGAGGAGAACATGTAACAAATTTAGTTTTTATGGGTATGGGTGAACCTATGGCAAATTATGATGAAATGATTCGAGCTGTAAAAATTTTAACACATGATAGGGGATTTGGATTGGGTCAAAGACATATTACGATCTCTACTATTGGAATTAAATCTGGAATTGAAAAACTATCTGAAGAAAATCTACAGATAGGTCTTGCAATTTCTCTCCACGCCCCAAACAACGAATTAAGAAAAAAATTAGTTCCTACTGCTGCTCCTAATTCAGTAGAAGAAATAATTGAAATGGGTAGAATTTATTTTAAAAAAACTGGACGTCGTGTGACATTTGAATATGCACTTATGGCCGGAGTTAATGATTCTCCTGAAATTGCAACTGAATTGGCTAGGCTTTTAGAAGGAAACGGCTCCCATGTTAATTTGATCCCAATTAATCCAACTGCTGGTGATTTTCAACGTCCGTCAGAAAAAAATGTCCGAGAATTTGAACGAATTTTATCCAAGGCAGGAGTAAATTGCACAATTAGAATTGAAAAGGGCACAGAAATCTCAGCTGCGTGTGGTCAGCTTAGAACTGACCTCGTTGGTTAGACTGGCACACTTTTCTAAGTCTTAAAATAGGGCTTTCGGAGATTTTACACACATGGCAACTAAGAAATCATCTGGTCGTTCACATGGATTTAAGCATAAATCTAGAAACGTAATGACAAAAAAAGCCCCTCGAGGCGTGTCGTTTTTACTTAGAGAATACCACGAAGGTGAACAGGCCCTTATTATCATTGATCCTAGACAGCACAAAGGCTTACCACATAGACGATATCATGGAAAAGTGGGAAATATAATTAACGTGGGAAGACGTGCAATTACACTTCATGTAAAATTAGGCGATAAAACAAAAACCTTAATCACTAGATTAGATCATATCAAACCATTCGGTGTATGATATGGAAGAAATAAAAAAGAAACAAGGTGTATCTCTTTCAGAAGTTAAAGAAATTTTAGGAAAAGTTGATCCCGAAGAAATGGATCAAATACAACGTTGGACCTATGACTATGTTTCAAAATTTGTGACAGTTGATGCAAAAGAGGCAAAAGAAATGAAAAAACAATTAGTGAAAGAATGCGAATTGACCGAAGAAGAAGCCGTTGAAATTGTTAACATTAGACCTACCAGTTTGGCAGAACTACGTTCATTTACATTCGGATGGAAGAAATTAATTCTCGCTGAAACCCTAGAAAAAATGCTCAAGATTATCAAGGAGCATTCTTAATTTCTGTGGGGTGGTTTTAATTTGTATAAGGAGCGACACTCACCTAGAAAATATGAGGAACATGCATATGTCTTAGATTTTATTCCACGTGGAAAATCAACAACTGTAAAAGGAAGAGATGGGGTAATTATTACAGCTATTGGAGAAGAGCGATTAACAATTTTAGAAATTCTTGGCGTTTCCAACTCTGCATTTGAAATTGGTGAGAAAATATACATTGGAAAAGAAGGAAGAACCAAAGTTCTTTCAGTATTGGGAAAATTGGACTATTCACATATCTCTTCATCAGCTCAAACAGAATTAGAGACGGTTGTTGAAAATATTGTTTCTCAAAATGAATCGAGATTTGTAGAATACCTCAATAAGGCACAACCCTTGACTCCAAGAGTTCACGCCCTTGAATTAATTCCAGGGATTGGAAAAACATACATGAAAATTATGTTAGAAGAGCGAGATAAGAAAAAATTTGAAAGCTTTAGTGACTTGCAAGAAAGAGTTGGATTTAAAGACCCAATAAAACATATTTCTGAACGAATTATGGATGAAATAACTGGAGAAAGTAGAATGAATCTGTTCGTAAAAACATGATAAAGAGAAAAAGATTAGGACAACATTTTCTAAATTCAAAATCCATTGCTGAAAAAATCATCTTTGAGGCCAATATCACTGATAATGATATCGTATTTGAACTAGGAACCGGATTGGGAATTTTGACCCCATTGTTGTGCGAAAAGGCAAAAAAAGTAATTACAATAGAAAAAGATGAGGCTCTTTTCCAAGAAGCAAAAAAAAACTTTTCAAAAATTAAAAATCTGACCATAAAGTATGGTGATGGCTTTAAGACACGAGATAGATTCACTATCTTTGTATCTAATTTACCCTATTCAAAAAGTAAGGATGCAATAGAATGGCTTGCAACAATTCCTTTCTCACACGGAGTAATAATGGTTCAAAAAGAATTTGCTGAAAAATTACTAACAAAATCTAATAAAAAAAGAAGAGCTGTAAGTATCGTGGCAAATCATGCCTTTGAAATACAGAATATGATTGAAGTTGGGAAAAAAAATTTTACTCCAAATCCAAAAATTGATTCCATTGTTTTAAAAATTGTAAAAAAACAAACCCTTGAAAAGGATCTAATTGAGATATTAAACAAAATTTTTTCTTACAGACGAAAAAAAATCTCTAACATTTTAAAACAATTTGGAAAAAAATCTTCTTTGGAAAAAAGACTTGATGATTTATCAGTAAAGGAGATTGTAGAACTTGCACAAGAAATTCGATACTAGTGGAGAATACGAACCTGCAGAAGATACCTTTTTCATGGCAGAGCATGTAGAAAAAGAAAAAGGGAAGTCTGCTCTAGATGTTGGCAGTGGTTCAGGATACCTAACAAAACTACTTTCAAAAAATTTTTCATTTGTGGTCGGCACTGACATCAATTATCCAGTTTTACAAAATCAAACTTACAAAACCAATAATTTAATTTGCTGCAATGGGTCTGATGCAATAAATTATAAATTTGATTTAATTATTTGCAATCTTCCGTATCTTGCCACTGATGAGATCTTAGATATTGCCACTGATGGTGGAGAGGAAGGATTTGAAATTCCTAAAAAAATATTTGACTCAGTTTATGACAAAATAAAATCCACGGGAAAATTTATCTTTGTTACCTCCTCTTTATCTAACGTTCAAAAACTGATAGATTACGCACAACAATTAGGATTAAAGTCTCAAATTATTGCCAAAAAGAAATTGTTTTTTGAGGAATTAATTTTGGTAGAATCAACGAAAATATAATTATTTTTTCAGATTGTTTTTTGCATAAGCAATAATGGCATCAGTCATTTGTGATGTAGATGCACTTCCTCCAATATCCCATGTTACTGATTTTCCTTCGTTGATTACTTGCTCTGTTGCGGCAAATATTGCATCACGAATATCTTTTTCCCCTAAATATTCTACCATCCAAGCTCCTGAGAGAACAGTAGCAGTAGGATTGACTTTATTTTGGCCTGCAAATTGTGGTGCACTTCCATGTGCTGCTTCAAACATGGCAAAATTATCCCCCATGTTTGCAGAATATATCAAACCAATTGATCCTACCAGTCCTGATGCCAACTCTGAAATTATATCCATAAATAAATTGGTACTAACTAGAACTGAACCATTGAATTGTTCAGGAGCTACAACCATCTGTTGGGCCATATTGTCGATATATATTTCTGATAATTGTATATTGGTATTCTCTACTGATTTTTGAACTTCATCCCAAAAAATTCCATCAGTTTCTTTTAGGATATTTCTTTTTGTAATTGCTACCATCTTTTTCAAATCATATTTTTTTGCCCAATTTACTGCAGAATTCATAAATCTTTTAGATCCTTGTCTTGTGATTTTTCTAATTGCAATAGCTGCATCATCTGTAATTTTTACCTCTATTCCAGTATAGAGACCTTCAGTAGCTTCTCTAAAACATACACAATCTAGTTTCCTGTTTGGTGTTAATCTGTCATAGGTTTTTGTTGGTCTAATGTTTGCATACAATTCAAATTTCTGACGTAATGTAACTGCCACACTTCTAGGCGCATTAGGAACTGGAATCGTTGTGGTAGGTCCCTTAAAACAAGCATCAGAGTCTTCTAAAGTTTTTAAAGTATCATCTGGAATGTATGACTTGTCCTTTCTCCCATTTTTTTCCCATTGTTCTGAGCCTGCTTCACATAGTATAATCTCTGATTGTGAGTTACATTCTTTTAAAACTCTAAGCATTGAATCGACAACCTCTGGACCAATTCCATCTCCTCTCATTACTGCGGCCTTTTTACTCAAAACTGCCAAAATTTGATGTAGTTATTATTTAATTCTACCTTGGATTTGAGATTTATTTTCCAAAAATCACTAGTGTTAGTTTATTAAATAAAGAACTTGAAATAATAAAAATGTTAATTGTTCAAATTTCTGATTTACACGTTGGTTCTCAGTTTTTGCCAGAAAAGTTTGACATTCTAGTAGAAGAGGTAAATCAACTTGACCCTGATGTCATTGTCATAACAGGTGATCTAACAAATGAAGGGTTGATGAAAGAATATGAAAAATGTAAAACACTTCTATCTAGATTTAATACAAAAAAAATCATCTCAATTAGTGGAAATCATGATTATCGAAATACTGGATACCTTCTTTTCAAAAAATTTTTCCCATTCGAGTCTGTTAATGAAATAGATGATGATACAGTTCTAGTTACCTTAGGCACTGCAAGACCTGATAGAAACGAAGGTGAAGTTGGATATAGACAAAATTTGTGGCTAGGGAGAACCATGAAAAAATACAAAGACAAAGTAAAGATTTTAGCTATGCATCATCATCTTATTCCAATTCCAGATACTGGATCAGATCAGCTAACTGTGGTAGATGCTGGAGATGTATTAAGAACCATACTTGATACCGGTGTGGATCTTGTGTTATGTGGTCACAAACATCGACCATGGGTATGGAATTTTGGAAAACTAATGGTGGTAAATGCAGGGGCTGCAACATCTGAGCGAGTAAGAGGCTTGTTTGAAAATACCTATAATATTATCACAGTTTCAGCTAAACAAGTCAGAGTAGATCTAAAAACGGTAGGTGGAAAACGAGTTCCTATCGATGATATTGTGAATAATTATAGCCAATTTGGCGACGATTGAATTAATTTACAGAAATCGTGTAGGATAATTGGAAGGTCCATTTTTTAAATTTTAAAACATGTGGCAGATAATCTAGACGATCCTTTCCATAATAGTATTAAGGTAAGAATTTAGCAATAGTATAATGACTTTAAATAAAACTCAAAAACTTTTAGCAGGAGCCTTAGCTCTGGTTCTTGTCGCAGGAATGACCAGTCCAGCATTTGCTCAAGTAAGAACAGGTGATGTATTTGTGGGTCAACAAGTGACCTCAAATGTTGATTCTACTTTCTGTGACAGTGCTACTCAAGCAAACCAGTGTTCTACTTCTTTACCGGGCACTGCCCCAACATACGTTCAAGAAACACTTTCAGCACTTAATGTCAAAGTTACTGATGAATGTTCTGGCGTATTAATTGGAATTCTTAGTTCCGGTAATCCATTGAATGCCAACGCACCAGGTGGGAATCTTAGTACTGGCATGGGGAATCCAGGATGTGGCCTTAATCCAGATAATGAAAGTACATTTGACTGTGTTGATGTCACATTCACAGCAGATGTAGATTCTACCATCATAGTTGGATCATCAGAATGGGAGGAATTCCTAAACTCTCAATTTACTGACTGGATGAGATTGTCAGGTACAGGAGGCGACTTTAGTTTCTCCATTAATGATTGGCCAGCACCAGGCGTTGCACCAATTAATTATGGGCCAGATGGAACAGGAGTCTTACTTGCAGCATCTGTGGCCCAAGGAGAGACAGTGGATCTTCGAGTTGCAGACTCTGGAGATAATATCTATGACACATTCATGTTGGTAATTCCAGAAGCATGTGCTGATACAGGGGTATTTTGTGGAGATGGCCAATTACAAGCCGGAGAGCAATGTGATGATGCAAACAATGTCGATGGTGATGGTTGTAGTGCAACATGCAAAGATGAAGGAGATAAACCAATATCTGTTGCAGGTGAACTAGAATCAATTGATTCCTCAGCACTCGTAATTGCAGGACTAACTGGAAGTGCAGCATGGATGATTCCAACAGTTGCAGGAATTGCAGGTGCTGGATTGTATCTAGTAAAGTTTAGATCAAACAAAGAGTAAAACCTCTTTTCTTTTTATTTTTAAAAAATCATTTTTAAATTCTCCATACATGATATCTCAAACTTTGGATTAATCCTAGATCGCAAAAAGACTTCTGTAGACCTCGAATAGATTTTGGTAGATTAGATATCTCCAAAATAACACCAAAAAAAGTTTGACTTAATTACAGATTAATTCAAGCCTTCCTTATGCGGGGGTCGCCTAGCCTGGTAGGGCGTAGGATTGCTAATCCTATGTCCGCAAGGACACGGGGGTTCAAATCCCCCTCCCCGCGCCATTTAAAATTAAATTTAATAGACCGTTAATATCTACGAGAACATGGGACGAAGAAAAACTCAGAAAATTATTCGAAGTGGACCAAAAAATGCAACTACTGGAATGTGTCCTGATTGTATGACTATTGGCAAAATATTCATTCTAGGTCAGCCTGGTAAAGAAAGAGGCAAGTGCGAAAAGTGTAGACACGAGTTTGAATTATAGCTAAATCCGTCGAACACAATAACTATTTCTTAAATCCCGTCTTTGTTCAAATTTCAAGCGAATTATAGAACTTTGTAAATTGAAACTTGAGACCAAAACCGAACTAGGTACCTTGGTGAGAGCTTCAATTACATTTTGTGTGACAAATTAGTATTTAGGGAATACTAATCATTTGAATGAATAATTTGTTCGTTAGTGTTTTAAGCAAATTTTGCAATAACATAGCATGGAAAATAAATCTGAATCTGCACCTGCATGGGAGCAACTCATGGGATTGTCTTGGACAATACTTGATGAAGAATAATTCAAAAGATTAGAACACTTTATGAATCCCATCTTGGATAGTTATCTGCATGGTTATCATATACGCAATCATCGGAGCTGCGACAACTATTGGTGCTATCTTACTCCGTTATTATCTGGCAGAACGCAAAAAAGCACCAAGAAATGATAAATTTTGCTATAATTGTCATCTAAACTTTCCAAACAAATACAATGTATGTCCAAAATGTGGATTGAAATTTGGTAGTTGAGAAAATGCAAACTAGGGAATTAACCCTTGTTTTAATTATTATGGGTTATCCTGCAGCAGTGTTTACTTTTTTTGTAATTGAACGAAAAATTAAATTTCAGGATTATGGGCCCAAACCATTACAGATGGTTAAGCTGTTTGGCAATGGCAGGGTAAGAAATTTTGAGATTGATAATCCAGCACCTGATCCAAATTTGTTTACAATCATTGCAATTGCATTTTTGAGATTAGCCTATGCATTACCATTTGCTATTGCAGGCATTGGACTAGTTGGCGCACCAGTTGGTTTTCTTTAAACTCATTTGTTTGTTCCCCCAGAAGGTTTTTGTGTATTGGTATTTTGGATAGTAGCCATGATATCAATTCCAATTAATTATTTTTTTACGAAGGGTATTTCACTTTGGTATAGAATTCCATACATCTATCTTTTAGCAGCAATAATTTCTGGAACTCCAATGATATTAAATGAGAATTTTGGTCAATGAACAAATGAGCCCAAATTTTGTATAGGCACTAATTAAAATAAAAAGTCAATATTTCCTACCTAAAATTATAGTTCAAAAAGCTAACCTGTCCATCAACAAATTTACCCATAACTTTTTAAG
>DATKYM010000049.1:0-11561 GCA_035528495.1 Nitrosopumilaceae archaeon
TGAAAACAAATACACGACTTCACGATGAATTATTTTTTAATTCCATCTAGCCTGTGCTATACACGACCACGATGAATTATTTTTTAATTCCATCTAGCCTGTGCTATACACGACCACGATGAATTATTTTTTAATTCCATCTAGCCTGTGCTATACACGACCACGATGAATTATTTTTTAATTCCACCTAGCATATGCTATACATGACTTATTTTCTGAAAAATATTTTTTGAATTTTATATCAAAATACCAACTTTGAAATATTATATTTTCTTTGAAGACTTTGTGACAATCGCATATGTTTTGGTAAAAAGTGATTTAGGTGCAGAAGAAAAAGTAGTTGAAAATTTAGAAAAAATAGAACAAGTTTTGAAAGTTGAAAGAACTTTTGGAGACTATGATATGGTAGTAAAAATGGAATCTGAACATATTGAAAAAATACGAGAAATAATTTCTTGGGATATAAAAAAACTAGATAAGATAAGATCTACTTTAACGCTTATAAAAAAAGAATAATTTCTACTATTTACAAAATCCCTATGAATTTTAAGGTTTTTTATCTGAGTGGAAATTAATAACTAGTTTTTATTCCCTCTTCAAACTCTATATCTTTTTGAAGTTCATCTGGAAGACCAACCCACCATTCTTTTGTTTGAGTATCTGACATTTCTTATAAAAAATTGATCGAAAGTCGCTAATAGATCTGTTGGTTAATTCTGCACAGTCCTAACCTAAGAAAATATGACAAAAATTAGTCTTTACTATATTTGATATTGTCTGAATTATCCTCTACATCTTGTATTTTTAATACAATTGTGTCTCCAATCTTGTTGAAAATTCTCTGTCTTTTTTCATTAGTAAAAATTATGCCCAAGATAAAATCAATAGGTAAAATAAACGATTTCCCAAAACTGCTAATTATTACACCTAAAAGAGACGGCTGTTTACCATCCACGGTTACTAACTTTAAATGAAAAATCTTTTTTCCAATTGACTGTCCTGTTTTGTACTCTAAAATTATCCAATAAAATAAATATAAAATACTTCCCAGAGTAAAATTTGTCCATTCGGGAATATCTGTATTTTCATTCCAGTTTCCATTCCAAGTGCCAAAAATTGCTGATATTATTATCCAAATAATTGAAGAAATTATGATAAAATCAATCAACCATGCCAAAAATCTATCAGACCATTTAGCTATAAGAATATCTCTAAAAATTTCTGAATTTGGATCTGACATGTCTTTAATTGAATTTTCAACTAATAAAATGTACTGTACTGGATTTTCACCCTCTGATTTTACCTTAGAAATTAATAGACCTATATCTGGAGAAATGCGAAAGTCTTTTTGGTTACTCTAAATCCACTTGAAGTTCTTCTTTGGACACTTAGACGAAATGAAAGAGATGTGGTAAATCTCTATAATTCTCTTTCACCTGTAATGCAAACTGCTACAGGAGGATCTATGCTGAATTTTGGTTATTGGACAGATAAAATCAAAGAACCAATATTGGCCCAAGAGAACCTATGTGATTTTTTTGGTAAATTAGCTGAACTTGAAAATGCAGAGACCGTTGTAGATGTGGGTAGTGGACTTTCAGCACCTGCAATTTTTTGGAGAAATATTTATGAAAACCTAAATTTGTATTGTATAAATATTAATTTTAATCAACTACGTTTTTCTGGTCCTGAAAGAAACATCAACTTTATCAATTCCACTTCAACTAAATTACCATTCACTGATCATTCTGTTGATCGTGTTTTGGCATTAGAATCTTCTCAGCATTTCAAACCATTTAATGATTTTATTTCAGAAACAAAGAGGATATTGAAAAAATCTGGAATTTTTGCTTTAGCTTTACCTGTAACTCTTCCGCACACCTCCATTAAAGATCTAGGAATTCTAAAGCTAACTTGGTCTTCTGAACATTACGAGGCTGATTTTATTAAAAAATTAATTATTGAAAAAGGATTTACCATCACTGAGGAACGACTAATTGGAGGTCAAGTTTATGATCCACTATCTAATTATTATATTAAAAATAGAGACCAATTGAAAAAATCTATTAAACAAAAATACTCTGGTTTTGTTGAAAAAATTCTCTTTAAATCTCTTCTAAAAATGAAAAAAGCTTCAGAAAGCGGAATAATTGATTATCTTGTTTTAAAATGTAAATTGTAAAATAGATCTTTTTTGAGTTTGGGTCTCCTTTTTCTCTTTAGACAAAGTTTTTATTTTTGAAATTTAGTATTGTCAATTGATTGTCAAAGCAAAATATTTCGAGTCTTCAACTATATGATGAAAAGTGTAAAAATCTCTTAAATGAACCTGAAATTAGATTTGCAGGCATTGTGGATAAAGATGGAAAATTAGTTTTGGGTGGATTCAAGGAAGGTCTTACCCCTTATGAAAATGATGAAACCAAACTTCAGGCATTTTATAATTTTGTCTCAAAGGCATCTATTAGAAAAGAATTTGATGAAAGTTTGGGACCTATTAATTACATTGCAGCCAGGCGAGATAAAGCAGTTTTAATCAGCTTCCCTTTTCCTTTATCACAAATTCTTCTATTAATATCTGCAGAACCTAATGTCAATATAGAAGATTTGGCAAAAAAAGTCGTTGAAATATTTACAAATGTAAAGTAGTGGTTTGTTTCTAAAAACTAAAATTCTTTAACAAATTCTTAATTTACTTTAATTAGTTGAAACATTGTTACTTTAATTAGTTGAAAAATTAAGTTTCTTTAATATTTTAAAAACATCTGATATATCTATACGATGAATTAGAATAGAATACTTTTAATTTAGTTTGAAGAGTTACATTTGTACGATGAAGGCTACATTTGGTGCCGGCTGTTTTTGGCATGTCGAGGATTTGTTTCGTAAAACAAAAGGAGTGCAAAATACCAAAGTTGGATATATTGGTGGAAATTTAGCAAACCCCACATATGAGGAAGTGTGTACTGATAGGACAGGACATGCAGAAGCCGTTGAGGTGGAATACAATCCAGATGAAATTTCATATGAAGATTTACTAAATGTATTTTGGAATAACCATGATCCAACATCTCTTAACCGCCAAGGACCAGATATAGGAAATCAATACAGATCATCTATTTTCTATCATGATGATTCTCAAAAACAAATTGCAGAAAAATCAAAAGAAAAGTTAAATTCGTCTGGAAAATTTTCAAAGGATATTGTAACTGAGGTTATTCCCTCTCCAGAGTTTTACTCGGCAGAAGAATATCATCAAAAATATTTTCAAAAACACGGATTATCCTAAGATTATTTTACAATCAATACTGGAATTTTTGAAGTATGAATTACATAATTTGATACACTTCCAAAAAACATTTCTTTAATGGATCCCCTCCCACGAGTTCCAATTACTATTAAATTGAATTTTTCTTTTTTATCATGGGCAAATTTTATTATGTTAAATCCTATATCTCCCCTCATCAATCGTTCGTTGAATACTATGCCATTTTGAGCAGCTAATAGTTTTGCCTCGCCCAGAAATTTTTTTACCTCTTTGTTTAGGGATTTTTCTACTGAACCAACCCCGCGAAATTCTGAATGTGGAGGCGCATAAATTGAATACATTCCTGTAATGGTGGCTCCGAATTGCCTTGCTATTGAGATTGCCTGCTCGAGACCTCTCCAAGAGTTTTTTGATCCATCCAGTGGAACTAGAATTTTCGTAATCTTCTTTTTTATCACGTTTTACCCTCAAATTAGAAGTTAAAAAATGTAGATGACAATTTATCGCAAGTCAGGTTTTAAAATACTATAAAATTCGCGATCGATAAGATACGTTAATGTTTATCTATAGACAATCATTGAAGCAAAAATGGTGCAAGAAAATTTCATTCAAGTAGACGGAAATAAAATTCGTTATCTAGAAACTGGAAATTCAAAAAGTATATTGGTCCTAGTCCATGGCTTGGGTGCTTCGGCTGAAAGGTGGAGTCAGGTAGTTCCTTACCTTGCAAAGGACTATCGTTTAATTATTCCTGATCTGATTGGATTTGGGTACAGTGATAAACCACTAGTGGATTATACTACTGATTTTTTTTCAGATTTCTTTGGAAAATTTCTAGATTCCACTGGGATTGAGAATCCCGATATTTTAGGATCATCATTAGGCGGTCAGGTAGTGGCAGAATACGCTTCTACAAAAACAAACCTTAAAAAATTAATTCTTTCAGCTCCATCTGGAATAATGAAACAATCCACCCCTGCATTAGACGCCTATATTATGGCTGCACTTTATCCTAACGAAATTAACGCAAAAAATGCATTTGAAATGATGGATGGATCAGGGGATACAGTTGATAAAAAAATTATTGAGGGATTTGTTGAAAGGATGAAACTGCCCAATGCAAAAATGGCATTCATGTCAACCATCCTTGGTTTAAAAAATGCAGAAATAATTACAGATAAACTAAAATCAATTAATGCCCCAACCTTGATAATTTGGGGATCCAAAGATCTTGTAATTCCAGTTCAACATGCGGATGGATTCATATCTGCAATTAAGGATTGCAGGTTTTACAGGATGGATGATTGCGGCCATACTCCATATGTTCATAAACCTGAATTATTTTCAGAAATAGTGTTAGATTTTTTAAAAAGTGATTAGATATGGTTAAATATGGATAGTACCTATTAAAACCAATGAGCGGTAATTACAGTCAATATGATCCTAGTACCATGTTTAAAGATTGGATACAAAAAGGTGGTCAAGCACAGGCTGAATTTATGAAAAACTTTGGCTCATTAATGAGTAATCAAAGCTCCAACAATTTCAATCCTCTGGAGACATTGAAAACAATGTCAGATACAACCAGAAACACTCAGTCTAATTTAATGGAGAATGTACGAAACCTTCAGAGCAATAGTATGGATACAATGTTCAACATTGGACAAATGCTTCCATCTTTCTTGAATTGGGGAGCTTACAAAACTACTGTTGGCAGTGCCGGCAGAATATCAATTCCAGAGGCAGAAAGAAATGCACTCGGATTGGGAGAGGGTGACTTGGTTCAAGTCATTATAGTTCCTATAGGAAAAAAATCAAGTAATAAGGAGGTGAAACAATGAGTAAAAACGAACAAACGCATGGAAATCCAAAAGACGCATTTTCAGTTTATCAGGAAAATGTTGATAAAATCTTTACAACGATTAAACAATCAGTTCCACAGTACCATCAATCAATAACAAACATACAGCAAGAATATTTGCAAGCATACGAGCATATTGTAGATTCTTCAATCGCATTACAGAAAGAATACACAAAAAAAATTGGCATTGCAGCAAATATTCCTGAAGCAACGATAAAGGCAATTCAAAATTCTACAGAAGAATTTGCAAAAGCAGCTTCTATACAAAATCAAATTGCCCTGGCAACAATTGATGCAATACAACAAAACATCAAAACTTTTAACGACAATGCAAAATCCTTTGCAAATCTAAACAAAAACATTCTTCAATCAGGGATTTCTGCATTTACCACGCAAAATAACTAGTGGTTAAATTTTTCTTTTATTTTTTCTTTTTTTTAAGATCTCTCTAGTAACCATTTACCAAGTTCTGGAAGAACCTTTTTCTGAGATAATGAACTTGCAATCATTCCGACATGTCCTGTGGGATACATTCGTAGAGTTTTATCCTCACTCCCTACTGCATAGTGTAATGGCATGCTGCATTCAGGGGATACTAGATGATCACCTACTGCTACCTGAGTAAAAATAGGCATATCTATTTTTTTTAAATCAATATGTTGGTTATTTACATACATTTTATTTTGAATCAATAAATTATCTTGATAGATATCCTTTATCCATTGTTTGAATAGTTCCCCAGGAATCGGCGGTGTATCGCCAAGCCATTTCTCTACTCGAAGAAAGTTATCCACAAATTGTTTGTTATCAATATTTTTAAAAAATTTCACGTATTTTTCTATGCCTTGTTCAAATGGTTTTAGAACTGAAAAGCAATAATACATGAATTCCGGAGGCATATTTCCTATAGTATCTACCATTTTATCTACATCCATATTTTTTGCCAGATTGCTAATCACTGTAGTATCTCTCCAGCCATCAATTACCGGAGCTGTGGCAATGTAATTTTTTACACTTTCGGGATGCAATGTAGTATATGCAGTTGCCAATGTTGCCCCCGTACAATACCCTTGCAAGGAAATCTTTTCAACTGATGATTCATTTTTGATGTGCTCCACTGAACTATCCAAATAACCGTTAACGTAATCATCAAAGTCAAGATACTTGTCCATTGCAGTAGGTACTCCCCAATCTAACATGTATATATCAAATCCTTGTTGAAGCAAATTCCTTACCCAACTTTTTTCTGGTTGAAGATCTAAAATGTGGTATCTGTTAATCAATGCGTATGAAATTAACAAAGGAGTTTTGTGTTGTTTATCAGTTAATGGTCTGTAATGTAACAATCTTGTTTTATCAATTTCTTGTACTACATCATGTGGAGTTACCTCCAAGACTATTTCATCAGGTGCTGCAACTAATTTTGGTGCGTTAAGAACATTTCTATTGAAATTAATAATCTCCTCAATTATCTTGGGGTCTATGGCAGTTTCACTTTTCATTTTTAATCACATTTTTTTTCTTTTTTAATTCAATCTCTAATTTTGTCACTCTTTTTTTAAGTGAGTGCAGTTCTTTGTACATCTCATCTATTTCTTCTTTGCT
Organism: Nitrosopumilaceae archaeon; assembly: GCA_035528495.1. Lineage (GTDB taxonomy): Archaea > Thermoproteota > Nitrososphaeria > Nitrososphaerales > Nitrosopumilaceae > Nitrosomaritimum. The sequence goes on from DATKYM010000049.1 coordinate 6,735, forward strand.
TGGCAAATTTGCTGATTGAAGTATAACATTTGTTATGTTATTCCAATGTTTGGTTAGGTCTAATTCCTTTGATACTAGCTTTCCATAATTTTCTCCAAATTTCTTTGAATCAAACAATTCAGTAAAATCATTATCAAAAATATCTATCCATATTCGTTTGAAGGCATCTATTTGCTCAACATCATGTGGAACTTCAGGTGCTTTTTGATTCACTTTTTTTTGAGCATCGTTCCATGTCTCTGCTAGCTGCTTATAGTATTCTGTAGCATACTTGTTAAACCCCATGAGATGTTCATTTATTTCAATTAATTCTGTTGATACTTTTTTTGAATTTGCAGCAAAAGCCCTCATTGGTCCAGTTGATCCTAAAGCCTGTGGCTTGCTTGACATCAAGTGGATTAAGTCCGTCCAAAACAAGGACAAATGTTTGTAATATTCTACTGTGTTTTCAGCAGGCTGGGGATTCACGAATTACCAATCACACAGCTCGCAATAAATAGATCGATTGTTAAATTAGACAAATGGACAACGTCGATGCACTTGAAAAAATATGTCAAAAAATTGTAAAATTAGACCCAAAAATGAGGTCAGCCAGATTCATCAATAGTAGAGGACACCTTTTGGCCGGAGGAATGAAAAAAGGTCTAATGTCACTTGAAGCACAAAAACAAGACGAAATGATGTTTATGGAATTAGCCTTGCGTGTACGTATGAGACATGAGTTTGATCGTGAATTTGGGATTGTTCATTTTTCAATGTCTTATAGAGACAAAGTTATTGTGATGAGTTATCCATTACCGCAAGATGAAGTACTTTTGGTATCTTCTGAAAAAGATTTAGATTTTGGAAAAATAGCATTCAAAGTTTTAAAAATTATTGAGCCATTAAAAAGCAAAATGAGTACCTTTTGACTTTTGTCAATAATTACTGGTGATGAATTATTTGGTGGTAAAAAATACAAATTCGGAGAAAGTAAGTTGGTCTGAGGTTGAAAAACTAGTAAAAATTCTTTCGGAGAAAATAAATTCGATGCCTAGAGAATTTAATAGTATTTCTACAATTAGCCGTGGTGGTTTAGTTCCTGCAAGACTATTAGCTGATCACCTAGGCATTGATGTTATTTTGGTGGATCAGAAAAAAATTTCTTTTGATTCGATATTTGTTGATGATATATATGATTCTGGAAATACCTTTAAAAAAATAATAAACAAAGTTGATAATCCTGCTGAATTTTTATTTTTGACTTTATTTGCAAGACGTGGTAAAAAATATCCTAAACAACTGATTTATGCTAAAAAAACAATAAACAACAATTACATAGTTTATCCTTGGGATAAATTAGAGTATGAGCGACTTTCAAGGTATAGTTTGTAATTTTTAAATCTATTCTGATTGTATCATTTTTCTCAATCCTGCACATCTGTTTCTAATTGTTACCTCTGTAACTCCTGATGCAATTGAGATATCTTTTTGCGATTTTACCTCGCCTGTACTGATACATGCAAGATATAGTGCTGCTGCTGCAATACCCATAGGATCTTTTCCTGCAACTATACCTAGTATTTTTGCTCTTTCAAGAATTACTATTGCTTTTCGTTTACTTTTTTCTGTAAGTTTTGCTATACTTGCAATTCTTGATACGCCCTTAACTGGATCAACTACTGGCATCTTTAGCTCTAATTCTCGATAAATTAATCTATAACACCGTGCAACATCTTTTCTCCTAATGTTAATTCCTTTTGCAATATCATCTAATGTTCTGGGAGTTTCTGTATTTCTACAAGATGCATACAGACATGCAGCTACTAATCCTTGAATAGAACGACCTCTAACTAATTTTTTCTCCATAGCTTTACGATAAATGTATGCTGCTTTTTCAATAACTGCATCAGTTAATGCTAATTTGTCTTTTAATTTATCCATCTCATTTAGTGCTTGTCTTAGGTTTCTTTCTGCTGAAGAATGAGCTTGTGTTCTACTATCCCACGTTCTTAATCGTTCAATTGAACTCTTCATTGCAGAGGTTAATGGTTTACCTGTAGAATCTTTATTCTGAGTCCCGATAATGGTCGATAATCCCATATCGTGCATAGTCAATGATGTTCCTGCGCCGACTCTGGCTCGATTAGTTTCATCATTTGCAAATGAGCGCCATTCGGCACCAGTATCTGAAATTTTATCATTAACTACAAATCCACATTTTCCACAGAATAATTCTCCCGTATTTTGATCTGTCACCATTTTTTTATCACCACAAGATGGGCACTTTGGCGCAGAAATTATTGTACTTTTTAGCATTCTTATTCTAAAATCCAAAATTTGGTTATTATCAGTTTTACATAGTTTCTTCCGGTTATTGGTGTGTAGGTTAAGCTAATTGGTCTGGTTTTTGAAAATGATAAAAATATTACAATATTTTCTATTAAAAATTACGTTTTTTTTGATTACAAATGAAACTTTGATCCTAAAAATGAATTCCCTGCATAGAAACAAAATGATTCGGGGTTTGTCTTTTGAATAAAGTTGATCTGTGCATAAACTCCATCAGTATTTTGTTGATAATCACTTTGTTTTTCATATTTTTCCGATAAAATTGATCTTCATTTAGCAAAATTCTTTAATCAACGAAGAATTATCAGTTCTTATATTGACTGAATTAGGAGCCGGTGAAGTAATTTATGAGCTACGGAAACAAATCCAAAAAATAACCTTTGATTTGAAAAATTTAGACATTGATTCCAAAAATATTCCGGAATTGATTTCATCAACCAATCTTTTACGCTCAAATGATCACCTTGTTGAAATCAACCATAAAAAATCAGAATTAATAGCGACCTATCAGCAGTACTCAAATCAGTTAGAACAGATGCTTGCGGCTGTTTTTGATATTCAAAAAGACCTTAAAGAAATTTTAAAAACTCAGTTATCTCTTATGTCCGAAAAGGATTCCAAAAAGAAGACCAAAACTAGAACAAAATCTTTTAAAAAATAATTTGTAGCAAAATCTAAATTTAATCTACAGGTGAGCTATGTCTCCAGATAGCACTCTGATATTTTTTTTATCAAATACCACCAAGGCCCCATCATCATCAATTTTAACTGCCTTTCCTCTAACTTTCCCATCATTAGTAGAAAACTCTACAACTTTTCCGATTGTGGATGATCGTTTGGTCCATTCGTTAATGATTTTTCTAACTTGCCCTTTATTTAACAAATCAACAATTTCCTCTAACTCTTTTAAAAAAATCTGGACAAAAGTAACGACTGATGTGTCTTTTTGATAATTTTTTAATGTTGCAATCCCATAAAAGTTGGGCGTGTTTTCTAATTTCTTTTCAATTTCTGCAACGTTGATATCAAAATTTATCCCAATTCCTAAAACAATGTTTTCAATCTTGTTTGATTCTAAAGAAGCATCTATAAGAATACCTGCAACTTTTTTACCATTTATGGTGATATCGTTTGGCCATTTTAGTTCGGGTTTCACATCCAAAGATTTTTCCATTGCTTTGCAAAGAGCAGTGGCTGATGCAATTGGGAAAAGTGTGATCATTGAAATGTCAAATTCTGGACGTATGATAATTGATAACCATATGCCTCCTTCTGGTGAATACCATTTTCGATTCGCTCTACCTTTTCCACTAGTTTGTTTTTTGGCAATAATTATGGCTCCGTTATTTTTTGAATCAGAAGCCATTTTGATTGCCTGAATTTGGGTCGAATCTAAAGTGTCAAAAAAGAATACCTGTTTTCCGATAGTTTTTGTCTTTAATCCTTGAGTTATCTCCCATGGCAATGGTAAATTTGTGCTAGAAGCTAATCTGTATCCTAATTTTTGTTTTGATTCGATAGTATAACCCAACTCCTTGATTTTTTTAATGTGCTTCCACACAGCTACCCTGCTAATTCTTAAAACATCGCTTAGATCCTGACCTGATAGATATTCTGTATTGTGGGACTTCAAAAAGTATAGTACCTTTAGGAATCCTGGCTCATCATTCGAATTATAACTCAATTATAATCTCTAAATGCAAGACGATTAAATTATTTACCTGTATATTATAAAACATGAGAAATTTCTAAATATTCTAATGTTTTAAGGTATCACTCTTCATCTAGAATTACCCAAGACAATCCCATTAATTGTTCCCATTCAGGTACTGATTTGGTGTTATTTGACATAATCTATTATCACAAAATTTACTTAAAACACTAACGAACAAATTGTTCATATGAATCATCAGTGTATTCTAAATACTAATTCGTAGGACTTGATTTACTATTCCACACATCGTACAAGTTAATCCATCCCTTTTTTAATACATTCAAAGTGTCACTTCCCTCTTTAATGGGTAAAACTGAATATAGTTTAGTTGGTTTCATCAAGGATTATTTTTGGTAATTTCAAATCATCCATTCTCCTGGAGTTTTACCTGAAATTCCAAGCAATATCAAATTGAATTTACCTCATAATGATATTTCATTCAAATGTGATTCTAGGAAATTTGAACTTGTAATGAACAATCTGATTTTAAATGCAATTCAAGCAATTGATGGTAAATCAGGTACTGTGACAGTTAGATTAAACGAGGATCGAAAAAATGTTATTATCGAAGTCGAGGATTCAGGACCCGGCATCCCTAAAAATAAACTGGGTCGTATTTTTGAGCCCTTGTATACCACCAAATATAGAGGGACTGGATTAGGTTTGGCCAGCAGTGAGCATATTGTAAATTCTCACAAGGGCAAAATTTCCGTGTCCAACAACCCCACCAGATTTATTATTTTACTTCCCAAAAAATAATTTCAAAACCAAGTTAGATTAGC
>DATKYM010000050.1:0-5709 GCA_035528495.1 Nitrosopumilaceae archaeon
TAATGGTGAACATGTAGCTAATCCTGGAGAATCTACATTATCACTAGTTGTAGGTGAGGTGTATGATACTGTGGCCCCTGATGCACTAGTTGCTACTGCATTTACATCAGAGTGTGCTGCAATGACTGGTGATTCAGTATCTTGTGGCGGGGATTGATTAAATTCAACTACTTGACTAAAAGTGCGTATTGGATAATTTTTGGCAACAACACCATCAATAATGAAATTAAGATCATCTATTAAATTCTGATCAACTGTATTTATTTCACTGCCGCCCACTACTTGAGCAAATTCTTGTGAATGCAAAGTTACTACAGCGTATCCTTTTGAGTCAATACTAGAATCAATAGCAGATAGAATCTGATTGTTGGGAACTCTTACTGGAGAGCCGTCTATCCACTCAGTGAGTCCAATGGATTCAGGTTCATGATAATTCCCTAGAGAGTCAGTAATGTTACTAACACCATCTGCAATAAAATATGGATATGTATCAGTATACTCTGCAGCGCTGATTATTTCAAAGCCCGTGTTCTTTATTGCAGTTAGGGTGTTTGCATTTAACGCGTTATATGGAGGAACAAATACTTTTGATGGACTTCCAAAAATTAGCGCTGTTTTATCCTGGGCTTGTTGTAACGTAGATGTCTGTGTTGCTAAGTTTAAGGCAGTGTAATCCACATGATCCCATCCATGCACAAAGACTTCAAACAATCCTGAATTGTATCCTGCTACTGCCTTGTTTACTACAGTGGCATCCTCTCCAAAAAAAACTAATATTGGTCCAATTGAGAGAAATTGATTTTTCTGTACAAATTGATCCATTACAGTTGCCTGTACATCAGGAATCCAATAATCTTGAAGATCATCCAGTCTAAAGACGACACAGTTGCATCCATTAAGAAGACTGGCCTCTACACTCGCTACAGTTTGAACGGTTGTATTTTTGGAGGCGTAATAGTTTCGATGTTTTGTTTTATCATCTGAGGAGGCACCTTCACCTACACCTCTAGTATTAGGATCAGCCTCACTGTATCTCCCAGAAGTTAACTCCGATGATACATCAACAGCAAGACCTGGCATGGTCTGTGCATATACAGGAGTTACAAATCCTGCAATAAGGATTAAAGATAGAGTTAACACTAGAGGTTTTCGAAAATAATTAAAAGCCAATAAATGAAACTAAAATTAATTGGTTAAGACAGTTATGTGGACAATCTCTAGTAGATGAGTTACAGTGAATAAACACCTGTTCAAAGACAATAAAAATAAAAAAAAGAAAATTTAATATCTATTTTGTCTTAGTTTTGTCAGATAAATTCCAGCACCTGCAAATTCTAGTCTGTTTGTTAATAGTCTAAAACATTAAAATGATTTTCAAGTACAAATTGATCTTAAAAACTTCAGTTTGTTTCAAACCGATTTTATAATTTTTTGAAATTATCTTGTCTAGTATTAGTTTACGAATATTTTTTTCAAGATAGAATTGTCAATTAATTTATTTATTGACGTGTTGAAAATAATTTTACAGGTCTTAAATGGTGATTTTCTCAGAGGTTTCTTTGATGCCATCTTTAGTAATTACCATAATATCCACACCATCACCACTTGCAGAATCTCTAAGGGCAGCTGAACGTACTGCTTTTTTTGCCAAATCAACTGCTTCGGATTCGGTCATATTTTCTTTAAATTGAGGATCTAAAACACCCAGAGCCATTTCAGCTCCAGTTCCTACTGCAGCATATTCATCAGGGAGAACAGAGCCCAGTGGGTCTAAGGTATACAAAATAGGCTTATCAACTACACCCCCAACGATAACCTGAGTCAACAAGGGGAAGTATCTTCTCTCATACATCATATTTGACATCATTTTGGCTACAGAGTTGGGAGGTACATCTCTTTTTAGCTCCATTTTTCGAATTTTAGCCAAAGCAGCAATTTGTAAAGTCAAAATCTGCATGTCAGCAACTAGGCCCGCACACGTAGCACCTACTTTTGGAGTAATCTCAAAAGTCTTTTTTGTTGATTTACTTACAAGGAAATTTCCAAAAGCGATCCTTTTTTCGCTAGCAAAAACTACACCACCATCAAAAGTTATTCCAACTGCAGTTGCACCTGGCATGTACATGGACATAAGTCAAATAATTGGGTTGCATAATAAAGGGCTTTCTCCCTAGTTTGAGGGCAATAATTTAGACTTTGCCAAATTTTTCCATTATGAGACAAATACACTTGGTCGTCTTTTTTAATAGATCAATACGTGTATACTCATTTGGAGAGTGTATCCTTGAAAACATGTATGTGCCCCCAACGGAAATGCATGGAGCATTTAGATGTTCAACAAAAGAGTACATTGGACCGGTACCTGCATTTGAAACATTAAGAATTGAGGTCCCAAATGATTCGTTTGCAGCTTCTTGAACTTTAGAAACAAAAGGATCAGAGGGATTTGTTCTGGCCGCAGCTTCTCCATGAAATATCCTTATCATGACATCTGAAAATCCTTTTGATTTGAGGTGTTCTCTTAATCGTTGAGCTTGTTTTTTTGGATCCATTTGAGGAATCAACCTAAAGTCTATCTTTACTAAGGCTTCTCCTGGAAGAATTGTTTTTGCCCCCTCACCTGTATAACCAGAAATAAGTCCTGCAATATTGCAAGTAACGCCACCAACCAGTGCTTTTTTAATATCAAGGCCTTTCTTGTTTCCGACAAATGATTTTATCCCATATTCATTTTTGAAGGATCTCTCATCAAATGGTTCTTTTGAAATAATTTCCAAATCTTTTTTGGAGAATGGTTGAACCTCACGATACCAATCTTTAATGAGAATTTTTCCATTCGAATCTCTAAGGGTGTTTATAGCTTCTATTAATCGCCATGCGGGATTTTTGATTAAAACCGCTAGACTTGAATGTGCATCACGAATTGATTCTTTAATTGATAATTCAACAAAAAGCAATCCTTTCATCCCTAGACCAATAATAGGTCTATTTTTTGAATCCACATAGCCAAACTCCCAGATTACTCCATCGCATGCAAATTTTTCTTTGTATTTTTTCATATAGTCGTCAATGTGTGCACTGCCTGTTTCTTCTTCTCCTTCAATTACAAATTTGATGTTACATGGGACATCGCCAGTAGTTTGCAGGTACGCCTCAACAGCTTTAATTCGTGTGATCAATTCACCCTTATCATCAGATGAGCCCCGTCCAAAAATCTTGTTTCCTTTTAACTTTCCGCTAAAAGGCGGGTAATCCCATAATTCAAAGGGCTCCGCTGGTTGAACATCATAGTGATTGTAAAACAGTAAAGTTTTAGGATTATTTTTTTTTGATTTTACCTCACCATAAACGATTGGAGCAACTCCTTTTTTTAGCCTTAAAATTTCTGAAGGAATTCCAGATTTCTGCAGTGTTTTTTTAACTAGTTTTGCACATTCTTCAATACCTTCGTTTTTTGCCGAAACACTTGGTTGACGAATTAATGTTTGCAAATCAGAAATTAAATTATTCATATTTGAATCTACATGTTTAATCGGGTTCAATGTAATCATACTATTTTATCAAATGGTTTCATAACGTTGGGAATAGCATCTAGAAGATCCATAGAAGTCATATGTAAACCCAGTTTCTTTTGAGTGAAAATTCCCGCTAGTCCGTTAATAAAAGTAGCAGCAGATGCAGACTCTAATGAATTACGATTTTTTGCAAGCAACCCTGCAGTTAATCCTGAAAGTACATCGCCTGTTCCCCCTACTGTCATTCCAGGGATTTTTTTTGTGTAAAGAAATGTTTTTTTGCCATCAGATATTACATCGGTTTGACCTTTTAGTAGAATCGTTATTCCATTTTCTTTAGCATTTTTTTCTACAATCGATATTCGTTCTTTTTTATTGATGGGGGGGACTACTCCAAATAACCTAGCAAATTCACCAGCATGTGGAGTTACAACTACGTTTTTGTCAGAAAGTAATGGAAGTACATCTGGAATCAATGCACTTGCATCAAGAGATAGCCTGACATCCCTATCTAAAAGAGATTTTATTAAAAGTAGTAAGGCATTTTTTTCTTGTACAGCTAGACCCATTCCGATTGTGGCAGAATCTAAATTTCGGGGTATCACTCCAAGCAATTTGTTTACAGCACCTCTGGTGAGTTTCTGATCAACTAGAGGTATGACAATTAGATTAGGAGATATTGAACGGGTTGCTGAGACATTAATTTTAGGAACTGAGGTGTAAACAAGGTCCGTACCACATCTCAAGGCAGCAATTGATGAAAGGATGGGAGCACCATGATAGATGTAGCTGCCACCAACCACCAAAACAACGCCGTTTTCACCTTTTCTGGAATCAGATCGTCTTGCAGGAATGAATTTTTTTACAATAGATGCCTGAAGTTGTTGTGGAACCAATACATTATAGATAAAGTTTACAGGAATAAATCTTGTTTTTTATTTTGATTTGGGAGTTTTAGTTTTTTCTTTATTGTTTGTGGTCTTTTTAGATTCCTTTGAGACTGCTTTTGGTTTTAATTTTGAGTCTAATTTTTTCTTTGATTCTCTATTAAAAAATGCCTTTCTTGCAAAACAAAGGTAGGTAGTGTGGCCTATTCCTTGAAATGAATGTCTGGTTTTTCCTTCTCGTGCCTCTATAGTTCTCAGTATATGTTCAGTGGATTCAATGTCTGTAAATTCATTTTCAACAAGAGCCATAGTTAATTTTTCTAATTGATTCATGGTTGGACAAATTGCAAAAACGGCACCGCTTCCTTTTAGCATTTGGCGAACTTGTGGAATTACGGTCCAAGGATCTCCAAGATCAATTAAAACTACATCTGCATCAATTACAGGGACGTTTTTTACTGTTTTAATATCTAAATTTTGTTGGGTAACATACTTGTCCATTCCACATTTTTTTAAATTTTTTGCAGCTATCTTCATAAAATTTTCATCAACATCAAACGTGTAAACATGACCTCGTGGCTTTACAATACTTGCAACAAATGAGGTTAGTGATGCGCTCCCTGTTCCAATTTCTACAATTTTTTGATTATTTTGAATTCCTGCTCTGGCTGCAATATAACCTAAATCCTTTGGATATACAATTTGGGTACCATGTTGGATTTTCATTACATAATCATACATTGTAGGTTTTAAGAGATAGACATACTTGTCCTTGTTTGTAGTTATTTTAGAACCATATTCTTTTCCAATAGCATCTGCATGTTTCAAGATTCCAATGTGAGTATGAAGGACTTCTTTTTTTGAAATCTTTACTAGCCATTTTTTCGAGGAATTAAAGAAAAACAATACAGGAGAATTTTGTTTTATCAATTCCATAAAATCACCCTAAAATTTTTAGATAATAACCTACTGGCTTGGACAAGTGTTAACGAGTTTATCGACTGTAAGTAAAAATGGAAAGCCCCCCTCCCAGGCACTAAAAGTGCGATATAACTAAAGTCATTATCAAAATAGGAATTGTTGGAGATTGTTTAAAGATCATTACTAACGTCAATACGTTGTTAAACAAAATATGATTAGTTTCAAGAATATCAATCCAAAGGATTATGGAAAAATAAAAAGGGGGCTGAAAAAACTAGTCAAAATTACCCCTTGCCCAAGTGATGATAAATCAATTATTGAAACCTTTGATATTGTTTCCTTAAGTTTTAAATTTCCAGTCACATATTACAAAACAAAAACACTTC
>DATKYM010000051.1:0-3801 GCA_035528495.1 Nitrosopumilaceae archaeon
CAATTTCTTGTGTCATACCTACTGAGGCATTGATTGTCTTCTCTGCTGCTTTCATACATTCTTCTTGCAAATGTGTAATGGATTGAAAATATTGTGGAGTGATTTTTGAGATATTTTCAAAATATTTCTGAACATTTTGCTGGTATAGGGAGTATGCATCGCTTGATTGAGTTTGTGTGCTCATGGTGTACCCACAGGACACTACTATATATACTATTGGTAATAAATGGTAATCAACGGTTACAAATACCAATATTTATAAAATACGGTATTTTATCCTACATATGGCTTCATACCGTACTAGTATGCAGATTGTCGGAGATCTTTTGAGTGCTACTAAGCAGTCAGGTCAAGAGGGAATAAAACCAACCATCTTACTAAGTAAGGCTAATCTCCCTCATTCTAGATTATCAAAATTCGTATCAAATTTGACTGGTGCTGGCCTTATCAACAAAATTGAATTTGATGGCAAGCACACATTTGTAATTACTCAGAAAGGAAGACAATACTTGGAAACTTATGAAAAATTTGCCAGCGTTGCTCAATCTTTTGGGTTAGAACTTTGAGCTATTCTTAACGGGCTTTTTCTTTGAAAATTAATTGAAAAAAATCAATCTAGGGTTCACATCAAAAAAACTTTCAGTTTATATCGAATCTAATTAGTTTTCTCAATATTGTCTCAAAAGATTAGAATGACTAAAAATGGAATCTTGTGTGAGGCAAATAACGAAAAGGTATTCTTGGATCCAAAGAAAACAGATACCTCTGGAATCAACTTTGTATCTCATGCTCACATGGATCACTTACCATCAAAAAATGGAGGGACAATTCTTGCATCAATTGAAACAAACAAAATTGCAAATCTTAGAGGTTTTAAAATGCAAAATCATGTGGAAAAAATTGATGATTATTCACTAATAAATAATGGTCATATTTTAGGATCAAAAGGTTTACTTTTCAATGATGTATTTTACACTGGAGATATTTGTACTAGGGATAGGGGATTTCTTTCTTGTGACAAAATACCAAAATGCAAAACGTTGATCACCGAATGTACTTTTGGACTTCCTGAATTTGTGTTTCCAAAATTAGATGAAATTAAAAAACGAGTCAATGAACTAATCTCTGAACTTTACTCAAAGGGGATACCTGTAATCTTGATGGGTTATCAACTAGGAAAAGCCCAGACCATTACCCAACTCTTTGGTCATTGGAGCCCGCTTTATTTTCATGATTCTGTAAAGCAAATGAATGACCTGCATAAGCAACTTGGAGTACCTTTGATTGATGGACTAGGTCATTCTGAGGCTCAAAATCAGGGTTTGTTGGATAAAAAGCCGTGGATTATGGTAACTCCGATGATGTCTGAAAAAAACAACTTCCTCAAAGAAATGAGGTCAAAGTATGGTGCAGTGACTATTGGATTTAGCGGATGGGCACAATCTACGAGATTCCCCTTTGGCAGACGTACGGATTATTCAATTCCTATGAGTGACCATTCTGATTTTAATGAATTAGTAGATATGGTAATCCAATCAGGGGCTGAGCAGGTCTATACAGTTCATGGTTTTGTAGATGAATTTGCTTCTCATTTAAGAAAAATGGGAATTAGTGCTCAACCCTTGAGGGAAAACTCTTTGGATGATTTTATTTAATTATGAATTTATTATTTTTAATTTCAAAAAAAATAAAAATTGAATTGAATATTGCATTTTTGAGATTATTTTTTAATCGATAAAAAGATCAATGATATGAATAAATTATTCGTGATTGTTATTAACAAAATTTGTATTACCAATAACATGAACCAATTCAACAACAATTCAAATCAATCTTTGCAAGGAGTCAGAGAAAACATGTTTGATGCACAAGGAACAGTAGAAAGGATACAAAATTTTTCAAAAAATATTCAAGACTACTCTTTCACAATGAGAGAAACTATGAGGACTCTTCGTGAAAGCGGTGTTATCCCACAACTTGCTGAGATGATACGTGAAACCTCATATGCTGTGCGTGACACTGCAAAAGATATCCATGAAACAACACAAGAGCTGAAAAAAAATGGTGTCATAAATGACACTGCCAGTGCGGTAGAAACAACTTTGAAAACTGCCGAAGAGTCCATAAAAACGATTAAAGAAATTACAACCGACGCAGGAAACGCATCACCACAAACAACTAAAGCAATACAAGATGGTATTGACAGAGTAAAAAGAGAAACCAACCAGGTAACTGAAAAAATGGTGAAAGGCGTTAAAAACAGAGTGGGTACTATATGAGAACTAGTACTGAATTTGAAACCATTGATTCTAATGGTTCTCAATCCCCTTTTTCTATTTTTGAATTTCCAAAAATTAATGGATATTCATTAATAACAGAGATAATATTCAAAGCTAGTAGACATTTTCCAATAATTGTATTCTCGTTTGCAAGTCTAAAGATTTTATTGGTTGTAAATGATATCTATACCAATAATATTGGCTTTGCGATACTAAATTCTATTTTTGTATCTGGTGATTTTATTTTTCTTGTCCAACTATACAGGAGGAGTAAGTTTTATCAAAAAGAATTGGATTCACTTCCACGAATAAATGATGGTAGATTAATGGGAGACATTACGGAGAAGATGAAATAATATGGACCAGAAAAAACCCAGCAGGTTACAGGAAATCAAGGAGACTACATCAAATACGATTGAAATAATACGTCAGATTGGCTCACCTGAACTACAGGGCACTTTAACTAAGGTAAAAGAAACTGCAACAATAGTAAATGAAATGATGCAAAGTCTCAAGACCCCTGAGATTGTAAAGAATATCGAGAATTTTCGGTTGATCTCAGAAAATATGAATGACGCCTCCGCGAAAATACAAAGTACTATGCAACAGCTAAAAGATACAGGGATGATTGAGGAATCTACTGAGCTCATTAAATTTGCAAAAAATAAAATCAATTCATTTGGTGGAAGTAACAGTACTGGTCAAGATTTTCATGATGTGAGTACAGCTACTACGGACATGTTGGTATCGATTAACTATCTAGTAAATGAATTAAAAGTAACTATAGAGTCATCGAAACAATCTGACACTATTCGTAATATCAAAGAAACAATCAGTGACGCTTCGGATATTTACAGAAAAGCAATACCTCAAACAAATTGATAATTTTTATTCCTTTTTTAATTTTCTTTAGTTGTAAAATTTATCACAATCACAATTAATAACAAGACAGGTTTCAGCGTTTCTAATATGATCATGTGAGAAATGCTTACACTTTTCATTTTTACAAATCCTTCGCACGCCTTCTCTTTTTACAACAGATTGTGCTATGAGATTTGCTTTGTCTTTTGAATAACCTTTTTTATCCATATAGAAATGAACCACCTTATTATACAACAAGTCTGGATTGAATTGTTTTTCTAACATTATAATTTCTGCACTACATACGACTTTATTCTATTAAAGCACTACGAAAAAGCGTCTTTATCACTCCGATGTGCAAATGAACCCCTAAAACCAACAGGCCAAATCCACGAGTACACCTTTAACCGAAAATTAAATTTTAATCCAAATTCAGCATGGATGGTACCAACAGTTGCAGGACTTGTCGGTGCTGGAGTATATCTGGTAAAGTTTAGAGTAAATAGAAAATAAATTTTGAAATTATTTTTTGGGTTAATAAAATCAACTGAAATAGATTAGAAGAGTTTATGAGGCCTTTTCTTTGAATGTTAAGCGAGATTAAATCTTATGGCAGAATTAGATGTTGGTATACTTGCAGGGCAGGTACTCTTAGGAATAA
>DATKYM010000052.1:0-21638 GCA_035528495.1 Nitrosopumilaceae archaeon
CTTTTGTATATTTTAGGGGCGATTTTCCGATCACTTTGAGGGGTGAAGAAGTTAATTTTCTTTACAGATGAGTCAAATCCTGATCATATTAACAACTTAATCCCGCCTCGTATTGATATATTTCAATGGCTTCGCTTGAAAAAATAGTATTAAATTTGAGAAAAAGAAGACAAGAAGCTTCTGGACTTCGATTAAAAACTGAAAAACAACTCAAAGAATTACGATCAACTGAACGAAGATCTTCATCCGGATTAACTTCATTGGATAAAAAAATCGAATCCGAAAGAGAAGATTCTTCTGGGGTTTCTGATATTTTAACTCGAAAAAATGCTCAGCTAGAAAGTATACAAAGACTAGTTGCAACAGCTGAAGATCGTCTAAATCAAGAAAAAGAGACTATGGTTGAAGCTGAGCAGCAGATAGAATTTGCAGAAAATAATGACGAAAAACAAAATGCTGAAAGTAGACTAAAATCAATCAAATCTAGGATAAAAGAATTAGAATTTGAAATAGATTCGAGGAAAAAAACAGCAAAAAAAATTACTGATCAAGTGACTCAAAATACCAGTACAAAGTCAAAAATTACCTCTAAAATTAAAAAACAGACTCAGTCAAAACCTTCTCTTAGGGATGTTATGATAACTAGCCATAAGGAAGCAGAAAAATTTGGAAAAGAGTTAGAAAAATACAATAAAAGAGAAGAAATCGCAAAAAATTCTTTAGATAAAGCTCTGGCAAAACTTCAAGAAGTACAAGTAAAAAAGAAAAAATCTTCAAGAGGTAGAAGCTCGAAAAAAACAGCACCAAAAAGAAAAGCAGCAACGAGACCAGCTAAAAAAACAGCACCAAAAAGAAAAACATCAACGAGACCAGCTAAAAAAACAGCACCAAAAAGAAAAACAGCACCAAAAAGAAAAACAGCACCAAAAAGAAAAACAGCAACGAGACCAGCTAAAAAAACAGCACCAAAAAGAAAAACAGCACCAAAAAGAAAAACAGCAACGAGACCAGCTAAAAAAGCAGCACCAAAAAGAAAAGCAGCAACGAGACCAGCTAAAAAAACAGCACCAAAAAGAAAAGCAGCAACGAGACCAGCTAAAAAAACAGCACCAAAAAGAAAAACAGCAACGAGACCAGCTAAAAAAACAGCACCAAAAAGAAAAACAGCACCAAAAAGAAAAACAGCACCAAAAAGAAAAGCAGCAACGAGACCAAAACGATAGGGAATTAATTTCTAATAATCTTTATTCTAAAATAATAAATAAATTCCGAAATTAATTTTTTAAAATATATTTTTTCTTTAATGATAAAGGTGATCTATTCTGTTTCAAGTACTAGATTGTAACATTTCTCGATTTCCTCTTTTTTTATATGTGATATTTTTTCAATATCTTGAAACGTTATTTTTTTAGGTAACATGTGCGATACTGCATAAATACATACTGCTGCAATAAGATAAACTGATTCATACTTGAATGGATTTTTTTCTAAAAGTTCAAGGTGTAATTTTTCGGCAATGGTGATATCTGACTCATCAATCCCAAACTCTTCTTGAAATTTTTTATAGATGGTTATTGTTTTTTTATTGTTCAACTTTTTTTAATTTAGGTGCATCTGTTATGAATAATTAATTGTTCAAATACTGCATACATTCTTTTAAATCCATTTTTATTTATGATATTTTTAGTCAAAATCAAGTGCCTCTGTATTTTGATAGTGTTTCATGCCTAATATCTCCTAATTTGTACATTGTTAAAAAACCATGAGACAGAGGATCCGCTTTAAGTATTATTTTTTGATAAACTGTTTGGCGATAGATGAAATTGGATAAGGATAGTGATATTGTAGCATATGAAATTGAAACTTTAATACAAAATGCCACAAATAATGGGAGAAATCATCTAAATGATGAGGAGGCCACTCACTTGATAAATATGACTGAAAAACTAGTTTTAAAATATGTAAGGGAACTACAAGATCTCTATGATGATTAATTTTAACACTGTTTAATTTTAGCAAGACCTAAAATCATATAAAATATGCATCAAAATTAAAAAAATCTACATAATAAGAACTATAATCGCAAAAAAATAATTTTAAGAATATCGTTAATTAAGGATTAATTTCCATCTTTCCGAATTTTCCTTTGGTTAAGGAAACCTCGTCTTTAAAGGAATTTGTATATCCATTTGTAATGACAACAGTGTCACCTATGTTCACTGCCTTTATGTCATCTCCCCAAAGAGTAAGCTTAACTTGATCATCTTCTGTTTCTCCATCTGCCATCACTGCTTCACATACATCGATGGTTCCTCCACTTTTGAGGTTGACAGTTCTTGGGTCTCCCATACTCTTTACGACGCCTTTTGTATTGATTCCACTACGCATATTTCTCACTTGTGAAATAGGTTTAGATTCTTCCATGTATTTTTCACCATAATTCACACAATTAAAAGCTTTGAAAATAAAATATTTTGGGTGATAATTTATAATAAATTTCTGCGATCTATATTTGTTATCAATATTTTCACTTTTTCATTCATTTCATGCCTATTTACGGGAATGTTTTAAGAATCGTTTTTTTTGAAAAGATGGCGAATACTATCTCGAACAGGACTTTTCTTTCGAATCCTTGGAAAAATACTGGAACTGATTGTAAATTCAAGGAAAAGGAGGAAAAACAGTCAGTAAAATCTGTATTTTTTCCAAATCTCATAATAGAAATTGAAAAATATCGGTCCATATTAAATTCCAATGCAGGGGTATCGAAGCCCGGTCAACCGAGAAGGACTCAAGATCCAATAATAGGAAATCCTTTCTCTTAGGAGTTCGTGGGTTCAAATCCCACCTCCTGCATTAGATTTTTTAATAATCACATATTTTTTAAAATTTTTAAAAATTATGCTGTAATTGATTTGACTTTAGTTACAGAATGATTGGAGATTTCTTTATGCAAGCTGGCTATGTCTTCTTCTTTAAAAGATAGATTACATCGAAAACATTTCCAAGAAATCTCTGACACGGAGTAAATAATACACAATTTCCTTATAAGTATATTGAATGATTCTTCCTAAATGTTACAAATCATTGAACAAGATTTGAAATTGGTGTAATTTTTTGATAATTAGCGATCATTTCACACATCCTACATGGCTGATGGTAAAAACAAGGGTTTAGAAGCAAAATAATTAAGATCAATGAAAGTAAAATGGTAGATATTTTAGAAATCTTCGGGGAATTATCTTACTTTGGAATTTTTCTGATACTAGTTGCAATCAATGCCTCCCCTCTTCTTATGCCCCCAAGTTGGATAGTTCTGACATCATTTTATCTTCTTGATCCAAATCTGAATATTATTTTGCTATCTGTAGTCGGTGCCACTGCGTCTACAATAGGACGATTTTTTCTAAAAAAAATTAGTGGATTATTTAGAAAATTTATTGGAGAAGAACAAAAATCAAATCTTGACGTTATTGGTGATTATCTAAATAGAAAAAAATTTGGATATGTGATTACCTCGTTTCTTTTTGGAGCGACTCCTCTTCCAAGCAACATGCTTTTTATCACATATGGCTTGATGCGTTCAAAAAATATTGGAATTTACATAGGGTTTTGGTTTGGGCGAGTTTTATCCTATATTATTATGATATATCTTGGAAATGCAGTTTTAAAACCATTTTT
Organism: Nitrosopumilaceae archaeon; assembly: GCA_035528495.1. Taxonomy (GTDB): domain Archaea; phylum Thermoproteota; class Nitrososphaeria; order Nitrososphaerales; family Nitrosopumilaceae; genus Nitrosomaritimum. The sequence continues at coordinate 3,682 of DATKYM010000052.1, forward strand.
AGAAATTTTCGAGGACCGACTTTTAGGAATCTTGTTAGTAGACGTTGTTGGAATAATTTTAATTATTTTCTTTGCCTCTATTAATTGGTCAATCTTAATTACTCAGAGGAAACTAAAATTTACAAAACCAAAACTATGGCGGTTCTAGATGGACGATATTGAATTACTTCAAAAACACGTAAAACAAAGAATGAAACATGATTCGGCGCATGATTTTAACCATACTATGAGAGTCTACAAAAATGCTCAGAAGTTATGTAAAAAAGAAAAAGTAAATGAAAAACTTGTTCTAAGTGCTGCATTATTGCACGATATTATTTCTTATCCTAAATCTGATAAGCGTTCAAATATTTCATCGCAAAAGAGTTCTGAGGAATCAAAAAAGATTCTAAAAAAATTAGGTTTTACCTCGGAGGAAATTTATATAATTTCCGAGGCAATTCATGATCATAGCTTCTCAAGAGGCAAAATTCCTAAGACACTTGAAGGTAAAATTTTACAGGATGCTGATAGGTTAGATGCTATTGGTGCAATAGGCATTGCTAGAGTTTTTACAGTAGGTGGTTCAGAGAAAAGATCTTTGTATAATACAGAGGATCCATTTTGTAAGACACGAACCCCTAATGATAAAATCTGGACTCTAGATCATTTCTATAAAAAATTATTAAAACTTGAATTTTTAATGAATACTAAAAGTGCAAAAATCGAGGCAAAAAAAAGGACAATGATTTTGAAGTTTTTCTTATCTGAACTTAAAAATGAATTAGAATATTTTTATCCATAATCTACATATCTGTCATATCTTTTTTCCACTTCTGGGTTTAATCCCTCTGAAATCTTTTGTACTTCGTTATTTTTTCTAAAATCTATATATTTTTGAATAGCCAGAAATTTTTCCTCTTTGGGATAAGAATCAAAGACAGGCTTGGCCATTTTGAAATATTCTATTGTTTTTTTACGAAATTCATCACGAGTTGGTTTTTTGATTCCATTCATCCTAAACCAGATTGAAGCCCAGCTACATCCTATCACATGAGGAAGTAAATCAAAGGATCTCTCGATTTCAAATCTCTCGTCATTTCTCATGGTTCTTGAAGGAATTTTGCTGCATATTTGGCAAAGTAAGTTACAATCATGTCTGCACCTGCTCTTTTGATAGAATATAGGATTTCTTCTGTAATGTCTTTTTCATTTATCCATCCTTGTGATGCTGCACCCTTCACAAGAGCATATTCTCCTGAAACACTATATGCGGCAACAGGAACATTGAATCTTCTCCTGGTTTCGGCAATCAAATCTAGATACGATAGTGCCGGTTTTATCATAACAATGTCTACACCTTCGTTGATGTCAGTTTCAACTTCCATCATTGCTTCTCGAGCATTAGTAAATGGAACTTGATACGTTTTTCGATCTCCAAATTTTGGTGCACATTCAGCTGCATCTCTAAATGGTGAATAAAATGATGAACGATGCTTTGCAGAATGAGACATAATGGATACATCTGTGAATCCCTCTTCATCCAAAGCTTTTCGTATGGCAGCTACTTGACCATCCATCATTGCAGATGGAGAAACCGTATCAACACCAGCTTTTGCCTGACTTACGGCAATTTTTGATAACGTCTTAATACTTGAATCATTGTCAATTTTATCACCTCGAATAATTCCACAATGACCCGACGATGTATATTGGCACAAACAAACGTCTGCCATAATTACAATCTTATCACCAAAATTTGATCTAATTTGAGAGATTGCTTTTTGAACAATGCCGTTTTCATCAAATGAAGAAGTTCCTTCCTCATCTTTTCTTATGGGTATGCCAAATAACATAATTGCTGGAATATTCAAATCTGAAATTGTTCCTATCTCGTCATTAATGTCATCTAATGGCAATCTTTCAATTTCTGACATTGATTCTATTTTAATCCTAGATTGTAAATCCTCTTGAACAAATACCGGACATATCAAATCACTAGGATTCAGAGTAGTTTCTTGAACAAGCTGTCTCATTTTCTCAGAAGTTCTTAATCTTCGAAGGCGTTTATCAGGAAAAGACATATCAAAATTCTATTCGAGCAAAATATAATCTTAGTCTATTCTTGCTCTTTTTTGTTATAATCAAACAACTCGCTTGCAGCTTCTAATAAATCGGGGTTTCCTTGCTCTGACGCTTTTCTAATATTATTCATGGGCGTAGAAACAATGCTTTCTACTAGGGCTTTGGTCAACTCTTCAATAATTTTAATTTTTTTCTCATCTTTTTCGTCTAACATCGACATTGCTTTTTCAAATTCCTTTTGGCGCAAAGAATCAATGTTTTTGAATACATCTTTTACAAGTGGTTCTGCATCTAGTCTTTTCATCGAAGCCTCCAATACAATTACCTCCTCATTAATTATATTTTCAACTGATTTTACCTTGTTTAACCGTGCATTCATGTTTTTCTCGACCATTTCTGCTATCTGGTCTAAGTTCATTAATTTTATTCCTCCAATTGTTGCCACTCTTTCATCTACTGTTCTTGGATTTGATAAATCTAAGATCATCATTCCACTCTTTCTTTTTTCAACTGCATTTGTAATTCTATCAAAAGTTACTAGGAAATATGGTGCAGTTGTTGCCACAAATAGCACATCATAATTTTCAAATCCTGATAACACAATTTCAAATTTTACTGGTTTTCCTCCCATTGTTTCACAAAACACCTGTGATCTTTCTAGGGTTCTACTGGTGACTGAAAAATCATATCCTCTTCTTTGGAGAGATTTTGCAACTAGGGTTGATACTTCTCCTGTCCCAATCAGCAAAATTTTCTTGAATTTTAACTCATCAATATTCTCCTCTGCTAATTTCACCGCCATTGATCCTACAGAAATTCCTCCTTGACCTATCCCACTAGAATTTCTAATTTTGGTTCCGATGCGAATTGCTTTATCAAATAAAGTATTGAGATGTTGACCTGATGCCTTTATGTTCCTAGCAGAAGTAATTGAGTTTTTTATTTGTCCAAGTATTTGTTCTTCACCAATTACCATGGAGTCTAATCCTGAGGTAAGTCTTAACAAATGATGTAAAGCCTTGTCGTTTTCATCAATTTGTAAATTTTCCTCAAATAATTCCCTATCTAATCCAGCAAGTGATGCCCAAGTTTTTTTAATTTTTTCTTGATCAAAGTTTTTCGATTTTCCAAATAATTCAATTCTGTTACACGTCTGGATTATCACGCATTCATCTAGTCCAGAATGTTCCCTGAATTGTGAATAAGCAGCTTCTACATCTCTTATCGTAAATTTCTCCAAAATATGAATTGGAGAATTACGAAAAGTAACACGGGCATTAATAATATTTTGTTTCATTTCCAAGTCCTTAGTATTGCAATGACACGATTTTCAGCTTTTTTGGGCTCTCCGTCTTTTATTAACTGTTTAATTTCTTTATCACTCATGATATTTTTTAGGAATGCCTTTCGTCGGATTTGAGTACCTATTTTAATTTTAGCAAGATTTCTTGCGATCTGCTGAATTTTAATTTGAGCAAGGTCCTCTCTGGTGATTGTTTTCTCTAAAATTTTCTCTACTTGCTCTTTTATTTTTTTTGACATGGCTGGACTTTTTCCTCCGGTAAATATGGCGATTTGAATTAAATTCTCAAAATCTATTATGGCCAGATTGGAAAAATCACTACATTCTGGATTATCTGAGCTATATGCAATAATTTTATTTTTTTTTGCCTTGTTGATTATTAACTGATTTAATTTCTTGTCATCAGTTGTAGTAATTACAAGAAACGGCTTTTCTGTTGATAAAAAATCTGCATTTTCAAGTTTTTGATTTTTAAATTCAATTTTTTTCTTATTTACCAGATTTTCAATAGATTTACTTTTTTCATTACTGATTACTGTTATCTTGCAATTTTGGTTTAGAAGAGAATTAATTCGTTTTAATGACTCTTTTCCTCCTCCAACTACCGTGACTTTTTTGCCCTGTAAATTTAGATTAATTATCATCGATCAAAGGCAATGCAAATTCTATTTATACATTTTAAAATAGAGTGCAAAATTCCAGCTACGTTTTTAATTGAATACACAATCTGTTGACTTAATGGGTTCAATTGATGAATTTGATAAAGAACTGCTTAATGAAATTCAATGGACTTTTCCACTTGTTACAAGACCTTTTGATGCAATTGCTACAAAATTCGATACTAGTTCAGAAATTGTAAAAAAACGTTTGAATAATCTAAAAAAAGAAGGTGTTCTCCGTCAATTAAGTGCAATTTTTGATACGAGGAAGCTTGGGTATACAAGTTCCTTGGTCGCCATGGAAATTGAACCTGATAAACTAGAACATGTTGCAAGCCAAATAAATCGACATCCTGGTGTCAGCCATAATTATGAACGTGATCATGAGTTTAATCTTTGGTTTACTTTGGCTGTACCTCCTGGATCTGATTTGAAAACAGAGATTGACAAATTCAACGTGTTAAAAGGAATTAAAAAGGTACGAATGCTTCCTACTTTACAACTTTTCAAAATCGGCGTAAAGCTTGACATGGTAGATACCAAGAAACACGAGATTGCTCCAACTGAGGAGAAAAAAGAGATTAAAAATGTAAAATTTGACCCTACAGAACAAGACAAAGATTTTATCCGTGAATTACAAAAAGATATGGAAATTATTGATGAACCATTTGTAAAGGCCGCAAATAATCTTGGGATTACAGAGAATGAATTATTTGAAAAGATGAAAGAATATCAAGAAATTGGAGTTATGAGGAGATTTGCGGCAATTCTAAGACACAGACAAGTTGGATTTACTGCAAATGGTATGATTGTTTGGAAAGTTCCTGAAGATAAGATATCTGAAGTTGGAGAAAAACTAGGATCTTTTCCTCAAGTTAGTCATTGTTATGAACGACCTACCTATTCTGACTGGCCATACAATGTCTTTTCAATGATTCACTGTAAAACTCATGTTGAGGCAAATGAGATGGCAAAGACAATCCAAGATCAAATCAATGTTGATGAATATCGCATTCTTTTTAGTTCTCGTGAATTTAAAAAAACTCGAGTTGAATATTTCGTAGAAAATTCCTTTAGTTTTGAAGAGATTATACCTGCTTCCTAAATTTCGTTTTTATCGTGTCCTACCACATGAATTGTGCAAAAATATTCATCATTCATGTTGCAATAAAACTCTGATTTTTCCTTACATGCTCTGCATGGGGGTCTTTCGTCATGTTCAGATAGTCTTGTGTGGTAAATTTTGCTTCGATTAGTGGTAGTTGAATTTTTGTAAATTCTGGTAAATTTAGAAAAATATTCTAATTCCAAGGAAGAAAGGTCTTGATTTTCCTTTATTTTCTTGATTATTTTTTCCCATTTTTTATATTCTCCAATTTGAGCAAATTTCATTCGCTCTATAATTCCTAGAGTTTTTTTATCATCTATTGAATACTTCATGAAAATTAGATTGCCAGCGGAGTGGCTTTTAATTCATATGCTGGCCAAGTATTATACAATTCTTCAATTTCTTTCATATCTGAAGATTTAATATAATTTCCATCTGAAATTGCGGCAAACGATTCAATCTCTTCTTCGCTAACAACAGTTGGCAAAACAGATGCAATTGGGTTTTTTGTTAAAATAAACTTTATTGCAAATTCTGTTATGGTTAAGTCATTTCTTTCTGCAATATGCCTGAATTGTTCAACCTTTTTCAATGCCTCTTGTCTCCATTGTAATTTTCTATCTTTTCTATGATCATTACTTGGGATCACTGTTTCTGCCTTTACCTTACCTGTCAGAATCCCAGAAGCATCAGGAACTCTAACTAGTATTCCTACGTTTTTTTGGGCTGCCTTTTTGATAAGATCATTTCCAGGCGTTTGCTCTAAAATATTGTATACAGTTTGTACGGAAGACACGTTATCCCTATCCATTGCTTCTAATCCTTCTTGAGTCCATCCAATTGCTGGTCCCAAAGCTACTTGGGCTGTTTTCATTTTACCCTCGCGAATCAATTTATCAAAAGTTTCAAAAGGTTCATTGTTTCTAATCTGATCTATCTTGGGATTATGCATTCCAAAAGAATCTATATAATTTGTTTGCAATCTATCCAAGCTAGCATCAAGGGCTTGTTCTGTAAATTTTCTATCAAACTGTTGTGGTAATTCTGTATGGCCAATTTGTTCAACATTAGCAAAATCATATCCATATTTTGAAGAAATTACAATTTCCTCTCTCATCCCATGGAATACCTCGCCAATTAGCTTTTCGCTTTTTCCTTTACCATACATGTCGGCAGTCTCAAAAAAATTAATTCCAACATCATATGCTTTTTTAAGCATTCTTTTAGCTTCATCATCTTCAATTTTTTTACCCCACCAATCAAGCCCAATGGTCCAAGCCCCAAAACCTATCTCGGATACTTTGATTCCACTTTTTCCTAAAGTTTTGTATTTCATATTGTCATCTCTTTGAATTTTGTTTAGATTAAATCTTAACTAATATAATCTCTAAAATTTGTTCATTTATGTTTATCCAAGATTCAAAAACATAATATTTATCTTCTAGTGAAATTTATCTCTAAAAAGCAGATTGAAATAATTTATGTGAAATTTTTAGCCCATGCTTGATATCAGAGGAACAATATCCCTTTTTACACACACAATCATGGGTATATCATTTTTGACGTATGAAGATACTTCTGTTTCTCTTAAATCCATAATTAGATCTTGAAAATCTCTAATATCGTCTACCTCAAAGGCTAGCATAAAATCTTCATCATGAATCCCAAAAGAATATGTCGTGTTAAGTACAATTTGTGGATATTTCTTGCTTACTTCAATATGTTCATCCATTATTTGTTGGCGTTTTTCCTTTGGTAAAAGATACCACTCTCTCGTCTTGGTAAAGGGATAAACTATTACGTATTTTTTTTGTTCTGTTCCTGAAACAAAACCAAGTGGTTTTCCTTCTTTTACATAAATTGATGGTCTTGTACATGAAAGATATGTTTTTGAAGGTACAATGTACTTTCCAAATACCGTTTTGTATAATTTCTCAATGACTGATTGAATTTCGTCAATGGTTTTTGCAGCAAACCAAAATAAAAGATCAGCATCATCTCTTAATCCAAGATTTGAATATGACCTAAACATAATGCCCGAATTTTTAATGACATTTTCTACCTCTTTGGCAGACTCTTCTTTGGCCAAATCTGCCATCCATCTCCATTTAGGGTCGATTTGAAAAAATGAAAAACTGAAATAGTATTTCTCATCATCGTTGACTTCCATGTTTTAGCACTTTCTAAACCCTATTTAAACAAAAACTAGATTCTCTAATGTAGAATTTCTAAAATTTTTTGCTGTGACTTGTGTCCAGACTTTATTTGAATACTAGATGTTGGTATTTGAAAATGCTTTGATAGTTTTTTGATAATTTCTTTATTTGCTTCGCCTCGTGTAGGTTTTGATGTAATGCCGATTGTGATGTGATTTTTGGATATTTCCAAAAAATCCTTATGAAATTTTACAGTTAATTTGTATATCACAAAAAACGTTAAAAATAATATCGCTTAAACTTGTTGGAGAGAATATTATTTTTTGATCAAGTATGCTGTTCGAGAGCCCATTCATAACCTTCCAATTCTAATTTATCTGCAAGGGATGCATCACCCGTTTTAATTACCTGCCCATTTGCAAATACATGAACAAAATCAAGTTTATTTAAAAATTTTAAAATCCTTGCATAGTGTGTAATAATGATGATTGTTGCATCCTTCCCTGCTACCTCACTAATTGCTTTAGCAACTGATTGAACTGCATCGATATCCAAACCAGAATCTGGCTCATCTAAAATTGAAATTTTTGGTTTTAAGACAGCCATTTGTAAAACTTCAGCTCGCTTTTTCTCCCCTCCTGAAAATCCTTCATTAAGATATCTTGAAAGAAATTCTTCTTTTAATCCAACTTTGTTAAGATTTTCTTTAAGATATTTTTGAAACTCTCTAACAGTGATGAACACTTCTCTATCATCTCCTTGAAGGGCTTTGCTAAGTGAATTGTAAGCTGTCCTAAGAAAGTGTGAGAATCCTACACCTGAAACTTCTGTGGGATATTGGAATCCTAAGAATAATCCTTTTTTTGCACGTTGATCTGCAGTTAAACCCAAAATACTCTCTCCATCCAAAAGAATGTCGCCTTGTGTGACTTCATATCTTGGATGTGCTAACAAGGTATAAGCTAAGGTACTTTTTCCAGAACCATTTGGTCCCATGATAGCGTGTACCTCTCCAGGACCTGTCTTCAAATTTACTCCTTTTAGAATTTCTTTTCCTTCTCTTTTTACATGAAGATCTTTGATTTCAAGCACTACCATGAGGCGTTTTGTTTTGTTTCTATATATAATACCCACGAAATTTAGCTGATCCTAACGCACTTTTTAATAAAATGAAAAGAGGGGGGGGATTAAATTTTGGCCAGAGATGGTTTCAAAATAATTTTGAGTTGATAACTTGTTAGAATCTCTTTACATCTATTTCTGATAGTGACTTCAGTAACGCCGGAAATACTTGATACATCTCTTTGTAGGATGCTCTGACCAAGTAAAACTGAGGCAACATACAGGTATGCTGCAGCTATTCCATTTGGTGCTTTACCATCTGTAAGCGTACTATTTTTGGTTTTCTCTGCAATTTCTAAGGCTAGTCTTTCAACTCTAACCTCTGTCTGTGTCATATTTGCAATCTTTGAGATGTATTTGTCCATGGTGATTACTGGGGCAGTATTTTGTCCCATCTCCATTACCATGGTTCTATAATATTTCGCTGCAAGTTTTGTTTTTGATTTAACATCTTTTGGTGAACAAATTCCTCGGACAATCTCTTCAAGTGATCGAACTACATGACATTGTTTGCACGCCATGTAAATTGTAGCTGCAGTAATGCTTGCCACGGATTTTCCTTTCACATCAATATGTCCATCCAAGTTTCTGTAAATTATTGAGGCAGTCTCCAAAACATTCTTTGAAAGAGACAAGCCATTGCATGTTTCACCCATCTTGGACAAAACATTTGCTAATCTTCTCTCTCTTGGTGAGGAAACACGAACTCTTTGTTGCCATTTTCTGAGATTGTGCATTTGATTTGCAACTTCGTGGTTAATTGATTTTCCACTAAAGTCTTTTGTACTCATTGAAATCTCAGTTGCTATTCCCAAGTCATGTTGAGAATAAGATGTTTGTCCTGTTGCTCTTGCAAGCTTCGTTTTGTCTTCAAGATTCGAACTTTTGATTTCTGGACCAGAATCTGCAATCTGATCTGCGACAACTACGCCGCATCCAGAACAGATTATTTCACCATTCTGAATGTCATCTACTAATGATGAATTACATTCAGGACAGCTTTGGGGTTCTAGTATGTTCATTTTTTTCTTCTCCTAAATTTTTCTTTTTTAACAGGAGATAATTCAGCAGCGAAAACAGATTTGCCGATATATTTTTTGATGTTATTTGTTAATGGCATTGCTGATGCAAATGGTCTTTTTACTGGACCAATCAATTCCATTACTTTTGCAACCTTAGTTCCTTTTTCGTCACAGAGAATCACGCCTTCAGACAATTCATCTGATAGTTGAATGATCACTCTACCACTTCCGGCAAGGTGCATTATTTCGCCTACCTCCTGCAATTAAAACAAGTAAGGATCATATTCTTTTCATAGACTTCTGTCAACAATACTTTAGCTGAGAGCTATAATTGATCTTATTTTGGCTGCTTGGTTCTTTTCAAAAGTAATTTCTGTGAAATTTTGTTAAGAATGGTGGTCTTCGAAGTCTCTTTTGGTAAAACAATGTATCCTGATCTTACATATGGTCTTTTTGGGTATCTTACCTTTTCTTCTGTTTCTGTAATTTCAAAACCTGCTGCTTTGGCAGCTTCTGTTAATTCTTTTAACGAGGGATCAAAAACACATTTTTCTTTTTCTAATCTTCTCCCTTTAGCTCTTGGTAGTGTCTTGTTGAAATAATCTAACCAGATTACGACATGTTCGTAATCTTTCATTTTATCACTTTATTAAAACTGCATTAACTGTTCCGGATTGACCAGGTCTTGAAACAACTCTACATTTCCCTTCTGTTGTTTCTAGAATTGCTCCTTTTGTAATTATACCTCTTCTTTTGTAATCATTATTTGTTGCATTCTCTAAAACTTTAATGATTTTTGTTTTTTTTACTTTTACATCTCCTGTTGATAAGTTAACAAAATCAATCGCTTTCAAAGCTGTCTTTGTGTTTTTACCGCGGACGTTTCTAGTTACTGTAATTTGTGCACCATTAACTGGCTCATTTGGAAATCTATCTATTTCGTACTTTCTTCTTATCCTTAATGGATGTCTTCTTCCACCAGTGATTTTACTTGTAGCAAGGTTTTCTACTGATTTTCTCACGAAAGATCTTAAAATCACTCTAATTTATACAAAACGCAATAATTTGGTCAGAAACGAATAATCTCTATATCAGTTCCTGAATAACTTTAGATTCCGGATTTGACTTTGTCTGAGTTGCAGTTTTTCTAATTTTTGAAAACAATCTTTGTTTTAGATTTTCCACGTCTCCTTGTATGCCAAAATATTTTTGGAATTTTTCAGTTGTCGTAAAAATTTTTAACCTTCCAACATTTTGGTGAGTGATAAAATCCAATTGTCTTAATTCTTTGAGATGAGTGTAAACTCCAGACCCCCTCGTTTCTACTAATTGTTTTGATGAAATTGGTTGCATGTACGCAATGTATGATAATGTTTTAAGGGTGGCATTTGGAAGAATTGGTTTTGATGCATATTTTTTAACAGTGGAGCTATATTCTGGTTTTAATTGAAAAACATAGGATTCATCTGGGAGAATTACTATTTCAATTGCCTTAAAGGCTGATTTTGATTTTTTCATAATATTATTGAGAATATTATATGTTTTAGTTCGAGATTCTGTTCCTGAGGCTCTGATTAATTCCTCAATCTTCAAAGGTCTACCTGATGAGTATAATGCAGCCTCAATTCGGGCAGTTGCTTCGTCTTCATTTTCTATTTTAGCCATGTTCTAATTTCCCTTTTCTTTTCTACATATGAAATCCATCCTATATTCTTGATCATATTGTCGAACCTTGTTTTATTATGGTAATTTTAATATCGTCTTCTATTTGCTCAATGTCTATTTTTTCATCTCTTGCCAAAAATAAAATTGCAAAGAAACAACGTATTGAATCAGTCATGTCCAAATCCGATATAATGTTTTGAAGCATTCCAAATCCTGCCTCCGAAATCTTTCTAATTATAAGATCCTCATATTTCCCAATAATGTTCTCAAGAGAAATAAAATAATCCTGAAAATCAGGAGGGTCAATTGGTTCAATGTTAAGTTGTTTGTTTCTTCTTGATTGTGGATTTGCAATCGAACCAATTAGATTTTGTAGTAGATCTAAAAGATCATCTAATGATACCGGATAAGTAGAGTCTTGTCGATAAGGTATATCTATTAATTCAATATCTACATCCGTTCTTTGACGAATAGGTTTTTTTTCCATAGCTGCCTTTTGTAATGCAAAAATACTCTCAACTTTCATCCTGTAAATTAATGATGATGATAATGCTGCCATTCCTGCAACTCTTAGGTCTTTTTTTTCAGCTTTCTCTAAAATTCTAATTAATAAATTCAAAATCTCAATGAGATTTATGTCCCAAACGTCTTTTTTAACCACCGAACTAGGATTAAAAAGAATACTCACAGGTTCTTGTGAAATACTAGTTGGTATACTTTCTTTACTCACACAAGGATTGTCTTTTTATTCAATAATATCTAGCCGCTCTATTTTTTTCTCATTTCCAGTCAACTCTTATATTGTTATTATGGAAAATCCAATTATGCAATCTGCTAGAATCACAGCCCCTAATGAACCTCTTATAGTGGTTGAATCTGAAACTCCGAAACCCCAAGGAAATCAGGTTCTGGTTAAGGTAAAATCTGTTGGTGTCTGTCATAGTGATTTACATTTATGGGAAGGTGGATATGATCTTGGAGATGGACAATTTATGAAAGTTACCGATAGAGGGGTAAAATACCCTGTAACTCCTGGCCATGAAATTGCAGGTATTGTTGAAGAAATTGGCGATACTGTTTCTGGAATATCAAGCGGTGATGAAGTTCTTGTTTTTCCGTGGATAGGGTGCGGAGAGTGTCCGGGATGTAAGTCGGGAAATGAAAATTTATGCGATACCCCTAAATCAATGGGGGTTTTTCAAGATGGTGGTTATTCTAACTATGCTTTAGTTCCTAATTCCAAGTATTTGGCAAAACTCGATGGTGTTAATCTAGACTCAGCAACTTCTCTTGCTTGTTCAGGACTTACCGCATACAATGCTGTCAAAAAAGCAAATGTAAATTCACCTGAATATTTATTGATAATTGGAGCTGGTGGTTTGGGTTTGATGGCAATTCAAATTGCAAAGGCAATTACCAATGCCAAAATTGTCTGCATTGACAATGATGACAAAAAATTTGATACGGCAAAAAAAATGGGCGCAGATTTCGTTGTAAATACCAACGTTGTTGGTTCTATAACTTCAGGGACAGGTGGGGTAATCCAAAAAATAATTTCTATTTGTAACGGCAAAGGACCTGACAGTGTCATCGACTTTGTAAATGCTCCTCAAACCGTTAAAACAGCATTAGCAGTTTTACGAAAAAGAGGCAGTCTTATACTTGTTGGACTTTTTGGAGGCTCCTTAGAAATATCTCTTGTTACAATTCCGCTTAAATCCATCACAATTCAAGGTGCATATACAGGAAACTATGATGATATGGTTGAACTAATTGATTTAGCAAAAAAAGGTGTAATTGAACCAGTCATATCAAAAAGATATTCTCTAGGGGAAGCAAACAATGCCTTATCAGATCTCAAAGCACGAAAAATCATTGGACGTGCAGTTATTAATCCCTAATATTATTTCATTCTTCTAAAATCCAACCTGTTTCAAATTGGGATTTATCCTTCTCTTCTCCTATTCCTGTTGCATATCTCCATACAAAAGTCGCATTTGTGTTCATCTTAGTTTTAATTTTTAAAAGTGATTCAATTTCAGAATTTAGATTGCCATCTGCTGTTTCATGTTCTTTACAAAATTTACATTTTTTATCAAGAGATATGGGATCTATATCTATCAAAGGATACGTTTTACATGCAAGAGGTCTATCCTCATATATCATACAAGGAAATCCGCCATGGGGTGATTTTTTATCATTTTGTATATCCAGAAAGGGACAAGTGTTTCCATTTTTTTCAATCCCCATCATCTGATATGCTAAAATCTTTATTAGTACAGGATCTTTTTTTTCACTTACTCCTACTCGTGGTAAAATTAAAATTTTTAATTTATTCACTTTTGCTAACTGTTCCATTTTTTCTTTTTCTTCTGGCATTATCAAAACACCAATTTTTCCAAATTTTTTTGACGGATAGTATTCTCGTTCAATACAACATTGAGAACAATCTTGAATACATCTAAATTCCATGAATTGACTTATCTTACTTTACATAAAATTGATTTTATTATTTTTTAATACTATTTTTAAAATTTTTCAAAACCCCCACAGTTATATGGTTAAAACAGCAATGTATCGTATGGGAAAGCGCCAAGTAAAAAATGAGAGTGCACTAAAAGAAATTCGGATTCCTGAAGAGGGAGAACTTTTTGGTAGAGTCATAAAAATGATGGGAGGGGAAAATGTTATGATAAAATGTACTGATGGGCTAACAAGACGAGGTAGGATTAGAGGAAAATTAAAGAGAAGAGTTTGGATTCGCGATAATGACATTGTCATTATCGCTCCTTGGGATTTTAAAGAAGATGAACGAGGCGATATTGTTTGGAGATTCACCTTGCCTCAAGTCCAATGGCTTAAAGATAATGATCATATTCCAAGAGATTTCTAATTTTACGCTTTTATCTAGGCAAAATGATGTTTTTCCAAAATTTAAGTGATATTTTGGGCCAAATTTTTTTAGACTTATCTTAATATACGGAGTCTTTTGTCAATAAATCAAATGGAACAAGGCACAGTAAAGTGGTTCAACCGCACTAAAGGCTTTGGTTTTATCGAAAGAGAATCCGGCGATGATCTATTTGTTCACAAGACAGATGTTGAAGGATTCATCAATGAAGGCGATAAAGTCGAATTCGAAGTAGGCGAAGGCCAAAAAGGACCAGCTGCACAAAAAGTCAAAAAATCAGCATAGAAAAGAAGTTTTTATTAATTTAAGATCTTATTTTTATCTTCTTAAATTAGACTATTTTTTATTTTTTTTCAAATTCATATTGGTAAATATGCATTTTTTAAATCATATCTCGCAAGAATCCTGTAAATTCATCACTTGGCACGACAGTCTTAATTTCAAGAAATCCTAAGTGGTCTAATTTCTCTCGTTTGTCAAAATACTTGTAAATTCCCTCGTTTGTTGGATAAATTGTTATCACATCTTGTTGTCCTGGTTCTAGGAGGTTTGTTTGAGTTTCAAATCCCTCTATGTATAATCGATGGTGTTTATCTCCATTATTGATCACAGTGAGAATATATGCAAAACTTGTCCTACTAATTAAATGAGGATTTACCTCTCCACCTATTCCAGAAATCCCTCTAAGTTGCACCTCTCCATTTACATCTTCAAAAACTACTGTTTGTTCTACTTTTTCCTGCCAAAAAATTTCAACATGTCGTACATTACCTTGTCCAATAAATCCAATCATGGCGCCCATTCCTGCCACGCCCACAATAATTACAATTATAATTAATTTTCTATCATTAGACACCGTGTTCTATTATTGATTTTATATTATTTTAATTATGGTTCAATAGTTAAAGTTGAAAATCAACTCCTCGATTTTTTTTAAAACATTGTGTGGTTATGAGGTGAGATTAATTTTTTCAGGATTTTTTACACCTCATTATCTTCAAAAGAATTTCAAAAATAAAAAAATAGACAAATCCCTATTTTTTAAGATTCTCTCTTAGTACTTGATTAAGCACATTAGAAAAGCTTACTGAACTTGTTGTGGTTTGAATCATTTTTGCTTGTAACAATCGCATTTTTTTGTCTAAATCATCATCAAGCATAATTGTAACTCGTTTGCTCATGCTATTATCATCTTATTTTATAATATAAGACTTTATTCTATTTCCCAAATCTGGGAAATTATTGTTAAACGAAAAAGAGTATCTCAATATAGATACATTTTTGATCAAGCATATACAGTGATTAAAAAAGATGATCTTTTCATAGATGGTGTCTTTAGTCCCATAATTTTTAATGAGAGTTCTATTACTAAAAAAGGAATTTTTGATTAATTGATGGATAGAAAAAATGATTATTTTTAGCAATACGTGGAATATCGTTTGAAAATTAAATTTGGGAGAATGGTATTTAGTTCTAATTGATAACTATCTCTAATCCTATTTTATTCTAAAAACAACCTTCATATTTTAGATTAATCTTTCGTAGAAAAGTCTGAATTATTTTTTACTGACAATCTTCTAAATAATTTTATTCTTTATTAAAAATATGAAAATTAATTCTCTGGGATTGTGTAAAAAACGAACAAAATATTTTGCAAATTTACGAAAAGAGTATGATGAACGCTTATCTGGATAGAATTTTTTTAAATTTAAATTTTTTTTGTTATTTTTTTTATATATGAAATAATCTATAGTTGCAAACGAATGAATTGTCAATTTAGTTTAGTTCCTATTCCTATTTTCTGCCTAACAAGGGATTAAGGCACCTGCAGATTGTCAGAAAAAACCATCCCTTCTTCAAGGTACAAAAAGTACGCATTAACTTACATTATGATCAAATTCTGAAAACTTTTGATATACTATTTTTGAATAATATAAAAAAAGTGATAATCTACAATATACTTAAGTCGTTGCAATATCGTCAATAATTAATCCACATGAAGTTGAAGCTTGGACATAAAATCGTAATATTTGCAATCGTAGCTATCCTTGTTCAAATGTTTGGCATTATTCTTTTGTGATTTTGAAGATCGCAAGTTATTGATCTAAAATTACCTTTGATTTTATTCGTTTTTGAGAATGTTATTTCGGCTTAATCCTGCATATTGTTAAAATACTGTATAGAAAAAAGAAATTATTATGAATGGAATTTTTGTTTTAGTATCTATTGTATGGTTGTTATTAATTCCAGTTATAATTATAGAGGGATTTTCGGCAGATGAAAAACCTACAGATGTTAATCAAGGACGAATAAATTATTCATATCCTGAATATGAAAAATTGATGCCTTCTGAAATTTGTAATTGTGTTGCATTTAGATTCGATGATATTCAAGAATTTTGGCTACATGATGTTCAACTAAAAGTGTTGGAAACCTTTAGAGAAAAAGATGTTCCTGTAACTATCGGTATAATCGGAGAGGCTTTTGAGGGAGATGTTGCCCATTATATCCAGAATGTCACCGGTGGTGAAAACTCTAATCTAGAAATTGCAAATCATGGTTGGAAACATGAAAATTTCGC
This sequence comes from Nitrosopumilaceae archaeon, assembly GCA_035528495.1. Lineage (GTDB taxonomy): Archaea > Thermoproteota > Nitrososphaeria > Nitrososphaerales > Nitrosopumilaceae > Nitrosomaritimum. The sequence goes on from DATKYM010000052.1 coordinate 20,273, forward strand.
TGTTCTGGATAAAGATCAACAAAACCAATTAATACAAAATACAAACCAAAAAATATTCAATGTTACAGGTATAACGCCAAAAACATTCATTCCTCCAATGGGTGAAATCAACAACAGTACAATAGAAGTACTGCAGGAAAACAATTTTACTACTTTTAGTGGCCTTCTGCTTACAAGCCCACCGCCTTACCCTTTAGTAATTTCTGGAGCTCATCATTTTCCAGAGACTGCCCTCACAGCTGTCTACAAGGCAGAAACACAAATGTTTGAAGGCCTTCCACATAATGAAACACTAAAAGATATTCAAGATAGTCAGGAAAAATTTGGATTTTCAGTAATTACATTACATCCTCAAGATTTTTCGATGATTGAAAATGGAGCACACATTGACAAAGTCAATCAAGTTCAAATTAATGAGCTAGTCTTGTTAATTGATGAAATTCAAAAATCAGATTTAAAAATAGTTTTTCTTAACCAAATTAATGAAAATATGGTCAAACAAATAGAAAATCAAGAAACAGGATCATCAAATTCAGGCCAATCTAATAACGGTGCATGTCTGATTGCAACTGCAACTTTTGACTCAGAACTAGCACCTCAAGTCCAACAACTAAGAGAACTAAGAGATAACAAACTACTGCAAACAAAGTCCGGTGCTGAATTTATGGAATCCTTCAACAATTTCTACTACTTTTTTAGTCCAGAAATTGCCGATTACGAACGAGAAAATCCGGTATTCAAGGAAACTGTAAAGATTGCAATCACTCCAATGATTTGGACTCTATCGATTCTAAATTTTGTGGATATGGATTCAGAATCCGAAGCTTTAGGGTATGGCATTAGTTTGATTTTACTCAATATTGGAATGTATGTTGGTGCTCCGGCAATGGTAGTAGTTGGCATTAGGAAGAAATTAAGTTTCAGACTATAACGAATGTCTTTTCTTGGACGTCTGAAACCACAAGAGCTTATGAACAATCACTTGATAGCAATTATTATCATAGCTCGTAAGGCCCTCTTCTGCACAATTAGTTAGAACAAAGTTATTTTAAAGATATTCAAATGTCAAAATAAAATGTTACACCTTGGTGAAACCTAGAATCTACCTGGTAAGATTTAGAACTCTACCCTTTGATTGGAATACTAAACCTTTTGAAGAGTAAATGAGTTTATGACTGTTGGTAAGAAAACCGCCACTCATCGGTACAACATATGGGCTATATCTTACATTATGATAAAACCCTGAATGTTTACCAAATATTTTTTTTAAAAAGGCAAAAAAGATTAACTAGTTCTTGTAAGATCTTTGCATTCACCTTTGTATTCAACTTTAACCCCATGACATTCTGCATCTAACTCACCACAT
>DATKYM010000053.1:0-2534 GCA_035528495.1 Nitrosopumilaceae archaeon
ACCACACATGTCAATTATAGTTCCCTTGTTTTTAGGCACAACTTTGAGGGCAAACTCGTTCATTTTATCAAGCATTCCTAATAGTTCATCATCAGTTTCCCCTTTTTCAGCAAGGCTTGAGAGAAATGAGATATTCTCAGAATCTGATGTTCTTCCTGATAAAATATCTGTCATTACCTCCTTTACTTGGTCATAAGATAGATTGGTTTTCTGCTCCAGTATTTTTATAATTTCTGAAATCATTTTCTTTCTCTTACCTGTCTTATGAAATTGGCAAGAATTTTTTTACCATCTTCAGTCATTATTGATTCTGGATGAAATTGCACTCCCTCAATAAGAAATTCTTTGTGTCGTACGGCCATCACTTCTCCATCATCCTCTGCTCTTGCAGTAACCTCTAATATTTCTGGGATGATTGTCTTATCTCCAACCAATGAATGATATCTGGTAGCCTTGAAGGGATTTCTTACGCCTTTGAATAATTCTGAGTTGATGTGCCTTACAGGGCTGGTCTTTCCATGTCGCACATATCCTGCATTAGTCACTTTACCTCCAAATGATGAGATGATTCCTTGATGGCCAAGACATACTCCTAATATCGGTACAGTACTGCCAAGAATTTTTATCACTTCACTGCATACTCCAAAGTATTTTTTATCATCTGGTGTGCCAGGTCCAGGTGATATTATAATGGCATCATAATTTTTTTGCAATATTTGCTCAATAGTGATTTTGTCATTTCGGATAACCTCACAATCAACATCTAATTCCCCAAGATACTGTGCAATGTTGTACACAAAAGAATCATAGTTATCAATGATTAGAAACTTCAATGTGATGCCTCCTTCAATGCTTGCAGCATTGCTTGTGCCTTGTGTTCAGTCTCTTTGAATTCGTTTTCGGCAATTGAATCAGATACAATTCCAGCCCCTGATTGAACAAAACCCTTGTTCCCATCAATGAAGATACTTCGAATCGCAATTGCAAAATCACAGCAACCATTGTATGAGAAATAACCTACTGCTCCAGCATAAAGCCCTCGGGCTTCGGGCTCCAACTCATCAATTATCTCCATAGCCCTTACTTTGGGTGCACCAGATACAGTCCCTGCAGGAAATACTGCCTGAAATGCATCAAACATGTCTTTTTCTGAGGCTAAATTTCCAACAACATGTGTAACAATATGCTGAACATGGCTGAACCTCTTTATCTTCATCAAAGATTCCGGGTGAACTGTTCCATACTCGCATACTTTGCCAATATCATTTCTTCCCAAATCTACAAGCATTGTGTGCTCTGCTAACTCTTTTTCATCATGCAGTAGCTCATCTGAAAGTCTTTTATTTTCGTCCTCGTCATCTGTTATCTTTCTTGTACCTGCAATAGGAAATGTCTCTACCTTATCATTGGTGATTCTAACTAACATTTCAGGAGATGCCCCAATAATTTCTTTATTGTTTTGTTTTAAATGATACATGTAAGGTGATGGATTTAGATTTCTGAGTGTTTTGTAGAGTGCAAGATTATCTCCATTTACATCAAAGGCAAATTTTCTGGACAACACCACTTGGAATATGTCTCCATCATAGATGTACTGTTTGGCTTTACTTACAATGTCCGAGAAACTCTTTTCATCCATATTTGGAATTGTTTCAGTTGCATTAAATTCCTCAAAAACACCATTTGAGATTTTTAATTCTTTAAACCTGTTTTCATCATTATAAAAATAAAATAGTTTTTTGTGTACATTATCATATAGTATCCCATCATCGTAAATGCCAAATTCCATTAATGGTTCAGGTGCATGATGTGTGTTTGGAATGTTTTCTACGAGTCTAATTGCATCATAATTAATTCTGCCAACTGCTCCACCTAGATATCGATATTCTTGATTTTCTGATTTTTTTAATAATTTTTTTAGTTCTGCATATGGGTCATCTGTTTGAATGATTTGTGTATCTTGGCCTTTTCTGATAACTTCCACTTTATTTGAATATCCTTTGACGATAGTTTTTGGATCAAAGCCCATAACTGATGTCTCGGCTAGAATTTCAGGCCCTGATAGGGACTCGAAGAGAAATGAGTTTGAATAATTTCTTGAAATTTTGTTGTAAATTTGAAATTGATTATCAGTTAAATCTAAGGGTACTATCTGCCGTTGAGAATTTCCAAAGGTATCCACCCATAAACACAATTTTGGTCATTTATTATTTAAACCCCCCTCATGACTAGGATAGGCGTGAAATAGGGCATTTTTAGAACACTTTCTAACCTTGCATACTCGTATTTTCATACTATGGGAATTGTTGGCGCTGGAGTATATCTGGTAAAGTTTAGAGCAAATAGAGAATAAATTATCCATATTTTTTTGAAATTCGTTGTTTAATATTTTTAAAAAAAAGTGAGGTAAACTCACTAGGGGGTTCCACTAAGAAGTGGTATCTATTGGAGGTGTTCTCTCTTTTAATGCAGAGATGTAAAATAGATCATGCACCTCACCATCATCACCAGTTGCAGTACCTGTAACATAGTAC
>DATKYM010000054.1:0-16265 GCA_035528495.1 Nitrosopumilaceae archaeon
TGTTTACTGTGGCACCACCAACTGTCACTACTTCAGAATATGCAGGATCATTATCAGTCACAGTTCCACCTAGTTCCGTGTAAGTAGAACCAAATGCAATTGATGCACTAGCCCCTGCTGGAGTGATTACTGGTTTTTCAGTATCTACTCCACCAAATACTGGACTTGTAATCCCTGAAAAAAGAATTAAAGAACAAAATACTACTAAAAGTTTCTGCGAATAATTTACAGTCACTACATTAATCTCAAATTACACTCTAATATGTTTATGAGAAAAGATCTAGATTATGGTCTCAATGTACGAAAAACCTCAGTTAAATTTTAGAAATTCAAATGAAAGGATATTGTCATAAGGTTAAGAGATTCCTTCAAAAAGCCAAATTCTGATAACTGTAAAAATGTATTTTGCTTTGAATTGATCAAAAGCATTTATTCGACTTTAATCCCGTTCCAAAATGCCACCATGTCTTTTATCTTAGCAGCAGCATCATTTGGTTCGGCATAATACCAAGCACAGTCTTTATTGATTTTTCCATCAACATTTACAGAAAAATAATTTGCCATGCCTTTCCACCCACAAAAGGATGTAAAATCCGTTTTTTCAAAGTATTCTTTTTTTATAGACTCTATTGGAAAGTAATGATTACCTTCAACAACTATAGTTTCATTGCTTTCTGCAACCACAACGTTATTCCATATTGCTTTCATGTTTTTATCTCAGAGATGTATCTATTTAAAAAATTTCCCAATTCCAATAGTTAAAGAATAATAAAATTTAATTTTTTAAAATCTTGGCAATATACTTAGTCTTGATTTTGAAGATACTACAATTATTGATATCAGAGATATAACCAAAATCATGGCAGCAATTGTTCCAAATTCAGGTATCACTTTACCATTGATTATCTCAACATCTATGGTATCTTCCAACTCTGATGCAATCCCTTGGTTAGCAGTTACAGTATACACTCCATCCTCGCTCCATAATGGACCACCTGTCTTGATTTCAACGGTAAAATGACCATTTGAATTTGGAGTTACTTGCTCAACTGATACCAAGTTTCCATTAGGTGAGTGGACAGAAAAAGTCACATCTGTATCTCTTGTAATACTAGTTCCAGATAGTGTAATCGTATTGGAACCCTCGAGGGCTTCAGCTGAAATCTCTAATCCTTGATAAACGATTTTATCTCCAGTTCCTGGTGCTACCACTTTAGTCTCTTTTACTAATGTTGTACCTGCAACAGTAAATTGAATTCTTGCTGACTCGCTGAGATCCTCGTGGCTTACCATTACAGAATACACTCCCACCTTATAGCTTGGAAGTGGCGGATGAATTAATCTCTTAAATTCTCCATTACTATCGAAGGGAACTTGGGGAGAAAATACAACTTCACCATCTGGGGCAATAACTGATAAACTTAGAGGAATAAAGTTTGTCACACCAGTTACTGTTCCATACACTAGGAAGGAATCTGTAGATTGAATTACATCTTGGTCAGAATTTAATTCAATGGATCCCTCTGCAAATGCAGAAGATAAGGGGATAAAAGAAATAGCTAATAAAATTAAAATTGAAATTTTTAGCATACCATCAATAAAAAATTCTCAAATATATATGAATTATTCCTCTGCGATCAATAGTAATCCTCATATCGATCTATATTTTCACAATCGTTTTGGCTGAAAATTCATCAAGGAATTTAATTTAAAGTCACTAGATTAGAATCTGGATATCATTTATTTGGCTTTAATTTGCTCTCGATTATTAAAGTCCGGTGTAATGCCAAGTGAGTCATAATTACCCGAAGAACAGGTAAAACACATAGATTCCTTTGAAATACCAACAGCATCTGCAAGGTTTTCTGCATCATTATACCCTAAAAAGTCGGCTCCAATATCTCGCCTAACCATTTCAGTAATCTCCTCTGCTGTCATTTTTTTACCGTTTGTAAATGTAGCAAGTTCTTGTTGAGATGGAAAATCAATTCCTGCATAACATGGAAAGTTAATTTGTGGATAGGTAATTAACATACTAATTTTTTTAGCCCCTGCCCGTCTTAGTGCTTTGATAATTGCTTTTGAGCTTGTTCCTCTAACTAGACTGTCATCGATTACAACTACATGTTGACCTTCAATAATTTCTCTAATTGGAATAATCCATCGATTAATTTCTATTCTATCTGATTGGTGAGGCTCAATAAAACTTCGTAATGGGCCTTTTTTACTATATCTATCTTTGAGCAATCCTTCATCAAAAGACAATCCCAACTCTTGTGCATATCCAAGAGCTGCAGGCCTTGCAGAATCTGGTACTGGAATCACCAAGTCTGCATCTTTTATGGGAAATTTTTTAGCGAGAAATTGACCTATTCTTTTTCGTGAGACATAGATGTTTTTCCCCTCCATCTTACTTGACGGATGTGCAAAATATGTGAATTCAAATGAACAATGAGCTCTGGATTCATCAGTTGCAAATCTTTCTGTCTCCAATCCATCTTTACTTATTTTAATTAATTCTCCAGGTATCACGTCTCTTTGTAGTTGAGCACCTATTGCTGAAATTGCAGCTGATTCTGATGCAACAATGAAAGTATTATCTGATTCTTTATGACCTAATACCATTGGCCTAAATCCCTTGGGGTCTCTTGCAGCATATACAGAATTATCATCAGAAATAAAAGTAAAACAAAAAGAACCCACCATTTCATTTTTTAAAATTGACAGTGCTTTTCCCATTTGACCCTTCTCAGAAATCAACGATACTAATCTCTGAGCTGCTACTAGAGTATCACTTGCATTTTGAGGTGTGAATGAACAACCTCCAACCAGATTTGATAGTTCTTGAACATTTGCTATGGTTCCATTGTGAGCAATGCAGAGATCTTTTACTTTTAGTGGCTGTGCATTTTCAAGTGAACTTTTCCCCATTGTAGAATATCTCACATGCCCAATTACAGAAGGTGAGCGATATTCTTCTGTAATTTTTTTAAACTCAGAAGATGCTGACGAAACTAAACCCAATTTTTTTAGAGGGGGTTTATTTGGGATTGCTATTCCCCAAGCTTCTTGTCCTCTATGTTGTAATGCACGTAAAGCATCAATTGCCATGGGGACCACATTCGTCCCATTGAGACTAAAAATTCCTACAACTCCACAGTTTTCTTTAACCAAATTTGTTTTGACTCCTTTGGGGAACGTAAATTATAAAGTGCAAATTATTCAGATTACATGACTTATTTTGAGGCAATTTGATTCCAATGAAGGCCAATCTGATTTAGACATAATTTTGATTAATAAAAATGCTAATCATCTAATGCGATCAGATTTTGATTTTTATAATTAAAAATCACATAACTGTACACAAAACAAAATACTCCCGCGTGTACCTACTATTCCTTTTTAGAGTGGTTTAACCACGTAGTACCAAATCTTTTAACGAATTTACCCATATTTTTTGGGTTTTTTCAACACTTAGATCGACTATGGATTTTTCTCCAAGAGTGAATCGAATTTTTTTTCCGCCGAATTTACCGATTAACTTGAATGACACTTTATTTTTCTCCAAAATCATTTCTATTTCTTTTAGGTTTTTTTGTTCCAATACAAGTAGATATCTGGAATGACTTTCCGAAAAAAGGATTCTGTCTGATTCCAGCTTTTCTCCTGGCACATTACTTATTGAAATATGGCATCCTATTAGATTGGTCATGCATATTTCCGAGGCCGCAATTGCCAGTCCTCCCTTTGAACAATCATGGACAACTTTGATGATTTCCTTCTTAATTAATTCCAGTACTGAATCCATATTTTTTTTGGATTCTTTGAAATCTACTTTAGGACAATTTCCACCAACGAATTTGTGTATGTATTCGTAATACTCTGAACCCCCAAGCTCATCTTTGGTATTGCCAATTATGATTAGGCGATCTTCTGATTCTACTTTTTTTGGAAGAAGTGGTTTATTGTCTATTAATCCTAGTATACCAATTAATGGCGTTGGTTTGATTGAACCTTTTGGAGTTTCATTGTATAGGCTTACTTTTCCTCCAATACACGGAATTTTAAAATATTTTGCAAAATCTGTTATTCCTTTTAGTGATTCTAAAAATGTCCAGAAAATTTCAGGATTTTGTGGGTTTCCAAATTGCAAATGATCAAGCATTCCTATTGGTTTTGCACCAGTGCACACTACATTCCTGCAAGCTTCCTCAAAACAACCAATTGCTCCTTCTCTTGGATTTATGTAACAGTGTTTTGGATTCCCATCAATTTTTACAGATAAGAATTTTCCATTATCTAATCTTAAAACAGATGCATCTTGTCCTGGTTTTATCACTGTCCTTATTCCAACTTCATGGTCATATTGGCTATAAACCCAGATTTTACTTGCGATATTAGGAGATGAAATTAATTTCATCATTATTTTTGAAAGATTTGAACTGGGTTTGAATTTTTTTTCTTTTTGAATGTTTTTTAAATAATCTGGTTTTTTTGAGGGTCTATCTAAAAGTTCGGCGTTTGCTACAATTTCAGTTGAGATATTTGCAATTGTTTTCTTTCCTTTTTTGACGTGCATATTATTTCCAAGAGTAACCACACCAATTACAGAACATGCAATAGAGAATTTTTTACAAATTTTTTGAAGTTTTTTTAATTTTTGCTTGTTTGTAATAATCAACATTCGTTCTTGTGATTCTGAAATCATAATTTCATCTGGATTCATACCTGGCTCTCTTGTGTGAACTTTGTTGACATCCATTTCAATTCCAATTCCTAAAGTATCTGCCGTTTCAGATACTGCGCAAGATAATCCCCCGCCTCCAAGATCTTTCAAAGCATTGATTAAATTATCATTTCTTGCCTCAAGTATTGCCTCTATGATTAATTTTTCAATAAAAGGATCAGGAATCTGAACTGCAGACCTATCCTCTGATTCAAGGGAATCTGAAGCAAATTGCGAGCCTCCAATTCCATCTCGTCCGGTAGGACCCCCCATTAAAACGACAATGTCTCCTTTGTTTGCATGATTTTTTATCAAATTTTCTTTTTTACCAAATCCAATTGCTGCGACATCAACTAAAGCATAATTGGAATAACATTCGTCAAATTCTACTTCTCCACCAATTGTAGGGATTCCCAAACAATTTCCATAATCTGCAATTCCGGTTACTACGTTTTTGAAAAGCCATCTGGCTTGTTTGTCCTTTTCAATATTTCCAAATCGTAAACCATCCAAAATTGCAATCGGCCTTGTACCAGCTGATAAAATATCGCGAATTACTCCGCCAACTCCAGTTGCTGCGCCTCCATAGGGTTCAACTGCCGATGGATGATTATGACTTTCGATATGTGCAGTTATCACATATCCATCTCCTACATCTAAAACTCCAGAGTCATATCCCTTCTCAGAAATAACTAATGGACCAGTCATGGGTAACATTTTTAGATGTTTTTTTGAGGACTTGTATGAACAATGCTCAGACCATTCCGCAGATACAATTTGAAGTTCAGTAGGTGATGGCTCTCGTCCAATTTTCGATTTTAAATAAGTTATCTCTTGAGGATCTAAACTCAATGTTTCACACCTATCGAAGAGAGTAAGGATTCAAAAATTAACGAAGATGGTTTATTGTCACTCGGGTTAATTTCAGACTCCACTGCTCGTTCAGGATGCGGCATCATTCCAACCACGTTTCCATCCTCATTACACACTCCTGCAATTCGGTCAGTGGATCCATTTACAGATGTATCATATCTAAAAACAATCTGATTTTTTTTCTTTAGTTTTTTTAAAGTATTACTATCGACAAAATATCTCCCTTCTCCATTAGCAATTGGAATCGGAATTTTTTGATTTAATTGAAATTGATTTGTAAAAGGTGTATTGTTGTTTTCAACTATTAAATTAGTCCATTCACACATAAAATTAAGGGAATTATTTTTGAGCAGGACTCCTGGCAGTATTCCAGCTTCCACTAAAATTTGGAAACCATTACACACACCTAAAATTGGAATTCCTTTTTCTGCCATTTTTTGAATGTCCCGAATTATAGGGCTATGAGCAGCAATTACGCCTGCCCTTAATCTGTCCCCATATGAGAAACCCCCTGGTAGAATTACTGCATCAATATTATTTGGGAGCCCTTTCTCATGCCAAAAATATTGGGCATCCAGGGAAAACACATCAGTTAGAACATGAAACATATCTCGATCACAATTACTACCTGGAAAAACTACAACTCCAACTTTCATATCTATTTTCTTCAAACGATATATTTAATTTGAATCTAGCCATAAAAAATCTCAAAATTAAATATTTTTGATCGGTATGACCCTGGGTTAGAATAAAATGAATATTTTGGTTTAATAACCTGAGATTATTCCTTTATACATAAATTCATCACAATAAATCAACTTAGGATATTTTTGGTTTTACATGATGAGAAAACTATTTTTTTAAATTATATGACATTTGTTTATTATTTATTAGAAATAATTAATAAAAAACATGTGATTGAATTACAAAAACCCGGTTAATCAAATGCATTTATTGTTACTTGGCTTACCATAGGGTTGTAAATCCGTAACTCATCACAAATACTTTGAATTTTTGACTCTGCAGTTTTTTTATCTTTTTCATTAATTGTGAATTTTAACATCTTGGCAGTTGTAATTTTAGATATGGTTTTGCAAGTCCCCTTTAGAACCAAATCATTTAGTATCGTTTCACCTTCTGGATCACTTATCCCAGGTTTATTTTCGATTGTTACATGAACCTTAAAAGTTACCATGAATGTATTGCAAAATAAAATTGAGGTTAATCTATCTTCCGAATATTATTTTGTTTTTATACTTCTATTATTTGCAAAACCATGTGGTGGATTTCTATTTACAGGCCCATGGAAAAACTCTTGTAAAAGAATCTTGTAGCAATTCTCTTTGGTGAATTTTTAAGAAAGCACTTGTGTTTTAATTCTTGAAAATAAATTAGATTTTTAATCGCTAAAACACAATCAAAAAATCTCGATAAACACCAATTTTATTTGGATGAAATAAGTCATTCTCATTTTTCTCCATCGGTGGGGATCGACTCTCAATTTTATTAATTAATGATTTAAATTTTCAAGTTTATCTAAAAAAATATTCAAAATACGAAAATTATCTGTACTTTGAATAAAGATTAACATTATTGTTCAAAGAATTCTCAAATCCTCATATTGCCACTTTTTCATATAAACGAGATAGGTAATGCCGAATTTGGGTTCATAATGGAATTTATAATAGAATATATCAAAAATACTAATTGTCAAAGCAAAGATACTGGAAAATTAGTCCAGATGAAATTGAAAAATTCACCTATAACGAGGATAAATTACTAAATTGGGAAATTAAATGTGTAAGGGAGCCTGAAGATGGTGCGATATTCATAGGGTTGTTTCTTTATCGGAATGGAACTCCGTGGGATTATGAATCAATTAAAGGTATTACCTATTATCACAATAACATACCACGCTCAGAATTATCATCCATTACTAAATTTCTTCAGGATAAATTTGGTGGAAAGGAGATGGAGAAAAGTGAAAGAATATTCCTAAAGGATTCCAAAGAAATCTACTCCGGTAAAGACATTGCAGCCTTGGCAAAAGAAATGGAAATTAAATTTAATACAAAAGCAATAATCACAATGGAGTTTAAAGACCTTAGCCAAGAAGAGATGACAGAGGGTGGATTTCCAGAATCAAAACTACTCCCAATACCGGGAAATTGACAAGTTAGTTTGAGATAGAAAGACCCCCGATGTCTGAGTTGAATGAAATCCGCAAACATCTCGATGAGCTCAGAAAACGTGTTTTACGGATTGTCATAGTTATTGGAATGATTTCAGTTTTCATACTTACATTTCATGCAGAACCATTTGAATTTGCGGGGGCCACTTTATACTATCCTATTCTAGAACCACTTGATAGCATTGCAGCACAAATCACGAATCATATGAGAGAAAATCTCGTTCCAGAAAATGTAGATTTAATTCAAACAGCTCCGGGTCAAGCCTTCTTTGCTCAAGTCTACATAGCATCTCTGACTGGAATTGTCCTAGGTATGCCAGTAATCATCAAGGAGTTAGTTGGTTTCATAAAACCCGCTCTAAAAGAAAATGAAATTAATGTTGGTAGAAGTATTTCTATTCCGGCTCTAGGATTATTTGTAGTAGGTTGTGTTTTTTCATACACATTTGTTATTCCATATATTCTTGATTTCTTGTATCGATTTGGTGAGTCTGCAGGTCTAGTTACCTTTCTTAACATAATGGATTTTGTTACATTTGTTTTACAATTTTTGTTAGCATTTGGATTATCATTTCAGCTTCCTTTGATAATGTATGCAATCACAGGATCAGGTATGATCGATGCAAGTTTTTGGAGAAAAAATATACGATACGCAATTGTGATTATTGTTATTTTTGGTGCAGTAATAACACCTGATGGCAGTGGAGTGACCATGTGGTTTGTTGCAGGACCTATGATTGCATTGTATTTTGCAGGGATGGTCATAATTGAGCGTAAAGAACGAAAAAAGTTGAACACTTAAATCTAAAATCTGTGAAGGGATAACTGAAATGTTCCTGATGAATATTGCTAATTTCGTTGCAGGTCCAGAGCTGATAATCCTCGTAATTGTGGTTGGAATCTTGATTTTTGGAGCAAAGAAAATTCCAGATCTTGCAAGAATGTTTGGTAAAACCAAGGCAGAATTTGAGAAAGGAAAAATTGAAGGTGAAAAAGAACTCAAAGACTTTAAAGATAAAGAAGCCAAATTAGACTAGTTTTCAGCGATTTTTGTAAAAGCATCTAAAATCTCTTCATAAGCCTGTTGAAATTTATTTTTGCCAAATAAACTCGATATCTTCATTTTTCCCTTTAGTTTAAAATCTACATCAACGATAATTTTTGTTTTTTCTGAAAGGTCTAAAAATTGCTGTTTGATATAACTTCCTTTAATGTCTCCTCCAATGACAAAAATCTCATGCAAAACTGGTTCTTTAGTGACGTGTTTTGCCATAATTATTAGTTCTTGGTCCCCAAGATTCATGTGTTCTGCTACAACTGAGATATTTTCACGTACTGAACGTATTCTAACTGATGGAAAAAACTGAGGTAGTAATTTCTCATAGTTTTCATAGTTTGATAGAATTTCGTGTACTGAATCTCGTTTAGCATTAACAATTTTTTCTAAAGAAAACTTGGGCAACGCTAATTCAAAAAGTTCCCCATCTGGGGTATAAGTTGTGCTCCAAGCCAAACTGATCTAGACACTTTCCTACTCCGTGATTTACAATGTCATCTATTGTTTTTGGTTTTGTATAAAATTCAGTAACGGGTGGCAATATCACAACTCCAATTCTAGATAGTTTTAACATGTTTTCAAGATGTATCGCTGAAAGAGGAGTCTCTCTAACCATTAAAATTAATTTTCTTGATTCTTTTATTGTTACTCCTGCAGCTCTTGCAACTAGTGTGTCATCATATCCATTTGCAATTGCAGATAATGTTTTCATACTACAAGGAGCGATAATCATGCCATCAACCCGATGCGTTCCACTTGAAACACTCGATGCCATATTTCTCTCATCAGAAGTTTGTGTGGCTAATGATTTTACATCATTAGATGTATATTGAGTTTCCATACTGATACATTTTTCAGCCCATTCAGACATTACTAAATGGGTTTCAATACCTAATTTTTTAAGAATCTCAAGCATTCTTATTCCATAAATTACACCCGTACTTCCTGTAATTCCAATAATTAATTTCATGCTATCTCTATAGTTTTACTGTATTTTATCTAATAGTCGCAAATCCAAATTTACCACTAGTAAATCAGTAGGTTTGAGTGTCATTATTTTGTGCGTCATCTAATTCTTTTTGTACCCTTCTTCGCTTAAACCATAAGGATAAACCACCTGCAGCCATCGCAGTTAGTAAAATAACTCCTGCCATTTGTAACTCTAAAGAATAAAGCATAAATTCAATAAATTCAGTGTTGACAAAAATCTTTTGATTTTAAGCCCGATCAGAATTTTGGAAATTAGTTATATTACCTCCTGTTTTGAACTCAAAATGTGATTAAAGCCTCTGAGATCAAAAAAATGATAAACGGATACTCTGATGTTCGGATTGGAGTTCTCGGTAGTCATTCTGCCCTTGAAGTAATGGATGGCGCTAAGGATGAAAATTTTCAAACAGTGGTATTTTGTCAAAAAGGAAGAGAGGGGCCATATCAAAGATTTGGACGAATTGCTGATGAAATTATTGTTTTAGATAAATTCAAGGATATGGCATCTGCCAAAAATCAAAAAATTCTTCGAGATACCAACACGATAATTATTCCGCATAGGTCATTGACAGTTTATCTTGGCTACAATATTCTTGAAAATTCCTTTAATGTTCCAATATTTGGAAACAGGAAATTATTTCAAGCAGAAGAAAGAACTGCCAAACGAAATCAATATTATTTATTAGAAAAAGCTCGAATAAAATTTCCCAAGTTGTTTAAAAATCCCAAGGAGATCAACAAGCCTTGCATTGTTAAAGTTCAAGAAAAAAATAGACCCCTTGAACGTGCATTCTTTACAGTTTCATCATACAAAGATTATTTGGAAAAATCAAAAATTAAAATAAAACAAGGTTTGATTTCCAAAAAAGATTTAGAAAAGTCAACTATTGAAGAGTTGATAATTGGGACATACATGAATTTCAACTTTTTCCACACTCCCATATCTGATCAGGTAGATTTTATTGGAATAGAGCGAAGATTGCAAACCAACATTCATGATTACAATGCTCTTCCGGCAAAACAACAACTAGAGATTAACATCGACCTTCAAAATATTGAGGTTGGTCATACTCCTGCAAGTATTAGGGAGTCTCTTCTTGAGAAGGTAATTAAAATGGGTGATAAATTTGTGGCAGCAGTTAAACGAGAATACGCCCCAGGAATTATTGGGCCATTTTCACTGCAGAGTGTAATTACAAAGGATTTGGAATTAGTTGTTTATGATGTTTCACTTAGGGTGCCGGGAAATCCAATTGTTGCAACAACTAGTCCCTATACAAAATATCAATACGGACAAACTTTTGGAGTGGGACGAAGAATTGCCATGGAGATTAAGCGTGCACAGGAAGAAGGTAGATTAGACGAAATAGTTACATAAAATACAGTCAATTCCTAACTTTTCTAATTCAACTTTTTATGAAAATTAAAAAGGCGTAAGCCTCTTAATTACAGAACAATGAGAGATTTCCTCCCGTGGTCAGGTCTTTGAAAGCCTGATTGCCTTTTTAGTTCTGCGAGACTACGCAACCTAATCGCCAGATTTTATAACTAACGACATCAATTACTATAGGAATTCTTAGTATTTAAGATATTGTATTAATTATTTTAATAAACACTTGTATAATTTGTAATTAATTTACAGGCACAATCAAATGCTAGCAACCCTTACACAATATAGAAAAATTCTCCAAAAAATTTATGTTGTTCAAATGCTAAAGTTGTTTGTTAATTGGCCAGATTAGGAAATACGTTGAATACCTAACGTTTTGTTTCAAATAATTAAAACGGTTTGATGTTTGAAATAAGATTGCTGGGTGCCAATTAACACTAAATTAAAACTCTTTATTGTTGAAATAAATCAAATTTGAAATGGCAAGAAGTATCTACATTCGTGAAATTATTACTATTTTAAAAGAACCTAGGTTATGTCCTACTTGCAATAAAGAAGATAAATTAGAAAAAGGGATTATAGTTGAAAATAGATCCTCTGGACAAACTATTCTATGTTCTAGATGTGAAGCATTAATCGTGATTACAAATCATAATCTAAAGGAAGTGGATTTGTCATCCTCAAATGATATTATGATAATGCTTAAAGAGCCTCATTTAATTAGAAAAGTTACTTATTGACAAAAGAAAATATTAATTTTAAAATTAATTAAAGCATTATATCATCACAAAACATCAATCCATCACTGATGATTAAAGAAGATAATTCAAAACATAGCTTATACTTGCTTGTATTCTTCTTTTTCTAGGAAATTCTTGAATTTTTGAAGTATCAACGAGTTTATCGACAAAGTAAATAGGAACATCATTTTAATCTAGTTTATGAGATTTTTACTTCGTATCCAACCAACTGTTGAAGGTGGCAACAAGATGATGAAAGACCCTAAAGGAATTCAAAAACTAGAAGCATATTACAAAAAAATCAAAGGAGAGGCAGCATATTTTTATGAACAAAATGGCCTTAGAACATTTGAGTTCATAATAGATTTACCGAGTGTTGACAAAATACCTATGATTGCCGAGCCAATGTTTCAGGAATTTGATGCCAAAGTAGAGATTCACCCTGTAATGGTTTTCAACGATCTTAAAAAAGCAATTTCAAAGAAAAAATAATTCGTAATCTTACTATGGACTATGAAATCATGTTGGCTTTCCACTAAAGATAAGGATCATTCAATTTTGTCTGGAAACGTAAAGTAATGCTTAACTATCTCATTTTTAAATTACCACACAGAGTTGGAAATATCAAAAAAAATTCTAATCGTTTTAATTGTAATTGTTTTTGCTAGCGGAGCTGGAACTGCTTACGCTGGAATCGTTTTACCTACAATAACCTTGGGCGGAAATGTTGTGATTACTGGGGATTTGGATATGGAAGGTGAAAAAATAAAAAATTTAGCAAATCCAACTGTAAATACTGATGCTGCAACAAAGGGATATGCTGATTCTCAGCTGGGTGATGTAGGAATAGGGACTCCCAGTGGTGTTACTGAGTATAGTGCACGTCCTTGTAATTTGAACAATCCAATTATTGATCCTGTTTTATTTTTCATGAGAGATAAACCATCGATAATTGAAACTAAATTTGGACCCATATTTTCAAAATTGCCTATTTTTGCGGAGGCAGTTCCTGCTCCATATATTGGAGAGATTTTCTTGTTTGGAGGAAACTTTGAACCGACTGCCTTTGCTTATGCTGATGGTAGGTTATTGCAAATTTCACAATACACCGCACTATTTTCACTTTATGGAACAATGTACGGTGGAGATGGGAATACGACTTTTGCTTTACCAGACATGAGATGTTTTGAGAGTTGGCATGAAAATGGATCTCAATCTGGACCCCGGTATATTGTTGCATTGACAGGTCAATTCCCAACACCAACTTAGATTTTAGTGTCTAGACAATATTTTCATAATCCTATACAAGGTTATGATGCGTGATACTGTTCGGTATTGATGCAAAAAATTTTTTTGTATCTACTTTTGAAAGTATTAACGAGTTTATCGACTGTCAGTAAAAAGACATCCCCCAGCTAGGCACGAAAACATGCAACTGACTAAAACAAGACGATGGTATGATTTGTTGGAAATAATTTTTAGAACGAAAGGGGCTCACGGGGATTCACCTACCAAATTGGGAATAAAATTGGACACAGAAGGGTGTAAAAATTAAAGATTTTGGAATTTAAATTAATTTAAAGATAAATGGTTAATTGATTACTCTTAATGTCGCACCAGATATTATAATCAGTTTCCCACCTGACTTTACAATTATTTTATCATTTATTGTCAAGGTAACTCCAGTATTTACTGTCAATACAGCACCAGGATTTATTGTCAAGGTAACTCCAACGGGAATGGTGAGATTAGAAGAGAGTGTTGTATTTTCAGTTATAGTGCAATTGATTATTTGATTGCCAGAGGGTATTGTGCCAGTATATGTACCACAGTTTAAAATATTTCCAGGATTAGTGATAGTGCCACCGGTGTTGTTGATGGTACCACTATCGGTGTTGTTGATCAATCCAGAATTGGTGATGACAGCAGTGTTGTTGAAAGAATTATTGTTGTTGATGATACCACCAGAAAGGTTAAAGATATTGCCAAATTGGTTGTGAAGTACACCACCATTGTTGGTGATGATGCCTCCAGATAAGTTGTTGATAATTGAGCCACCGAGTACATTTTTAATTGCACCACCTTCGGCTGTGATGGCACCTCCAGATAAGTTGTCGATGGTACCAAAATTACGGATTGTAGTGATCGGATCGCTGGAGTTTGCCTTTGTTAAAATAGTGCCAGAATTGTTGATTTTGCCGCCAACTCTATTGTTGATGTTAGCATCGGAGTCCAAACCACTCCCAGAGCCACCGGTGTTTTTGATTGTTCCCCCAGAATTATTGTTGATTATTCCAGAGTTGTTAAAGGTGCCACCTGTTGAAGTTTCAATAAGACTACTTGCTTTGTTGTTTATGGTAGCGCCATCATTATTGGTGAAAGAGCCCTTATTGGTAATGGAACCAAAAATATTGTTATTGATTACACCACCAGAATTATTGTTAATGTCCCCGAAATCGTTTTTGATTAGACCCCCAGAATTATTGTTAATGGTAGAAGTATTGTTAATGTTGGCGAAAGCATTATCGATTAAACTTTCATTGATAATTACACCACCAGATTTGTTATCGAGTCCTATGCTTGCAAGGGATAATGTAAGAGTAGCACCACCACGATTGTCAAATACAGCATTAGGACCAGTGTTAATAAGAGATCCGCTGCTGACTGTCATTACGCCGTTTGTTAATTGGTGAATGTCACCATTGTTAGTAAAAGTGCCCTTAACAATTATTGTGGCTTCTTCATTATGAAAGTGACCATTACCAGAGGCATAATTATTAAAGAATTGACCACCAAAATTAATTGTCGTCGTGGTGCCAGAGAGATTATTATATAGACCATTGTTTTGAACGATTCCATTAGAGTTGACAGTAACGGTACCACCAAAACTTACAATTCCATTTGTGGTTATTCCATCGAAAAACCCATTGTTTGTTAATGTAGAATCGATAATTAGAGTACCACCAAGAGATATTTGTCCAGAATTGGTAACAGGATTAGATATTGTAACGGTGTGGGCAATGTTAATTGATTTATTATCGGCTACTCCAGGAACTCCGGGATTGTTCATTCCATCTCGCCAAGTTGCCGCAGAATCCCATGATCCGCTACTAAATGAAGTAAAAGATTCAGCATATGCATCATTTAATGTTCCGACTAGTCCCAAAGTCAAAATACCCAGAATTACTAAAAGTACTATTCTTTGCATACTATAAAATCATGAATTTTTTCTATTTAATAAAGATAAAATTATCTGAAGACAAAAATTGTAATTTTGATGAATGAACGCAATTTCTTACCTGAAATTTATTTTCTATATTTCAAATCTTCAAAAATTCAGATACTTGGGCAATATAAAAAATCCATGGGCCCACGGGGATTTGAACCTGTTGGTTTTAGGGGTTCATAGAAGTGATAATGAACTGATGAGCCTAATATCTTGGTATAATACTTAGTCTTGATTTTGCAGAAACTGCAATTATTGAAAGAATCGCCACTGCTAAAATCAAAGCTGCGATTGCACCAAATTCTGGCACTACATGTGTACCGATAATTTCAATCTCTTCAGCTCCTACTGGAAATGGTATTGTTAGAGTTCTATCTGTTAAGGAAGTTGTTTCCTCAAAGTCAACTTTTTTCCCGTCGATTAGGACAAAGTAATCAAAATCTACTTCTCCAATTTTTGCATCAATCAGTTCTCTGTCTAAAATAACACCCAGTTGACCATCAACCCTAGCATCAATTCCCATGATGAGAGAATTTGCATTTACGTCAGGTGTAATTGAGAGTAGATTTCCACCAATGATTGCATGTTCTATCATAAAGTCAGTTCCCTCGACTTGTACAAGGTTGGAATCAAACCCGGTAGATCCTGGGAATGTAAATGACGTCTCTGCAGTTCTATTTTCGGTTCCATAGAGTACTTGAATCGTGTATTCTCCACCAGCCTGCATTAGTGATCCTCCAGCATCTAGTTCAGTACTAAATTTTTTATCAGAACCGACCATTAATTGATCAATTGAAACTACATTACCATTGGGAGCTATTGTCATGAGACTAACAGCATATCCGAAAATAACTTTACTTACCTCACCTGAAACAAAAATTGTATCGCCTTCATTGTAATGATTAGAATTAGTTTTTACGGTAATTGGAGGATTACCGGTAAATGCAGAACTTGAAAATTCAACAACAGGTTGTTGTCCAATTACAGTTCCGCTTCTTTGCACATTTACCTGTCCTGTCATCCAAGGATGTACCATACAAAAGTAATTGAAAACTCCATCCTTGCTAAATTC
>DATKYM010000055.1:0-16640 GCA_035528495.1 Nitrosopumilaceae archaeon
CCAATCTGGTAATTTGATTTTATTTTTCGGAGACTAACAACTAAAAAGTGTAACAAAAATTTTAAGACGAAGTTTATCATTTTAGTATCGTTCCCTGGAGAAATTCCTCTGATACAGTAAAATTTTTGGCTAAAAAATAACCACGTTCTAATCGTGAACCAAAATTTAGAGATTATAGATTTGGACAATTTCAACTAATCATTTAAAAATATTATACGTTGGAAAGATAACCAATTACACCAGAGATATTTTATTGAAAATTTTAAAAATTATTTTCCAACAAATCCTATCACGTCATTACGTTAGTACAGTCGGATTTTTACGCGTAAATGGGGGTTTGTCTTTTTACTCTACAGATAAACTCATTGATACTTCAAGAATTGAATTAATCAGTTTATCATCATTAATTGAAAATCCCAAAAACAACTAAACAAATGAATCTAAATTAACAAGATATTTTACAAAGTACTTGTATCCATTCAATATAGAATTAGTATAATTCAAAACAGTTTTTATTAAATAAGAAGAGCATCGTTACTGGGTCAACAAATGTCAAGAATTAAAGAAAAGTTTTCGCAATTAAAGGAAAAAAATCAAAAGGCGTTGATATCATATATCATGGTAGGCTATCCAAATGAAAGTGCAACAATTTCTGCAGTAAAGGGACTGGTGAAGGGAGGAGTAGACATTATAGAACTAGGATTTCCATTCTCCGATCCACTAGCTGACGGCCCTGTAATTCAAAATGCTAGTGCTGTATCACTAGAGAAAGGGACAACAATAAATAAATTTTTTCATATCGTTAAAAAGATAAGAGACCAAACTGATATTCCACTCGTACTGATGACTTATACCAATATTTTATACCACAAAGGATATAAAAAGTTCATCACTGAAGCAAAAAAAGCAGGGATTGACGGATTTATCCTACCAGACATGTCAATTGAGGAATCAAAAGAATATCTAGATGCAGCTAAAAGAAACACCGATACAATATTTTTAATCTCTCCCAATACCACCAAAGATAGAATAAACAAGATTGCAAAAGTTACTACTGGATTTTTATATCTTGTTGCAGTGTTTGGTACCACTGGAGTAAAGACGGGAGTAAAAAATTATACAATAAAGGCAATCAAGAGTGTAAAAAAACAAACCAAAGGAAAAATCCCCATTGGTGTTGGCTTTGGAGTATCAACTCCAGCAGATGTGAAAAAATTCGTCACAGCTGGTGCTGATGCAGTAATTGTAGGCAGTGCGTTTTTAAAATTAATGGAGACAACTCCACAAAGCAAGATAGAAAAGAAAATTGAATTATTCACCAGATCTTTAAAAAAAGAAACATTGAATGTAACCCAAAAATCATAACAAAGACAAAATGGATGAAATCATAGAAAACCAAATTTTAGAGTTTGTTCAAAATAGGCATAAAAAGCAAGAGTCTACTGGGTCTCGGCATGTCCACATTAGATTTGACATTGAGATACTTCAAGCAGAAAAAATTTTAGAGACACTAACCCAATTAAATAAAACTTCAAAATACTATGATAAAGATTACCAAGAAGACAGATACATTCCAAAATTACACGTCAAAGTATAGTGGCCTACCGTCATTTTTGCAACTATAGTTTTCCACCTTTAATGGCCACTATCTAGAGGTTCTCAACTTATACTATGGAAGAGGTGAGATAAAAAATAAGCTGGTCTAATTTTAAAAATTTGTTCAAAAATTAGAGAATTTTTTTACACATGTTAAAACCAGAGATAGATCGGCAAAACACACAAAAACCGGTTATTCATTTGCTAAATGTGCAGACAAAGTTCATTTTTGTGACTGGTGGTGTAATGTCCGGTCTTGGTAAAGGAGTCACCACATCGTCTATTGCCAAACTATTACAATTAGCAAATCAAAAAGTCTCTTGTATCAAAATAGATCCCTACCTAAACTACGACGCAGGAACCATGAATCCAATAGCTCACGGGGAGGTCTTTGTTACAGAAGACGGTGGAGAGTGTGATATGGATATTGGAAATTATGAGCGTTTTTTGAATCAAAATATTCCTAAAAATCACAACATTACTACTGCTCAAGTTTATTCTACCGTAATTGAATCAGAACGGAAAGGAGAGTATTTGGGAGCATGTGTACAGATTATTCCACACATAACAGATGAGATAAAAAACAAAATTAAAAAAATTGCAGATGATGAGGGATTAGATTTTTTGATTGTAGAGTGTGGAGGAACGGTAGGTGATATTGAATCACTTCCATTTTTAGAAGCCCTAAGACAGATGAGAGTTGAGGATGGGCCCAAAAATGTAATTTTTGTCCATGTAACTTTGGCTCCGTCACTTGATGTGGTCGGCGAGCAAAAGACAAAGCCTACTCAGCATAGTGTACAAGAATTACGTAGAATTGGTATACAGCCAGACTTTTTGGCAGTGAGATGCACCCAACCACTAGAGGAAAAAACAAAGAAAAAACTAGCACTCTTTACCAATGTTGCAGTTGATGATGTTCTTTCTTGTCATGATGCAAAATCAATTTTTGAAGTACCCCAGATTCTCTATGACCAAGGAATTTTAGATTCTATTTTTACAAAATTTGGTAAAGTTGGCATGGTCAATGCATCAGCCAATTGGGATGATTGGAATAAAATTGCAGAGTCGATGTCTAGTCAAAAGGATCAAACAGTAAAGATTGCAATGGTCGGAAAATATGTAACCCTTACAGATAGTTACGTGAGTGTAAATCATGCATTAAAACACGCAGGTGCAAAACTAGGAAAAGAAGTTGAGATTGATTGGATTGATTCTGAATTAATTGATGATTATAGTAAACTTTCAGATTATGATGGAATTCTAGTGCCAGGAGGATTTGGTACCAGAGGATCTGAGGGAATAATAAAAACTGCAAATTATGCAAGAGAGAAGAACATCCCATATCTTGGAATTTGTTTTGGGTTTCAGCTTGCAGCCATTGCATTTGCACGTGAAGTTTTGAAGCTAGAGGATGCAAATTCAACTGAAATTAAAAATGATTCCAAAAACCCAGTGGTGGACTTGCTCCCCGAACAAAAGGATGTAGAAGACATGGGAGGATCCTTAAGACTTGGAGGTCATAATATCAAGATAAACCCAGATACAATTGCCAAGAGAATTTATGTTTCTGATTCAATTAACAAAAGGCATAGACATCGCTATGAAATAAACAAAGACTACATTACTGATTTTGAACAACATGGAATGATTTTTTCTGCAGAAAGTGATGGTGGAAAGAGAATGGAGATTTTAGAGATTCCCAGTCACAAATTCTATCTGGGAGTACAGTTTCACCCCGAATTTAACAGTAGACCAGGATTTCCTGAAGAATCTTTTGTGTCATTTGTCAAAACCGCTTCAAGCTAGATTATTCTATTTTTGAGATTTCGTATATTTTTTGTCTTGCGTCTCTAACTGAGACTTTCTTTTTGATGTATCCTTTATCAAGTAGGTGACTTAGTGCTAATCTAACAGTTCTATCAGGAAGAAGTGTTTTGTTTGAAAGATCCTTTTGTGTTAGTGCACCTTCATACTCTAGTGTTTTTATGATTAGTTTTGAGCTTGGAGGCATACTAAGTAACTCTTCTGCAAGATGTGCTTTTTTTGCAAGTGCTGAAATTGCAGTAGAATCTTTTTTGAGACGAATAATTTTTGCAGGTGGCAAATATTGTGTGCACTCTACAGTCTTGTTTACTTTATATCGCTCCAATCCATCTAGAATTACTTCACAATGCAGTCTAGCAGAGATATCGTCTATCTCAATTGAACTGTTATTAGAAACAATGATTGGCCTTCTATTTACATTCAAAGAGTTTACAGATATTATCCCAAATACTGTTGAATCCTGAAAAATTACAGGTCCACCTGCTGACATGGAATACGCTGACGAGCCAATTGGAGTAGAGACTATTATTCCATCACCGCTATCGTGCCATACTTCCTCTCCATTAACACTAAGCGTATGCTCCATCAGCATTGCACTTTTCGAAGGAAATACTGCAACATCATTTAAAACAGGAAAAACATTTGTTCCATCTATTTTTACTGCCAATCGTGGAACTTCTTCAATTGAATAATTTCCTTTTTTTAATCTATTTACATATGATGAAAATTCTTTAAGATCGATTTGCGCTAAAAATCCCCCATATTCCCCCTCATTGATTCCTAAAACTGGAGAGGTAGAATCAAATGCCCTGTGAAAATAATTTCGAATTCCTTTATCGCCTCCAAGAACAATCACACAATCAAATTGTTTTGTTTTAGTTTTTGGGGTAATGATAGAGGGTTTGATATCATTTTCAGATAGTATTTTTTTTATTATTCTTTGAGAAGTAGATGTAGAGCCTATACCATAAATTCCTATTTGCACAAAGAATTTCAAATGACCATACCATAAAAGGTTAAAGCTAAATGGAACGGTAATTCAATAGATTATAAAAATAAGAAGCATTATTTTCAATAGCGCCTTGTTTTGGTATCTTTAAAAGCCCAATATTTTTTGAATCAAGTGAGGCCTGAGCAGCACCTCCTGCAAAACAAAAAGCCCAAAGAAAATCGTTTTCCTTTAACATTGTGCAACAAAACGCAGAGCAAAAAATGTCACCTACTCCCGTCGTATCATGAATTTTTTTGTTTGGAAGTGTTAGGGAATAAATCCTATCTTTGACTAACATCGATATCTCGGCTTTATTTGAATAAATTACATACTCTACTCCTTTTTTTTGCAACATCACTAAAGCATCTATTTTAGATGTCCCTATCAAATACTCTGCTTCCTCAGGATTAACTTTGATTGCATTTACATTATTCAAATTAATTTCAGTATTTTCTAAAAAAACTTTTTTTTCATTATTAGTTCTCCTTAGAAATCCCTGAGGATCTAAAAACAAAAAATTAGAATCTTGTTTTATTTTTTCAAAAACTTCGGGTGTAATTTCATGAAAAATCGGACTGACAATAAATCCATCTGCATTAATTTTTGTATATGTAATTGGGTCACATTGGTTTTCAAGTTTTAGTGTCCTATCAGAGCCCTCTACTATTATAGAGAATTTTGTGGTGTCTTTGTTGCTTAAAGCATTTTCAAACTGAATGTGATTATCTGTAAGGTATTGTTTATGTGGAAAGTCAGGGCCAAACTTTGTGACTAGTTCGACATCAAATTTGAATCGTTTTGCAGTGATTCCACCATAACAAGCTGCTCCACCTATTTGCTCATATTTTGAATCACCTATTGTAATTGTGTCAATTGCACAATGAGAGAACAAGGCAAGCTTCATTTAGTTGGATTTACCAATCTGATGATTTAGTTTTTTGCTTTATTTTTTTCCGAACAAGATTTGCAAATAATTTCTCTTTTAGATATTACCAATTCTACATTCGAGGCACAACAAGTATGGCACAATCCCTTCATATCGATACAAATTCTAAGAGCACAGGCAAGAATTAAAACATAATGAGTATTTGGCTCAAAAACAGGAACTAAATTCAAGAATTTTGTCAATTATACGCAAAAACATATCTCAAGAAAACCCTGCTTAATGAGTAAATGGAGTTTTAACGAGTTTATCGACTATCAGTAAAAAGGTAGCCCCCCCCCCCCTTTGTGCGTAAAAAGTTTGTTATGACTTGCGTTATGATTAGAGTTTGTTTGTTGGAGAATCGTTAAATCAATAATATATGGTATGATGTTATGAGAATTTTTGTAATTCTCATAGGTGGTTTTATAACAGGTGAATTGATAACCAAACTCCAGATTGGATGAATTAGTCGTAAAAAAAGATTTTACAAATATTTACACGCAAAAATTTCCGGATGATTATCTTGAAGAAATGAAAAGACTACACTATGGTATTCCTGATAAAACAAAACCACTCTATCTATCACTTGCAAAACAACTTTACAAAACACTATCAAGACCAATCAATATTTTGGATATCGGAAGCTCATATGGAATTAATTCTGCACTGATGAAATATGATTTGGAAATGTCAGATCTCGATGATTTCTTTTTGCAAGGAGATAGTACCGGATTAGAACAAACAAAGCAATTTTTTGAAAAAATTCCCTCAAACGATAACCTAAATTTCTATCAGATAGATATTTCATGTCCTGCACTACAGTTCTCTGAAAACGTAAAATTATGCAAGAAAGGAATTTGTGTAAATCTTGAAACGGAAAGTCCCCCAATCAAAGAAATTCCTTCATTTGATATGATAATTGCAACAGGCTGTATTGGCTACATTGGATTTAAGGCATTTTCAAATCTCTTTGAATTAATCAAAAAACAACAAACAAAATACTCACAATCAGATATAGACAAGCCTATTTTTGCCTTTTCAGTTCTAAGAATGTTTGATATGGAAAAAATCCAACAGACCTTTGATTATTATGGTTATTCTCTTGTAAGAACAGATTTGGATCTAATTCGTCAAAGGCGATTCTCAGATTCAGATGAAAGAAATCAAACCATTTCTCTTTTGAACAGTAAGGGAATTGATGTAAAAGGCTTTGAAGATGATGGTCATTTTTATGCCCATTTTTATGTTGCAAGTCCCAAGATATTAGAAAATCAGTTAATTTCAATGTCTAAACATATGGAAAAAAATGTACAAGTTGAGAACTAAAATAAAACTAAGCAAGAAAAAGCCTTTCCTTCCCAAAAAATAATTTCAAAATAGAGTTTAGAACCAACTACACTATGGCAGCAAATAAGAAGGGAATTCCACATTTGGGCAAGAATATAAAGAGGCAAGAGCGATTCTCGATATGCCACTTAAGCGTGCAAGTAGAGGTCGTACCAAAGGGGGGAAAGGTTCAACTGGAACTGTACAATGTACAAACTGTGGACAAACTGTACCTAAAGACAAGGCCAAAAAAGTCACCTCAAAATTAAATTTAGTAGAGCACACCTTGGCAAAAGAATTAAGAGCCCAAGGAGCTTACATTGCATCACCTACTGTTCTAAAACATTACTGTATTTCATGTGCAATTCATTTTAAAATTCTTAAAATCAGATCAGCTGATAGCAGAAGAAAACGGGGAAAACTTCGATAAAACTATTCTTTGATATTTTTAGCAGTGAACACCATTCTTTGAACTAATGTTATAGCTGCTATAATTACTACGATACCCACAGCAATTTCCATAAAACCAATAATTCCAATTATCGCAATTACCAAAAGACGTTCGGCTCGCTCCCCTATTCCCACTCCTTGAAGTTTGATATTTAGCGAATCAGATTTTGCTCTAGCATAACTAACGAGTAATGACAGTGTAATTGCAAGCAATACCATATAAGGCTCTGCATAACCTCCCACTAAAATTCCAAGGAAAATTGCAGTCTCTGCAATTTTATCAAACATTGAATCGAGGTATCCACCTTTTTTTGATGTCTTGCCTGTTACTTTGGCCACCTGACCATCAACCATATCAAAAAATCCTGACACAAGAAGCAATACACCTCCAAAGATTAACCCATGCTCGATTCCTAAACCATAAACCAAAGCAGATGCTAATGCAATTACCAATCCAACTACCGTCCAAAAATTTGGAGATAATCCTGTAGATGCAAATCCTTTTCCCATCTTTTCAAGAGCTGGACGTAGTGTCTCCCTGAGGTTATTTAACACGTGATTCTCCCAAAACCCAAGTATATAAAAAATAAGATACTTGTTTGATAAATTTATAAAATATGCATCATTTTAGGTATAAATTATAGGTTATCATCTAAGATCACACATCGAGTATAGATTGTATCATCGACAAAATGAAAGTAATTTGAGTATTTGAATTGAGATGGCTGCTCGCACACCATACACGTTCTAAGAATGTCAAAGGTTTCACTACAACTTCTACACGAGTCAATTCGAGTAATTTCTAGCACAAAAATTATCCAAAAAAGAAAGATAAAATCTAACCAAAATAATTTGTGTTAGATAACAGTCAATCTACTTTTACTAATTTTGCGATAAATTTAGTGCTATCAATGTAGAAATTATTTTTGCAGCTAAAGATGCTGTGGCACCGTTATCATAAGTTGGGTTTAATTCTACAATATCAACACCTGTTACTTTTTTATTCTCAAAAGAGTAAATCATATCAAAAAATTCTCTCGAAGTAATACCAGCAGCTTCAGGATTCCCAACCCCTGGAGCAAATGCAGGATCTAAGACATCAAGATCAAAACTGGTGTACAGTTTATCAAAAGTAGATACATGATCTTTTAAAAGTTGAGGCCCCTTCCCTTGACGTATTTCTTTATCAGAAATAGTCTTTATTTTATTTTCTTTCAGAAATGCGAGTTCTTCCATTACAAATGCTCGTGCACCAACATGCAAAATGTTATCAGAACCTCTCTCCTCAACTATTCGTCGAAGATAAGAAGCATGACTAAGTTTAGTGTCGGCGTACTCATCTCTTAAATCATAATGTCCGTCAAAAACAACATATCCTGTTTCTTTTGGGAAACTCAAATAGGTTCCATAAGTAATAAGATGCTCACCTCCAAGGATAAACAATTGCCTATTTTTTTCAAGTATCTCCCCTGTTATTTTTCTAAGCATATCTATCATTTCTGAGGCAACGACTGTATGTTTGGTGTTTCCCAAATCTTCTATATTTACAAGTTCAAGATCTACTTGTAAATCAGGGTGAAATATTTCGATATTGTTAAAGGCATCACGGATTGCCTCAGGACCAAATCTACAACCTGGTTTGTAGGAATGAGTAGAATCAAAAGGCACACCAAATATGGTGGCCACAGGATCCCCTTGATCAGATGAAGTAATTAGGGGATTTTTGTCCATGTAAAATTCTAAAAAGCTCATATTTTACACCATCAATTGCGGTCTCTGTGATAGATACTTTGGAGTATTTAGAGTCGAAAAGGGTTTTCCCTTTGTCTGTTCATTAATTTCTTTTACAAAATCATCTAAGGATAATTCTCTGACATCACCCGTCTTTCGATCTCGTATACTAAGACTTTCAGAATTTGCCTCTTTTTCTCCAATTACTAAAATATAATGAATCCATTCTTTTTCAGCTTCCCTTATTCGCTTTCCAACGCTGTCATTTCTATCATCAATATCAACACGGATGTTATGTGAAGAGATTTTTCCTGCCAAAGAATTACAAATGTCATTAAATTCGTCTTTCAGAGGAATTACTCGCACTTGTGTTGGGGAGAGCCATAAAGGTAGTTGGGGTTTACGTCCTTGTTTTGAATCAAAAGCCGCTTTTTCTAAAAGAGCGTAAATTATTCGCTCTATTGCTCCACTTGGAGAATTGTGTAAAATTATAGGATTCTTTTTTACGTTATTTTCGTCAACAAAATCAATACCATATCGATTTCCATTTTCAACATCTATTTGATCAGTAGATAATGCTGATGCTTTTTCTAAATTATCTATAAAATTAAACTCCCATTTTAAAACAAAGTAGAAAAATTTCTCTTTCCACATTTCAATTAGAACAGGTTTTCCAAGTTTCTTTACAAGTTCTTGGACTGTGTTTTTATTTTCATTGTAGAAATCCTCAGTGAATCTAATGGCCATCTCATAATCTGATTCTTCAATACCTAATTCTTTTAGAACGCTTTGAGACAAATCAAATCGTGTTTTGATTTCTTCAATAGCTTGCTCCATATCTTTACAAAATGCATGACAATCAGGCATGGTAAAGGCTCGAAGTCGTCTTAATCCCACTAGCTCCCCTGATTGCTCTCGTCTGAAACTATATCTTGTAAGCTCGTATAATCGATAAGGTAGATTTTTGTAAGAAAGCTGGAATTCATTTGCCATTAAAAATTGTCCAAAGCATGCTGCAAATCTCAAAAAAAGCTTCTTGCCTTCAGAATCTATATTATATTGCCTTGCAGGAAATCGGTTAAAGTAGCTAACCATGCTTGGATGTTCCGAATCATACATGATTGGAGTCTCCACCTCATAACCACCATATTCTTTTACTCTGTTTGTAACATATTGTTCAATTAGTGATTTAATCAAACGTCCATTTGGAAAGAATCTCATATTTCCAGAATCAGATGCAGGTTCATAGTCTGCAATTCCTAGTTTTTTCATCAATGCAACATGTGGAGGTGGCTCATCTACGCTTCTTTTTTTCGCAGACTCGTATTTTGATAGTATCTCTAATTTTTTATGATTGCTAAAATTAAATTCAGACATTGGAGTCATGGTCCCATCAGGTGATAAAATATGCCAAAAAGATTGGATTTTAGATTCTGATTTTAATGCATCTGAGACAACTTCCTCTTCGTCGGATTTTGTTTGATCTATAGACACATCTTTTTTTGTAATTACCTTTGAGCTCTCAGCTAGCGGATGTCCTTTTACCTGAACTTTGTATGATTTTGTCCATCCAAATGGTGAATGAGAAACGTCAAGATCTACTGCCAAGGATTCCATCTCTTTTAGCAAGGACATTGCAAGAGAAGGTGATGCCAGATTTGAGCTAAGATGTGCGTATGGATATAGCAATAATTTTTTGCATCCAATTTTTTCCATTGAATTTTTAATTTGAGATATAGCATCTTTTGCTACGGATAAATCATCTCCTTTTTCCATGGCAACAAACGCCACAACTAATTCTTCTAAGCGAGTGGTCTCAGTCGAAATGTTTTCCTCAGCAGTTTTAATCTCCTTTTTTGTTGGAGTGTATTCTATGCTGTCACAATGAAGTTGTAATATACGCACGAAATCATGTCGATAGTGTCATAAATATACGATTCTTTCGTAAAATCAGAATCTCACATCTCAGAGAATCATGTGTTTTTTAGTGATTTTTGAATCAACTCACGTAATTCTTGTCTATGAGTTTCAATAACACCTCTAATTTCAAAGGTATCGACATACCCCCCGGCAGATGCCCTTGAGGCCTTTAAGAGGTAATGAAGAGAGCCCTCTTCTAATCTACCTACATAATATCCATACAAAAAATCTAATTCGTTCTCACACTTCCATATTTGAGTAGTTTTGAAAAAAGTTTCTTTTATTTCAAAGGGAATTTCTTGTAATCGATGCTTTACATAATTATCCAATGATTTTCGAATAGAGGAATCATTTAACATGAGAATCAATATTCATGCAAGTTCATAAACAGTCCATCAAAATTTTTCCAACCTAATTAATCTGTAATATTGCCTTTAAGGGTAATTAGTGAACGTAAAATTAAAGAGGATAATCCTAAATTAGAAATCAAAAAATTTACGGTGCGATTAAGTGAATTATCGCCTCGATAACCTTCATCATAGATCATTTCGACTGTCCCCTTGTCTGTCTCCACAAATGAAGTTATCAAGGAAAATTTTCCTAATTTCTCATCAATTTTTTCAACATACAAACGTAATTCCACGTGTTTTATCAAAAAGCCTTTATCTTTAAAATCCCCTGAACTCAAAAGAATCTCTATCTGATCAGGTGTGCGGTTAACACGTTCTGGATCATGCAAATCAATTATTTTCAATATATATCAAAAGAGGCCGTTCTCACATAAGTAACCTTTGAGAAGAATGACCAAAAACAACTATAATTTATGAAAATTAATTAAATTTTATCAAAACGGCCTTTTGAAGATAAATTACAAAATTAATTGTAAAGCACAAGTATTAATTTACAGTTTAATTTAATTTCAAAAAGTGGACCACCATCAGTTTCGAGGAAAAGACATTCCCCACATTAAACTAGATCCAAAAATGACAATCGAAGACCTAGTTGAAGTCTATTCAAGATCTGGCTTTAACGGACGACAGTTAGGGGAGGCTGCAAAACTTTACGCAAAAATGATTAAAGAAAATGCAACTATTTGTCTTACAGTTTCTGGAGCAATGACTCCAGTAGGATTTGGAGGAATTATAAAGTCCTTAATTGAACGTGGATTTGTAGACTGGATAGTTACCACAGGGGCTAATGTGTATCATGAAGATCATTTTGCCTGGGGATTGCCCATCAAACAAGGTCATTTTGATGTGGATGATATGAAATTATATGAAAACGAAATCGTACGAATTCGAGATGTTTACATTAAATTTAGCGAAACATTAGAAGCTGAAGACCAAATAATTCAAAAAATGTTTGGAAAAGATTTTCCAGATAAACCATTTACAACTGCGGAATTTTGTAATTTAATGGGAAAGTTAAGTAAAGAAAAATCAAAACATCCTGAAAAAAGTTTCATAACAAGTGCTTATGATTACGATGTTCCAGTATACATTTCAACTATAAAAGATTCATCTCTTGCTCTAAATTTGGTAATCCAAAGATTACAAGGTAAAGTTTACAATTTAGATTTTGTAAGGGAAATTATTGAACAAGCTGCCATTCTTTTTAATTCTGAAAAGTCAGGAATAGTCGAAATTGGTGGAGGTGTTCCAAAAAATACAGCTCAGCAGACAGGTCCATTACTGGACCAAATACTATCTAGAAATGATGGAGGTCAGGATTACATTATTCAGATAACAGATGCAAGACCTGATACAGGTGGACTTTCCGGAGCAACTCTTGCAGAAGGGAAAAGCTGGGGAAAAGTAAAAAACGCCCACGAGGGAACTATTACGGTGTATGCTGATGCCACAATAGCATTTCCAATTTTAGCACTATACGTGCTTAGTAATCAGAAAACAAGAAAACCAAAAAGATTGTATAAAAAACTAGGTCTTTTTTATCAAAACCTCAGCGATGATTATTTCACAAAACCTTCTAAATCCAAAAAATCAAAAAAGAAATTAAACTAAAATTTGTCAAACCTAGCTCGTTCTAGATCTCTATCATCTTTTGATTCTTTTTTGTATTCTTTGTAGTGTTCTTTACATAAAACACTCTTTTTTCCCGATGAATTTACCCTCAAATTTGCATTTTCAACCTTTGTAGTGTTTATTGAACGAGTACCATCATTATCACACCCATCAACATTGCATTTAGCACCTTTTGAAATTATACCCATACTATCCAATGGAATTGATGTTATTTATATTTGAAAAATTTTAACGTCACAAAACTTCACCTGTTTTTAAAATTTAATTTTATTAGATAAATCGAATACATCGTTTATAAGAGGAATATTTTTTTCAATCAATAATGGCTGGAACAAAAAAAGTAAGTCCTTCAAATCAGAAAAAAGTAAGTCCTTCAGGTCAGAAAGATGGAAAGAAAAGTAAAAAAGAGAAGGGGGAAAGTGGACCAAAAAAAGCAGAAATTACTGTACTCCTTAATGAACAAGAGGCTACAAAAATTATTCAACGTTCCAAAGTAATCACCACTCATGACTTGGCAAGACAAACAGGAGTCAAAGTTTCAGCAGCAAACGTATTCCTAAAAGAATCCTTAAAAAAAGGAATCATTAAACGTGTAGGTGGATTTAGTGGCCATTATATTTATCAACCAGTATCTTCATAAAGCAAAAAAACATCGCCTGGTTTAAGATCATTTAAGGAATCATTGTTTTCATCTAATCTTCCAATTAGAGTCATTGTTTTTCCAGGAACAGAGTCAGAAATAAAAAAACAAATACTGCCAGAGGAAGGTAGAAAAGCCACATCACCTTTTTTAAACTCATTTTTTCCTCGCTCAATTCCAGAATCAACATGTGTTTCAAAATAAGCGATATTTTTCCCCATTAAATGGGCATATCCCTCAAGAGGTAATGATCTCATTATAGTACCAACGGTTCTTGGGGATAGATGTCGTTTAAGATCACACTGGATTTTTGATCTATTTTTAATTTCTAAAATAAGTTGTTTTTTGGATACAGAAGCAGAACTCACGGTATAGTATGCAATTATTTGAATTTAAAATGTGTAACTCTTCACCAATTTTAGCAGGATGAATATGTGTTTATCCAACCTCATCTTTGTATGTAATTAGACTTAAAGACATAGCATTAAATCAATTCGTTTTTTTCTTACTGTATGAAAATTGATGATAACCCACAAATTAAAGACGATTTTAGAATGCCATTAACCAATGAGGGATTTGAAATTTTATGTCAACGCCTTTGTAAAGAGCCCAAAATCAGATTTTGTGGAATTGTGAATTCCCTAGGCAGGATTATCACAGGGGATTTCAAAGAGGGGGTACAACCAATTGATAATGAAGGGTTAAGGCGAATGTTATACATACAATCAACTTTGGAGTTGTCAATGAAAGGAGAATTTGATGATTACCTAGGTAGCATCAACCATATTACAACTTACAGAGACAATGTAGCAATAATCATCATACCAATGCTGCAAAAGTGTCATCTGTTAATGTCAGTAGAACGAAATGCGGATATTGGGGAAATTGTTAAAAAAGTAACTAGTATCTTTGATTGTAATGGCATTCTAAGTGAAAAAAGTAGCTTTGTTTCGGCAAATGATACATCGATACTTTTTTCTGAATGTTCGTAATTGAGTTAATAAAATAAGTAAATTGTTATCAACCATATTTACGCCCCATATATGACATCGACTAAATAAAAATTGTAAAAAATAAGTAATACAAACAATAGAAAATCAAGTTCAAAAATAATAAAAATATTAACTTTTGAGATTTTATTTTACAATCAACGAATTTAACATATTGAGAGTTTTATTTGAACAACACAGAATATACAATCTATTTCATTTTAGTCAAGTTATTGATGGACAGGAAGACAGAAATCATTTACAAGAAATTTCAATTCAAATTAAAAATAGATAAAAGCACCATAGATTATGCACAAAAATTACACGAGAATTTAATAGAAAAAAATCTATTCAAATTTGAATCACCTTACCTCATGGTTCCCATTTGCATCTTTACGGTGTCACGGATATCAAAAGCACCAAAGACCCTCACTGAGATGGCAGAGATATCCCACATAAAGGAAGACGACCTTAGAAAATGCTATGATATGGTTTTTGGAGAAATTGATGCTAGTTTAAAAGAACTCTAAACAGAATATTCTTAGATTGAAATTAAAATGAAGGATGATAATTATAGAGATCTATAGTTACAATATTTTGCATATACAAATAATGGATTGGAGTTTTTGATTGACTGTTATTTTTACAACTGTTTAAACCATTGATCTAAATCCTTTGGGATATTGTGGAGAGTGGTATAGCCTTACCTTTTAACAGATAATATTATTCTAGTTTTTGAAATTATACAAATCGACTTAGATTTCTTTTGTCGAATTATCTGATTTTTATGTTTACAAAACACAAGGCAAAAAAATATGCTTTCATGTAAATTCCCTCTTTAAGCAATTTTTATAATTGAAAAAAATAAAACACACCCAATTATCGTATTATTGGAATATAAAATTCTTAACTCTTAGTATCCTGTGAATATATTATGTCAGACAAACCATCTGCAGCTTGGTACTTAGCTCCAATTTTCTTGGGAATTATTGGAAGTGTAATAATGTGGTATGTACTAAAAGATGAAGACCATCCTGATGCTCCAAAGATGGTAAAGAAAGGATGGGTTATAGGAATTGTTCTAACAATAATACCATTCTTAATGATGATTCCAATGTTGCTACTGATTCCCATGACATCCACAGGTGGTTTTGACCAACAACCTACACAAGATCGTATGGAAGTGATTCCCGAACCAACATCTTCCTACATGGAAAAGGCATTTCCTACTCTTGATGATTTTAAAAACACAATATCAGAGTCTGTTAACATTGATACGATATTTTTCAAATTTGGAGAACCACATCAAGATATTGGAAGTGGAATTCACATCTATGTATATGAACTAAATGATTCAACTGAAATTTGGATTGGATATTCGGATCATATCTTGTATGTACGACATGTTGATTCAGGTGGCAATTTCTTGGAATCATTATTTGTAGAAAATGAAAACTAGCTTCTGTTTCACGCCTATCTGCATCCATTTCTATCCCCAAAATGGTAGGTGGATCCCCGTGGACCCATACCCTTACTTCAGAAGGAAATTGAACTGAAAAAACAACCGGACAAGAAACGATTTTACGCAT
The DNA here is from genome assembly GCA_035528495.1 of Nitrosopumilaceae archaeon. Taxonomy (GTDB): domain Archaea; phylum Thermoproteota; class Nitrososphaeria; order Nitrososphaerales; family Nitrosopumilaceae; genus Nitrosomaritimum. The sequence continues at coordinate 16,027 of DATKYM010000055.1, forward strand.
GAATATTTCAATAAACAGTAATTGAACTCAAAACATAACATTGTAAACTGATTTTTCCATGCCATATGCCATATTTTTGATTTGGAACTTTTGTCATAAAATATATCATGAATAATTATGATGAGTAATTTACTTCATAATCGTTAGGAGGATTATGCAGATTATTGTTATTCAATGATCTATTCTTGAAAAAAATTTCGAGTCTTAGATGATAACTTACTATAATTATCCAACATAATCACTAAACCCATTCGAGTCTCTAAAGACTTGAACCTGATTTACAAACAAAACTTATCTTAAAACCCTGGCTTTTAGACAGAGTTTAAAATTCAGATTTGAAAAATCATAGATTGCTTAAATATAATATTTTTCTTAAAGTTTTATGAAATTACTTGTTTTTGTATTGATTCTTTCAATAGGACTCATTACGGTAATCCCATATCTTGATGCAAGTGCTATTGCATATTTTCCATCTCCTCTCAAACAAATATCTGATGGTGTGTTGCCAGAAAATGTTACCTGTACTGAAGGATTAGCAATTGTTCTAAAATCAACTGATAATTCCCCTGCATGTGTTAAACCACAATCTGTAGATAAATTGATTCAACGAGGAT